>JBFELO010000122.1:0-14099 GCA_041552055.1 Candidatus Sulfomarinibacteraceae bacterium | reverse complement strand
GGACCCCGGGCCCGACCAGAGCTTCGTGCCGCTCGAAGCCGCATCGGTCTGGATCCAGTCAGGTGACGAGACGGTCTTCTCACAGGAGTGTGCAGCACAGAGCTCCGCGGCGATCCACTATCACCGGCCGGACGGTGACTACGGCGACTACACCAGCTCCGACTTCAACGACTTCTGGGGCATGCACGTCTGGGACGGAGCGCTCAATCCGAACCCGTCCTGGCAGGAGCCGGTTCGTCCGACGGATCAGGACACCTTCGGGCCGGTATTCGATGTCGACATCATCGAAGGTGCCCCTGGTCTGGCCTACATCATCCACAAAGGTGACGAGAAGGATCCGGGACCCGATCAGTTCCTCGATTTCGCCGCCAACGGATGCGAGGTCTGGCAGGTGCAGGGTGCGGATCCAGAATTCCCCTACATCTACCCGCTTCCCGAACCGGCCGGGGGCAACCCCGGCAACATCGACGAGCAACGGGCGTACTGGGTGAGCGGGGACACCATCGCCTGGTCGGCGGGTGCGACCGCCGGCGCGACCTTCGCCCTCCAGTACGCGCCCGACGGAGGCCTCGAGGCCACCGCGGACGGAATCATCGGGGGCTCGAGCATCCCGCTCCTCCCGGATCCGCTCGGTCTGCCCGCCGATGTCCAGGCCAAGTTCCCGCACCTGGCGTCGCTGCCGGCGCTCAAGATCGAGTCCGCTGACCTGGCGATGGTCCCGGAGATCCTCAAGGGTCAGATCGCCGTCTCTGCGGTGGCCGGCGATGGCCTGTCGATCGACGCCACCGGGCTGCAGATTCCGGGAGTGCTCGACGATCTCTACACCTACGGCGACGGGCTGGGCGTGGGCTGGGAGACCGGTCAGCCGACGGTTCGCGTCTGGGCGCCGACCGCCAAGTCGGTCACCCTCCACCTGTTTGAGGATGCCGATCCGGCGACGCCGAGCACCACGCAGCCGATGACCTGGGACGATGCCAGCGGCGTGTGGAGCGTCAGCGGTGACTCGAGCTGGAACTACCAGTACTACCTGTTCGAGATCGAGGTCTACGTCCACGGCACCGCGCAGGTGGAGACCAACCTGGTCACCGACCCGTACTCGCTCGGCCTGGCCATGAACAGCACGCGCAGCCAGATCCTCGACCTGAGCGATCCGATGCTCCAGCCGATGGGCTGGGACGAGCTCGAAAAGCCGGGGCTGGCCGCGCCCGAGGACATCAGCATCTACGAGATCCACGTCCGCGACTTCAGCGTCAACGACCCCTCGGTGCCGGAGGAGTTCAAGGGAACCTACAAGGCGTTCACACTCTCGGACGCCTACGGGATCGACCATCTGGGAGCGCTCCAGGAGGCCGGCCTGACCCACCTCCACCTGCTTCCGGTGTTCGACTTCGCCGTCGTCAACGAGAACAAGGCCGAGTGGCAGGCGCCCGACCCGGCGGTGCTGGGGACGTATCCGCCGGACTCTGACCAGCAGCAGGACCTGGTCACGATGTACGAGGACGCAGACGGCTTCGACTGGGGATACGACCCGTTCCACTTCACCACGCCGGAGGGCAGCTACGCCACCGATCCCGACGGCGCCACCAGGATCGTCGAGTTCCGCGAGATGGTGCAGGCGCTCAATCAAATGGGCCTGCGGGTGGTGATGGACGTCGTCTACAACCACACCAGCGCTGCCGGTCAGGATCCGAGGTCGGTGCTCGACCGGATCGTTCCGGGCTACTACCACCGCCTCAACGACCGCGGTCAGGTGGAGACCAGCACCTGCTGTCCCAACACCGCCAGCGAGCACGCCATGATGGAGAAGCTCATGATCGACTCGCTGGTGACGTGGGCGGTCGAGTACAAGGTCGACGCCTTCCGCTTCGACCTCATGGGTCACCACATGGTGAGCAACATGGAGAACGTGCGGATGGCGCTCGACGGGCTGACCATGGCCGAGCACGGCGTCGACGGCAGCTCGGTCTACATCTACGGCGAGGGCTGGAACTTCGGCGAGGTGGCGGACAACTTCCGCGGCGTGAACGCCACTCAGCTCAACCTCGGCGGCACCGGCATCGGCACCTTCAACGACCGGCTCCGCGACGCGGTCCGCGGCGGCGGACGGTTCGACAGCGGTGACGACCTCGTCCGGCGGCAGGGCTTCGCCAACGGTCTGTTCTACGACCCCAACGCGCTGAACAGCGGCTCTCCTGACGAGCTGGACACGCTGCTGCTGCTCGGCGACCGGATCCGGGTCGGCATGGCGGGCAACCTCGCGGACTACGAGTTCACCGACCGCAACGGCAACCTGGTGCGCGGCGCCGACGTCGACTACAACGGCCAGCCCGCCGGCTACACCGAGGACCCGCAGGAGGACATCAGCTACATCTCGAATCACGACAATCAGACGCTGCACGACATCAACACCTACAAGGCGCCGATCGGCACCAGCATGGCGGACCGCGTGCGGATCCAGAACGTGGCTCTGAGCACCGTGCTGCTCGGCCAGGGGGTGCCGTTCATGCACGCCGGCAGTGACCTGCTGCGCTCCAAGTCGTTCGACCGCGACAGCTTCAACTCCGGCGACTGGTTCAACAGGCTCGACTTCACCTACCAGGCGAACAACTTCGGCGTCGGGCTGCCGCTGGCGAGCAGGAACCAGGACAACTGGTCGATCATGCAGCCGCTGCTGGCAGACCCGTTGCTGATGCCGGGACCCGGCGACATCGGTGCGGCGGCCGACGGGGTACGGGAGCTGCTGCAGATCCGCTCCAGCTCGGAGCTGTTCAGGCTGGAGACCGCCGCCGAGATCCAGGCCCGGGTCGCGTTCCACAACACCGGTCCGACCCAGATCCCCGGCCTCATCGTCATGAGCATCACGGACGACGAGGGGGTGATCGACCGGACCACCGAGCGTCTCGTTACCATCATCAACGCCAGCGACGCCTACGTCAGCTTCCCGATGTCGGAGCTGATCGGGCTGGAGATCGGGCTCCACCCGGTGCAGGAGAGCTCGACGGACCCGATCGTGCGGATGGCGACCTTCGACGGAGCAACCGGCACCTTTGGAGTGCCCGCGCGGACGGCTGCCGTGTTCGTGGGCGAGCGCTCCCCCGAGGAGCAGGGCGATCTGTTGATCGGCGATGTCGAGGATCTGGTGGCGGACGGTGTGCTCAATCACGGCCAGGGCAACGCCCTGATCTCCAAGCTGGAAAGAATCCAGGACAAGATCGCCCGCGGCCAGATCAACGCCGCGATGAATCAGCTCGAGGCGTTCATCCATCAGGTGGAGGATTTCGTGTCGGACGGGATTCTCACCGCAGAGCAGGGAGCAGCGCTCATCGCCGCGGCAGAGGACATCATCGCATTCCTGGATGGCTGATCCGTTTGGCCCGGCGACGATACGAGGCTGCCGCCCTGCCGGCGGCAGCCTCTCATTGTTCACGGCGACTCGGAGGGGTTCTCCATCCCGGCTTTTCGCAGCCCTTCCATGAAGCGATCGGCCATCGAGGGTGCGTGACCGTCGCGCTCGTTCCATTCCTGGCGGATTCCATCGGGAGGCCGATGGACGTGGCCGTTGCCGATCCACGCCGGTATGGACGAGTTGGACTCGGGCAGACTTCGGGTGCCGCTATACTTGAAAGTCCGTTTCAATAACCGGGTGCTCGGGAGGATGACGGTGACGGCGAAAGAAAAACACGAAACGCGGCCCGGTGCCGAGCGAGAGGCAGCTGAGGGGTCGAGATCGAGGATCCGTGCGGTCGTGGAACGCGTCGAGCCGGCCGACGAGGCCGCGACCATGATCGAGCAGATAAGGACCGTTCACAAGGGCATGAAGAAGAAGGACCGACGGGAGTTCATCGATGCGGCCCTCGCCAAGCACTTCCGTTCCGAAATGCTCAAGCCCTACCAGGCCGAGCTGATCAAGCTGCAACAACACCTCGAGCGCACCAACAGAAAGGCGATCATCCTGTTCGACGGCCGCGATGCCTCCGGCAAGGGCGGCACCATCCGCCGTGTGGCGCGCTACATGAACGAGAAACGGTACCGGGTCATCGCGCTCGGTAAACCCACCGAGATCCAGCGGACAGAGCTGCACATGAAACGCTACATCGAGCACTTTCCCCACGCTGGCGAGATCGTTCTCTTCGACCGCAGCTGGTACAACCGTGCCCTGGTCGAACCGGTGATGGGCTTCTGTACGAAGGCCCAGTACAAACGGTTCATGGACAGGGTGGTCGGGTATGAGGAACGGATCATCGCCGACCAGGCCACCACTCTCATAAAGCTCTATTTCTCGGTTTCCAGAGAGGAGCAGGCACGCCGCTTCGAACGACGGAAGAACGATCCCCTGCGGCAGTGGAAGCTGAGCGAGGTGGATCTCCAGGCGCAGGAGCTGTGGGACGACTTCACCGAGATGAAGTATCGGCTCTTGAAGAAGACCCACACCCCGGAGACGCCGTGGTTTGTCATCCGTTCCGACGACAAGGCGCTCGCCAGGCTCGAGACCATCAAGGTCATCCTGAATCAGATCAAGTACATGGGCCGGAGCCGGACCCTCGACTTCACCCCAAACCCGGACATCGTCATCAGGGGAGACCGGGAGCTCAAGATCATGCAGAAGCAAAAGCGGAAGTTCGGCACGTTCATGCGCTGAGAGGGTGTCGGCCGGCAGACTGGAGGGAGCGAAGCAATCATGAAGAACTCCTCGACAAAGAAGAAGGCGGCCTCAAGAGAGTCGGCAGAGCAAGACTCGAGGCAGCCGAGAGACCTCAAGCTCCGCGAGCACACCGCCTTCAAATACAGTGAGCGGGGGGAAGAAACGGGCCGCGTTCCTGTGTGGGTGAAACAGAAGACCCTCGACTACGAACGGAAGCTCCACGACCTCCAGATCGAGCTCATGAAGATGCAGTCTCAGGTCAGGGTCGATGGTATGCGATTGGTGCTGCTGTTCGAGGGCCGCGACGCGGCCGGCAAGGGTGGCACCATCAAGCGGTTTACCGAGCACATGAACCCGCGCGGTGCGCGCGTGGTCGCGCTCGAGAAGCCGAGCGACAGGGAGCGCACCCAGTGGTACTTCCAACGCTACGCGTCCCACCTGCCGGCGGCCGGTGAGATCGTGTTCTTCGATCGCTCCTGGTACAACCGCGCCATGGTCGAGCCGATCATGGGCTTCTGCACCGACGAGGAGAACAAGCGTTTCCTCAAGGACGTGCCGCTCTTCGAGCAGATGTTGGTGAAGGACGGCATCAAGCTCTTCAAGTTCTACTTCTCGGTTTCCAAGAAGGAGCAGCTCCGGCGATTCAAATCGCGCCACGGTGACCTTCTCAAGCAGTACAAGATCTCGCCCGTGGACGAGCAGGCGCAGAACCTGTGGGACCAGTACACGGTGAAGAAGTTCCAGATGTTGTCGGAGACCAATCGCACGATCGCGCCGTGGACGATCGTCCGCGCCGACGTCAAGAAGCTGGCGAGACTCAACTGCATCGCGTTCGTCCTGTCGCAGGTCGACTACAAGGACAAGGCGCCCGCCGAAACCCTGGAGGTCGATCCCGACATCATCATCTCCGGCATCGACGAGCTCAAGATGATGGAGGACAACCTGCTGAAATCCAAGTCGTTGCCCGGGTGATCGACCCTGACCAGGCGCGTTCTTGACGACAAAGTCAAACGATGTAGGGATTTATGAGCGTGTTGTCAACGCAGCTCGCGACATGGATGGCGACAGAGATCTTGTGGGGTGGGTGATGGCGGCATGCGGCAAAGCGTGGAACGGCCGGTGTGACGTTTTGTGAGCCTCGGAGGAGGGCCGGCTGTCTGGTCGAAACCTCGTGAGGCGGATCTAATAGCCTCGGTGGATATAAAATCGATTTATAACATTATGGGGCGTATCTACCAGTAATAGCTCTATGAGTTATATTAATGCCGTGATGCCGGGCGTGATAACCCCCGATGGTCACGTGGCAGCGGTGATCGGCGACCTCGTAGGATCTCGCCTGCATGACGATCAAGGCGCCCTGTTCATGCTGATCAAGAAGACACTCGAAGAGGTCAATCGTGGCATTCGTTCGATCCAGCCGCTGCAGATGACGATCGGCGACGAGTTTCAGGCCGTGTATGAAACCGTCGCGGCCGCACTGGATGCATGTCTCATGGTGCAACTACGACTTGCCGGCACGTGCGACGTTCGTTTCGGTATCGGCTGGGGAGAAATCACTGCGTATGATCCAGAGCTGGCGCCCATGGCCCAGACCGGTGCCGCATGGTGGAATGCGCGCGAGGCCTTGGACGAGGTGTCCAACGCCGTGTCTCGTCGTGGATGGCCCAGGCGCCTGCGCACGGCGGTGCTCGGATTGAATCCCGAAACACAGGCGACCCTCAACGCTTTCCTACTCTGTCGGGACGAGCTTCTGTCGGCGATGGACGACCGAGCGAGCCGCGCCACTTTGGGACTCATGCTGGGCCATCGCCAGGCGGACATTGCGAATGAGCTGGGGATCTCACAGCCCGCCGTGGCCAAGCGACAAAAGGAAAGCGGAGCCAAGGCGGTCGTAAGGGCCCATCAGCTCTTGCGGGGGCTCGGGCCATGACGCTTCTTGGCCTCGCGTTACTGGCCATAGGTGTTGGTGACCTGATCGCGGGGGGACTCGGAGGCGAGGTCAAGAGCGCGCGACGCGGGATTCTGGCCACGGCCGCTGGTCTCGCGACTGCGGCTTTAGGCTTCTGTTTGACGGGTGGTGGCGACGGCTGGGCCGCGATCGCTCTGCACGTGACCGTCATTGCGGCATCTCTCGGTTGGTCGATAGTCAGGGTATCCGAAGGCGGGCATGCCCGTCCATTGGTGGCCATCGTCGCGCTCTCCGCACCGTTGGGACTCCTTACGGCCACTTAGGGCTTCCGGAATCTCCGAGAGTCTGCTCGAGCTTCGATCTGGCTCGACTCCCTCCCGTTTCCCGTCCTGTCCGATCTCGGCTTGGATGGTTTTGTCCTCATCGTCGGGATCTCCGTCGTTTTCACCGCAACCGCCAATGGTGTCGTTCGCGTTGTTCTCACGGCTGCGGGAACCCAGATCGAACGATCAGAAAGCCGTCTCCGAGGTGGACGACTGATCGAGCCGTTGGAACCTCTCATGATTCTCGGCGTTGCCCTTGCCGGAGAACCGACGGCGGCCGCTCTGATCGTCTCCGCAAAGAGCCTCCTTCGTTTTCCAGAGATATCGAAGGTGTCTCAGCTGACCGAGGAGGAGTCATCTCAGAATGAGGCTGCTTCATCTGAGCACACCGAACAGGAACCGCTCGAGGTGGACTCCATCATTGAGTACTTCCTTCTCGGCTCACTGACGAGCTGGATTCTCGCAGTCGCCCCGGTTGCTCTTCTCCGTGGATGATGACTGATGGACGCGCAGCCGTGCTCACGTTCGTGAACTCATCGAGTCTCGGATTGCTCCCGACTTGAATCTACCCTAAGCCCGCACTTCTCGCCGGGTTGCTCCCACCAACCCGCCCCTCCACTGGGACACCGTGTCCTCCCTGGTGGGCTCTTGATTTCAGGCAGAACCCAAACCGGTGTTCGATCGCTGGCACGGGAATTGCCCTGCCAAGGTCGGCGGTCGTCTCGAATGATCGCCGAGGATTGGAGGAGCAGACATGAAATCCCGGAGAGTCTTCTCGGTGACGGTGCTGCTGTTTGCCGCAGCATGTTCGACCGCCAACTACCAGTCCCCGCAGTTCGCCGAGCGGGCCCAACACCACCAGGTCATCGCCGTGCTGCCGTTCGAGATGGTCCTCACCGGGGACCCGCCCCGCGATCTCACGGCCCAGCAGATCGCCCTGATCGAGGAGGCGGAGAGCGTGGCCTTCCAGGAGGCGTACTACTACCGCCTGCTCCACCAGGCGAGCGTGCACAGGAAGCACCCGATCCGGATCGAGATCCAGCCGCCCGAGACCACCAACCGTCTCCTCGACGACGCCGGAATTGGAATTCGCGAGTCGTGGTCCATGTCCGCCAAGTCGCTGGCCCGTGTGCTCAGGGTGGATGCGGTGATCAGCACCTCGGTGCAGAAGACCCGCTATCTCTCCGATGGCGAGTCGTTCGGCGTCGATCTGGGGTTGACGGTCGTCAACGAGGTCACCGAGGGGAGGCTCGCCCCCGTTCTCCCGTGGGGATTGGTCAAGACGCATGACATCTGGGCCAACTGCGAGCTCATCGACAGCGTCGACGGGACGGTCCTCTGGCAGACGGATCTGGCACAGGCCACCGACTGGCAGTACCCCGTCAACCAGGTGATCTCCGGCTTCACGGAAGAGCTGGCCAAGAAGTTCCCCTATCGGGGGTGAGATGACCTTCGGCGTCGACCCGCGGCCGTTACCACGGGGATCGCGCGCTCCGTCCAGAAGGCGCAGACGAATCCCCGAAAGAGTGCCCGGAACGTAATCAAGACGGTTGCTCCAGGCGCCGTAAGCCGCATCGCGTACCCGAGTCGTTGACCGGGCACATGATTCAATCTCCCCAGGTCAATCCCCAGATCATCATCTTCAGCGCCTCTGTAGATCCGGAACTGCGCCGGTTCTTTCGCGTTGACTCACTCCTCGGGAGTTGGTTAACGTGGCGTCGCGAATTGAAAATCGTGAGGCTCGGACTGGTGCTATTTCGAGAACAATTTCCGTGGAACACAACCTGTTCAGACCACACGGAGCCCAGGAGGCTGTCCATGTTGCGTGTCCTGACCGCGCTCGTCGCTGTCGCGTCGCTGAGTGCACCCGAGACCGGGGCTGCTGAGATCGCGCTTGAGCCGACATCAGGGTGGCAGACCCCACCCGCGGAGGTGATGCAGGTCCTGCATGCTCCCCGGCTTCCGACGGTGTGGAGCTCGCCCACGGGCGGGCATCTCCTGCTGGCCGACCCTGTCCTCTATCCCACCCTTGCCGAGCTGGCGGCGCCGATGCACGTGCTGGCCGGCATTCGGGTCGATCCGGTGGTCGGCACCATCCACGGGCGGCACGGCGCCACCTCGCCACGTCTCGTCACCGTTGAAGGGGGCGACGAGACGGCCCTGCCGCTGCCGGAGGATGCCGAGATCCACGAGGTCAGCTGGACAGCCGACGGCCGGAGATTCGCCCTGATCGTCCGGCACGCGGATCACATGGGTCTGTGGGTGGGCTCCGTCAGCGGCGAACTGACCAAGATCGAGAACCTGGCGGTCAATCAACTCCTGGGCGGCGCCGTGAGCTGGCTGCCGGACCAGAAGCGCCTCCTGGTCCGCCGTTTCCCGAAGCGCGGTTCGGCTCCCGAGCCGCCGGCCATCCCGGCCGGCCCCGAGGTCCTCGAAGGGGCGGGGGCCACCTCACGATCCACCTACGAGGCGCGCAACCTGCTCGCGACCGCCCACGACGACGCGCTGTTTTCCTACTATGCGACCTCCGAGCTGGTGGTGGTGGACCCAGCGGCGGGAACGACGGAGATGCTCGGTGGGCCCGCCGTGTACGCCACTGCCGAGTTCTCACCGGACGGGAAGTATCTGCTCGTGAAGCGCCTGGTGGGCCCCTGGTCGCACGCGGTGGCTTGGTGGCGTTTCGCCAGCGAGCTCGAGGTGTGGAACGCGAACGGTGCGCCGGTGGCGACAGTTGCCTCTCTCCCCGTGGCCGACCAGGTGCCCATCCACGGTGTTCCTCTCGGTCCTCGGAGCGCGTCGTGGCGCGCCACCGCGCCGCACACCCTGTTTTGGGTCGAAGCCCTGGACGGTGGCAACCCGGTGGCCGAGGCCACCCACCGCGACCGGCTGATGCGGCTGGGCGCGCCCTTCACCGGGGAGGCCGAGGAGGTCTTCCGCGCAGAGCACCGTATCGTGAGCTGGCAGGGCGGGTGGGGCGCCGAGGGGGGCACGCTCATGCTTACTCAGCGCGAACGCATCCGTCGCTGGCGCTACGCCTGGCTGCTGGACGTGGACACGGGTGCCTCGCGGCTGTGGTTCGACCACAACGAGAGCGACCGCTACACGTCACCCGGCTACGCCCTGACCCACCCGCTGCCGAACGGCCAGCGGGTGCTCCACCAGCAGGGGGACGCGGTGTACTTCTCGGGTAGCGGCGGCACCGACGAGGGCGATCGGCCCTTTCTGGACCTGCGCCACATGGAGTCGGGCGAGGTCCAACGCCTCTTCCGCTGCGATCCGCAACGCTACGAGTTGTTCGTGGCCTTTGCCGGTGATGAGGACCGGTTCATACTGCGATCCGAGTCCGCGGTCGACGTGCCCAACTACGAACTGGCCACCTTAGGAGAGGTGATCGAGGCAGCCGAAGGCGAAGCCACTCGGGCCATCACCAGAACGCCGATCACCCGTTTCGAGGATCCGACCCCCCAGCTGCGCCAAATCGAGAAGCGTCTCGTCCGCTACGAACGAGAGGACGGCGTGCCGCTCAGCTTCGAGCTGAACCTACCCCCGGGCTACGAGGAGGGGACGCGGCTGCCCACCGTGGTGTACGCCTACCCGCTGGAGTACTCGGACCCGTCCACCGCGGGGCAGGTGCGCGGCTCGACCCGGCGATTCAGCAGGTTCTACGGCGCCTCCCATCTCTACTTCCTTCTCGAGGGGTACGCCGTGCTCGACCGTACCGCCATGCCCATGATCGGAGATCCCGAGACCACCTACGACACCTTCGTGCCCCAGCTGGTGGCCGACGCTAAGTCAGCGGTGGCCAAGGCGGTGGAGATCGGCGTGGCCGATCCCGAACGCATCGGCGTGATCGGCCACAGCCACGGTGGGCTCATGGTGGCCAATCTGCTGGCCCACACCGATCTGTTCCGGGCCGGCATCGCCCGCTCGGGCTCCTACAACAAGACCACCCAGCCGTTCGGTTTCCAGTACGAGCGCCGCTCGCTGTTCGAGGCGCGCGGCGTCTACATTCAGGTCTCGCCGACCTTTTTCGCGGACCAGGTGAACGAGCCGGTGCTGGTCATCCACGGTGATATGGACTCCAACCCTGGCACCCTCACATTCCAGTCCGAGGTCTTCTTCGAGGCCGTGCGTGGATCGGGAGGTACTGCCCGTTTGGTGCTGCTGCCGTTCGAGGACCACGGCTACCGGGCTCGCGAAAGCATCGAGCACGTCCTGTGGGAGCAGATCCGGTGGTTTGACAGGTATGTGAAGAACTCGGAGTAGGGATGGGAACTGTCGATGTGGCACCCATGGGGAGCGCGCGAGCACCCGGATCGGACCAGGGACCTCGGGGACGCATCCGGAATAGAATCACTCCGCGAAATCTTGTTCCGGCTATGAAGATCCTTGCTCATCACGCGAAGCGAATCGCCTTTTTGGTGGTCGTCGTATTGGTGGTGCTGCCGGCCCAGGCGGCAGGTCAAGCTGAACTCCAGCTGGCGTCCGACGCCTGGCCGCCGTTCACCGACCGACCCGGCAACCACCGCATCGCGATCGAGATCGTGCACACCGCACTCGAGCGCGCCGGGATCGAGGCGATCACCAAGGTGGTCGGCTGGAGGGAGGTGGTGCGCGGGATACGGCAGGGGTCGTTCGACGGGAGCGCCGCGATGTGGCGGTCCGACGAACGGGAGCGGGACCTCCTGTTCTCCGACCCGTATCTGGAAAACCGCCTGGTGCTGGTGGGCCGCAAGGGCAGCGATGTGGCTGCCACCAAGATTACGGACCTCGGCGGCAAGCGAGTGGCAGCGGTCGGCCACTACGCCTACGGCGAGGAGATTGACTCGGCTCAGGGAGTGCTCTTCATCAACGGCCGCAACGACCAGGAGAACCTCGACAGGCTCCTCGCGGGCGAGGTGGACTACATGCTGGTGGATGGGCTGGTGGCGCTCTACCTGCTCACCAACCAGCCCCAGGAAGCCGCCGCCACGCTCGAGTTCGGGACCACGCCGCTGGCGCGACGGACGCTGCACTTCGCCGTGCGACGGGACCTGCCTGGCGCCGAGGAGATCATCGAGGCCTTCAATACCGAGCTCCGCGGTATGCTGACCGACGGGACCTTCGCCGAGATACTCCACCTCGGCTGGATCCAGGTGGACGTGGACGGCGATGGCCGAGACGAGGTGGTGGCGCTCGGAGACCAGGTGGGCCTGGCCCCGCCGGGCTCCATCTACGACGTGTTTGGCGCGACGCCCGAAACTCCGCCGGAGAAGCAGCGCTTCTTCATCAAGGGGAACATCTATGAGGGCTGGGACGCCATCCCGCAGCAGTACAAGACCCAGGGCCCGGCTGACCAAATGGACACGACCTTCAAGCAGGGCACAACGCTGTTTACGCTGCAGTTCTAAGGCCGCCGAGCATCCGCGGCATCCGCACCGACAGTGCACCAAGGACGTTGTTCCAGGTTTGCGTATCGTGCGTAAGCGACATTCGCGAGGTCCGCAAACCTGGAACCTGTGCATAATCGCGCAGCGGCCGTACGTCGACAGGGTGTCGGAGCGAGATCAGCGCCACTCGGCAGATCACGCCTCGCTCGGGAGCTCGCCGGCTGCCGCAGCGACCGGTTCGGCATCCTCGATCCGTGCGATCGACGGAACCAGGAAGCCCGCGACGCCCATCGCGACACAGGCAACGCCGCCCGCGAGGTACCACGCGTGAACGCCGAGCAGCTCGGCGACTGGCGCGGCGATCGCGAAACCGAGCGGCGTCATCGCGCCGGCCGCACTGGTGTAGAGCGTGAACACGCGCCCCTGGAACTCGGGGGCCACCGTCGCCTGGAGCACGGCCTGAATCGGTCCGTTGACGCACGGAATCGTCACCCCGAGGAGCACGATGCCAACCAGCGCAGTCGCCGCCGAGGTCGCGGTCCCGAGCACCACCGTGCCGACCCCTGCGAGCATCAGCCCGAGGAAGGTCGTGTGAACTCGGCGCCGGAACCCGCCCCAGACGCCGAGCAGGACACCGCCTGCGATCGTCCCGATCCCGAATGCCGAGTTCAGCCAACCGAGCGTCGCCGCCTCGCCGCCCTGCTCCACCACCAGTAGCGGCAGGAGCGCAAACGCCGGGACCATGCACAGGTTGACCACCGTTGCCATCGCGAGCAGCGGGAGGTGGCCGGCGCGCTCACGCAGGTAGGTCACGCCGGAGGCAATGTCGCGCCAGGTCGAACGCAGCCCGAGCGAGCCGTCCTCGATCGCCTCATGTTTGGGCTGCGGGACGGCGACGAACGCCAGCGGCGCGAGCGCGACGAAGGCCGTGACCACGTCGACCGCCATCACCGCCGCCATCGGCAGCGCCGTGACGAGCAGCGCACCGAGCGGCGCGGTCACGATCAGCGCCCCGCCCTGGACCGCCTGCTGCAGCCCCTGGATCCGCGTCAGGTGCCGCTCCGGAACCATCAACGAGGTCGACGCCAGCATCGCCGGGGCGTGGAAGGCGCCGCCCAACGCGCGGACGAACAGCACCGCGAGCACGACGGGGTACGGGACCGGGCCGGCCAGGAAGGCGAGCGCCAGCCCGGCGGACGCGGCGGCCACCAGCGAGTCGGCGAGCCACAGGATGCGCTTGCGGTTCCAGCGGTCGACGAGCGCTCCGATCACCGGGCCGAGCACGATCTGCGGCGCGAGCCCGAGCAAGCCGGCCGCGGCCAGCACCGCGGCCGATCCGGTGGATTCCGTCAGCCACCAGATCATGGCGAACTGGACGGCCTGGCTGCCGAGCAGCGAGACGGATTGCCCGCTGAGCAGCACCAGGAAGGGCCGCATCGGTCGATTCGAATCAGGGCGTGTCGTCATGGTCGTCGTCTCCTTTCGACTCGTCGAACATAAAGTACGATTCGAATATTAAAAAAAGTTTGAATAATTGTCAAGATGCTACCATAAATCCACGAGAGGAGGCGAAGTGAGTGACAAGAAGGCGAGCGGCAGCGGCTGGGACGGTCCGGCCGACGTCTACACGATCTCGAGCCTCGAGCAGGTCAAGGTGGTCGCCGACCCGCTGCGGGTGCGGATTCTCGAGACGATCGTGCTGGAGCCCCGCACCACCAAACAGGTCGCCGAGATCCTCGGTGAGAAGCCGACCCGGCTGTACCACCACGTCGACGCGCTCGCCGAGGCGGGGCTGATCCGGCTCGTCGACACCCGGCCGGTGCGGGGCACGACCGAGAAGTACTACCAGGCGGTCG
>JBFELO010000121.1:0-14141 GCA_041552055.1 Candidatus Sulfomarinibacteraceae bacterium | reverse complement strand
GGCGTGAGCCCGTGCCCTCGAAGCGCCCCAGGCGCTGCCGCCGAGTGCATCACTCCTCCCATTGCGACGACCCCGCGAAGCGGATCGCGCCAAAGGTGTCCCTCTCGGTGCAGTGTGAGTCCGAGTCGAGGAGCCATTGATCTCGTGATCATGGCGACGATGACGAGGGCGAACACGCAGCGAGAGGGGCGGCGCTTGGCACGATAATCACAAAAAGAGGGTTGGGACGTGGCAACCGTCCTTCCCGACGCCCGCCGCAGGCGGGCGAGGAGCGGAGCGGCGGCCGTCGACGAGTGCTTGCACTCGGAGATGGCAGGCGCGATGCACCGTGCTCGCGGCGTCAGCCGCGAGCGGCGGAACTGGAATCACGGACTGGTGGGGTCGGATGGCGAGCGCACTCACGTCGTCGGAGTGACGCCTATTCCTTACACTCCACTTGCGCCCAGCCGCCGCGGATGGTGGTTCCGCCGCAGTACGGCTTGCCCACCGAGTTGGGGTTGTTGAGATAAGCGAGGATGCCGCTACAGGTCTCGTCCTCGGTGGGCGTCACCACGCACACCCCGGTGAAACGGGGGTTGGTGAAGCAGCATTTCTCCTCTGCCGTGGTCGAGGCCTGGGTCGAATCCGCGAGCAACGACGTCGCGACCATTCCGGCCCCGATGACAGCGACACACAGCAGCACGACACGCAACCTTCGGGTCATGATGGCCTCCGATCGAAATTCGTCCTCGTAAGCATACCTGATTGGAGTCCGGTGACATGGTCTCCCCGTACAGTGCCTATCCCCCTGTGTCGGGTTGGCCGTTCTGTCGTACCCGTTCCCGTTCCCGTCCCCGTTCCCGGAAGACCGGGGCTCTCGGCTCTGCGTGTCATCTGATTCAGAGAGACAAGCTTCTGTAATCTGTCGGGAGGCGCCGCACGGGGACGGGAATGGGAACCGCGGGAGCCTGAGTAGTGGTGATAGGCGTGACATGTACTTCTCACCGGCCTCCTGCAGCGGCCGCTGATGAACCATCCTGTAGAATGGCCGCCCACGGAGTACGCCATGACCCAGGATCCGAAAGCCGATCCGGACCCGCCCCCTCGACCTCGCCTCAGACGTCGGCTCCTGGGTATCGTGATCGCTCTCGCGGCGTTCGAGGTCATCTACGTCGTCGTCGCCAACCTCGGCCTCCGGTCGCAGTTCATGTCCGATCAGATCAACCGCAAGCCGGAGAAAATGCTGATCCAGTGGTCGTCGGCCACGACGTACTTCCCGGGCGTGGTGCATGTCGAAGGCTTTTCCATGCGCAACCAGAGCCGCAAGGTCCAGTTCTACCTGGAGGTGCGCGAGGTCCGCGCCGTGATCAGCCTTCTCAAGCTGCCGCTCAAGACCCTGCACATTCGAAACGTGAACGGCACCGACGTGGACTTCCGCCTGCGCAGTCGCCTGGACTTTGTCCGCCCCGCGGATTCGGAGTCCGAGGAGGAGGCTCCCAAGCCGATCGCCGGGGCCGATTTCTTCCCCGAGATCCCGGGGCTCACCAACCCGCCGGATCCGAAGCCCGAGGAGCTCTACCCGCGCAAGAAGAAGCGCCGCGCCCCGTGGACTATTCGGATGGGCGGTGTCGACATCGAGGGTGACATCCTGGTCGCCGTTGATCGGCTGCGGCTCGAGGGCAACGGTCACGTCGGCGGTGCAATGACCTTCAAGCTGCGCGAGTCGATCCGGATCCGCAAGGCCACCCTCGATCTCCGATCGACGCGGCTGCTGATCGACTCCGAGGTCGCCAGCGACGACCTCGACCTCGACGTCCGCTCCCGTTGGCAGCCTTTTCCCCCCAAGGGCGCAAAGGTGCCCCAGATCATCGCCGGCGTTTCGGGGTCATTCGCCATCCGCGGCAACCTGTTCGAAAAGGGCGCGGTGAAGGCCCGATTCGTCCCGGGCCTGACCACCTTCGGCACCGGTGCTCTCGATGCCACGCTCGAACTCAAACGCGGTGCTCTGCAACCCGGGAGCGGCTTCACGCTGCAGTCGGACAACTTCAACGCGAGGGTCATGGCCTTGGACGCACACGGGTCCGCCACGGTCGACGGGACCACCACCAGAAAGGACGGCGCCAACGTCACCGACGTCCGGGTGGAATTCGATCAGTTTTCACTGGTGGATCCGTCGAACGCCTCGGTGGGAGTCGAAGGGGCCGGTCTCTCCCTCGATGCGTCATGGTCCGATTTCGTGCTCTTCGGAGGTTCCCAACCCACGTCGGTCGCGATCGAACTCCCGAGGACCGAGCTGCTCGACGTCAGCGTGCTCGCGGGGCTGCTGCCACCCCAGGAAAACGTCTCGATCGTCTCCGGATCGGGTCAGGTCGAGGGCTCGCTAGCCATCGACGCATCCGCGACCGCCGTCGGTCGAGTCGCCGTGGATGCAAAGGACATCGACCTGATCGTCCGGGACGTTCCGATGCACGCAGACCTCGCTGTCCTGGCCAACCTCAGCCAGGGCGATCTCGAGGCACGGCGTTTCGAGGTCTCCGACACGACCGTCAGCGTCGACAACGTGGTGGGCAAAGCCCCGCCAAAGGCCAGGAAGGCTCCCGAACCGTGGTGGTGCTCCATCCAGGTCGACCGCGGTACCGCGGTCTTCAGCAAACCGATGACGGTGAACGGATCGCTGCGATTACGGATGTACGACACGAGCGCGGTGGTGGCCATGATCAACGACTTCACCAAGCCGCCCAAGTGGATGTCGTTGATGCCCAACGTCAAGAACGTGGACGGGAAGTTCGACCTCGACATGGAGCCGAACCTGTTGGCCGTCACGAACATGGTGATCACAGGCGACAAGCTCGAGCTGCTCGGAGATCTGCGGGTGGCCGACAAGATGGCTAACGGCCGGATCTTCGCACGTTACGGCAAGTTGTCGGCGGGAATCGCCCTGACCGACGGCAAGACCAAGCTGCACCTCGCCAAGCCGAGGAAGTGGTTCGAGGAGGGAGCGCCCGCAGCGGACGATCCGTCGGGGGGACGGTGACTCAGCCGTCAGCGATCGGCAGTGGATTCCCTGACATCCATTGACGCCAACAGGAACCCCAGGCCTCCGATCGCCAGCGCCAATCCGATGGCGAAGTACCCGCCGAAGGCGAACCACGCCCCCCGTTCAAGGGTCATCGGGTACAGACTCAACACGCTTGCCGCGAAACTCGCTGTCACGACCGTCAGCAGGCCGAACCGATCGAGCACGAATAACACCAGGAACGCCGACGGCAGGCCGAGCGTGACCACGGACAACGGCAGGTGGGCACCATCCTGAATTCCCGTGACAACGGCGATGATGAGCACGAAGATCGACACGGCGAACCACCGCCACGGCAACAGGCGCAGCAGGAACGCGATCAGAAACAGCATCAGCAGGCCTGCCACGATCGAGGAGTAGACCTGCTGCAGGGCGACCCCCAGGAGTTGTCCCTGACCGAGCACCGCGTTGAGGCGGTCGGCGGTCAGCGAGCTCGCCGTGACCCCGACACCGGCCAGCGCCAGGATGACGCGGTCGAGCTGGCCCAGCAACGCAAGTCCAGCTCCTGCAGCGGCCCCGACCAGCAGACTCCCGCCGACCGAGCGGTCGCGGAACCTACCGGAGAGCAGGCGGGTCCATGCGATCAGGTTCTGTGGCCGGCGGCGGCGCACGAAAGGTTCGAGGCCGAGATAACACAGGCCGACCACCAACGCCGTGGCGAAGATCAGGAACACATCCCCGATCAGGGCGAGCTTGGCCGAGCTGAACGGCTGCGGTGCCCTGCCCGCCGTCAACACGGTTGCGACGACCTGGATGATCAGCACCACGATCATCAACTCTGCGGCACCCCGAAGGTGGCTGCTGCCGCGCACCACGTTGGAGACTCCCAAGACCAAGGCCCCGAGCGCGACGAGCGCGTAAAGCGGCGAGTACACGAATCGGTGGAGGCGACTCCGCCGCCGCAGCTGCTGCCACCGGGCGCTCGATCGGTCATCCGTCTGCTCGACGGAGAAGTAGACCGGCCGCCCGTCGAAGGCGGCCGCCTCGACCCGGATGCGGCCGTCTGAGCGATCGGGGTCGCTCCCCTGCCACGCGGCCTGCACATCCGAGAAGACCGGCAATCTGACGCCCTTTTCGGAGGCCAATGCCGCTCCGCCGAGCCCGGCACGCTTCAAAAGCGAGGACCAATCGAATCCACCTCCCGGCTTCGAATCGGCGGCGAAGCTCGCACCGAACATCGGGCCATCGTGCAGGTACACCAGGCGCCCGGAATGATCGAGCATCACCAGGGTCGCCTCGCTACCCACCTCGTCCGGCACCTCGAGCTCGGTCGCGAGCGAGAACACCTCGAGCATTCCCGCCACGAAGTCCGGAACATCTCGCTCGGTTCGCTCGCGGTACCAGAACAGCACCGCACTCGCAGGGTCCGGGGCGATCGGATCGTTGAGAAACCCCCAGTCCCGGTCGACCGATCGACGGCCGAGACCGAGCTCGTCGAGCATCTGTCCGGCGCGGTCCGCCAACACCTCCGGCGGCTTGAGCTCCCGCAGGTCGTCGAAATCGGACGACGGGTCGGCGAGCAGCACGACCGCTGCGAGCAGCGCGATCATCCCGGCACACATGCCCCACATCACGGGGTTGGGGATCCGACGCCGCACCGTCGCTGCGGCCAACAGGCTCGGATCAAGTGTCGCTCCCGCCTCGACCGCCATGGCCAGCGGATCCCCCCCGGGCAGGGCCGCGGCCATCGCGAGCGCCGACTGGAACCGGTCCTCCGGCGCCGGTGCGGTAGCCCGTGCGATTGCCCGCTGCAGCTCCTCGTCGACCCCGGCCACCGACGACAGAGGAGGCGTGGGAGGCTCGCGGAACTTGAGCTTGAGCAGCTCGGTGAAGCTGCCGCCACTGTACGCCGGCTGTCCTGTGATCAGCTCGTGCAGGACGAGCCCCACGGAGTACAGGTCTGCCGCCGTGCCGACGTCGCCACCGGTCAGCTGCTCCGGCGCCATGTAGGCCGGGGTGCCGGCCAGGCCACCGCCCGCAGCCTCGTGCTCGAGGACCGCGACTCCGAAGTCGGTGACCCGCACCCTCCCGGCGCCGTCGATCATGACGTTGGCCGGCTTGAGATCGCGGTGAATCACTCCCTTGGCGTGGGCAGCGGCGAGCCCGGCGAGGATCTGCTGGGCGATCTCGACCACCTTGTCCGGTGGCAGCCGGCCGATCCGCGTGATCAGCGACGCCAGGTCCTCGCCGTCGACGTACTCCATCGTGAAGTAGAGCTGGCCCTCGACCTCGCCGACGTCGTACACCCGGCACACGGTGGCGTGGGTGACCGCGCGGGCCAGCCGAACCTCGTGGAGCATGCGCTCTCGATACTCCGGGTTCGGCGTTCGCAGGAACTTGACGGCGACCGGGACGTCGAGCACCTGGTCGTGCGCCCGGTAGACCTCGCCCATGCCGCCGCGGCCGAGCAGTGTCACGATGCGATAACGCTCGGCAAACACGTCGCCGGCGGTGAATCGTTCCGGCCCCGCCGCGTCGTCCGGCTGCGACCTTTCAGTCACGAGGGGTCCCATCGCCATCCGCGACACGTCGCCGGTCTCGTCCTGTTGGCTGAGCAGGGCTTGCACCCTCTGGCGCAGGGCGCCGTCACCGGCGCACTCCAGATCGAGAAACGCCTCCCGCTCGGCCGGGGCCAACGCCGCCGCCCGGAGGAAGATCTCATGCGCCCGTTGGTGTTCGTCCGCCATCTCGACCTGCCGACCCGTACGATAGCAGCATCTGCTCGACCACCCGGAGCCAGACCTGGCCCGTACTTCTCACCGTCCTCCTGCTGCGATGATGAGGTTTGGAGTACGGTGGGCTCGTCCCCCGTGTCGAGACCAGATCATCTGGCTGTGATCCCCATTACAGACGCAACGAGGGCGGGGTCGCGCCCCGCCCTCGACTACGTCCGATCGATTGAGTTTACTTGCCCTGTTCCTTGATGATCTTGTCCCACCTCTTGCCGAGCTTGTCCAGGATCTTGTCGATCTGCTTGGTCTGCTTCTCCGGCTTGGATTTGACCGTCACGGTACCGGTGCCGCGCCACACCATCTTCTTCTCGACCGGGTCGTAGGCGTCGAAGATCAGAGTTCCCTCGGTGTAGTTCGAAGCGGTGGTCGTGGAGGTCCCCATTCCCCCTCCGTAGCCGTACCAGCCGCCGTGGTAGCCGCCGTAGCCGAAGTTGGTGGTGTTGTAGACCGTGTTCTCCTTGGTCGTCGCGTGGTAGGTGACGAGAAGATCGGGGTCCGACGTGACCTCGGTGAGGCCGCCCTCCCTGAGCTCCCGCTTGAGCGCGTCGACGATGCGCCCGTGCATCATTTCGTTCCTGATGTCCGACTCCGAGCTGTCGACGTACTGGAACGTCTTGACGGCGTCGAAGTCGAAGTCGTGAGCGTAGTCGATGTTGACCTTCTGCGCCGCCGCCGGCATGGCGAGAAGGAGCACAACCGCTGCGATTCCAAGTGCTTTTTTCATTGCTTCCTCCGTGGTGTTTTCCGCGCCAGCTGGCGCAATGTAAGATAATGCGCGCGCCCCCGTAGGAATTCCAGGGCTCGGTCGTCACCCCCCTTCCTCGACGCTTTGATACATGTCTCGCCACCTGGCGACGATTGCCGTCAGCGCCGCGTGGATCTCGTCCGCGGCCGAGCCCGGGTCCCTGGGCACGAGGCCAACCACGGTGCCCCGCCACACCACCCGCTCCGCCTTCAGATCCCAGATGTCGATGATGAGCGTCCCTCGGGGGTAGGTCTTCACCTTCTGGTCGAAGTCGCCGGCCGCGTCGCCCCACGCCTGGTCCCACGTCCAGTCCGGCCCGTAGTCGTAGCCGTAGCTCGCGGCGTCGAGACGCACCAGACCCGTCACCCCGGTGTGATAGGTCACCAGAAGGTCCGGCATACCCTCATCCGCCTGGGCGAGCCCACCCTGACTGAGGTAGAACTCGATCGCGTTCTTGACCTGGGAGTGGAGCACGGGGTCGACGTCCTCGAGCGATGTCTCCGGCGTCGGCGCCCAGTCGAAGGTCGTGTACGCGGCACGATCCATGCCGCGGTCATAGTCGACGAAGACCTGCTGCGCCGCAGCCGGTGCTGCCAACAGCACCGCCGCGACCGCACTTCCGAAGGCTCGGACCATCATTCCCTCCACCTCTCGATCGGACTCCAATCGAACGCCCCACTCTCTCACGTCGGTAACGTGGGAGGACGAGTGGGCATTTCTTCAAACCGCTGCGGGCATCCTGGAGTCAGGTTCCGAGCATCCGCAGCAGCACGCCGCCGAACCGGCTCACCACCGCGGTCAGGGCGGCGGCGATGGCGATGCTGGCCACCACCACGATCAGGACCTCACTCGCCAGGATCGCCCGTACCCGTCGCCTCGGCGCACCAATCTTTCGCATCGTCTCGATCTCTCGGCGTCGCAACCGCACCGACAACGCGAACACCAGCGCCGCCGTAGCGATGGTTGCGAGCCCCAGGCCCAGGCTCACCGCGAGCATCACGTTGCGCACCGAAAACATGGTGTCCACGAGGTCGTCCACCACCGCCCGCGGCACCACCATCTGAACCGTCTGGTCGGGTTCCTGGTAGCGGCCGCGCAGCACCACGCCGGACTTGCGGTCGCCGGGCACGGCGAGCACCGCGTCCACTGGAAAAGCGTCCGGGTCCCCGTGGAAGTGGAAGGAGTCGATGTTGTCGGGGGTGATCTCGGTGTAGGACAGCACCGAGGCGTTGGCAACCACGTTGTCTTCGGTGCGCGACAGGACTCCGCTCGACGCCTCCGGGGCGGTGACGTCTTGGTGTCCGTGGGCCAGGCCCGCGATCACCCACGAGGTCTTGAGGTCGACAAAGACCACATCGTCGTCCGGCGTTCCCGTGATCGCCAGCACCCCCACCACCGGCATCTTCAGCGGGAATCCACCGGCCACATCAAACGCGCTCACCGGGCTCGACAACACATGGTCGCCCACCCCGACACTCAAATCACGGGCCGCCTTGGCGCCCAGGATGCACTCGCCGAGCATGGCAAAAAGCCGTCCGGACGCCACCTCGAGCCTTCGGAAGTCGAGGTAGTCGAGAGTCGTTCCGACGATTCGGCGGCCCCGGACCTCGTACCGCAGGTGGAGCGGGATCGCCCTGGCCAACCCGGAGCCGGCGACACGTTCTGCCTCGACGTAGGACGTCGGATCCAGCGAGGGCTCGCGGAAGTAGAGCGCGCCCAGGGTCAGGTCGACCGCGCTGCCGCGGGCACCCAGCAGCAGCGGCGTCGCGTCGGCACGCGCGGTCAGGGCACGCGCCGCCTCCCGCACCACCACCTGCAGCGCGGCCGGGAGAAACAGAATCAGGCTGATGGATCCGACCAGCACCGCGGCCTTGCCGCGGTTGAACCGCAGATACCGCCACGCCAGGTAGAGAACGTCGTTCATTCCTTACTGCCCACAGATGACACAGATAGACAGGGATTAGAAAGTCGCCGGCTGAGAAATCGTTCATATTCGAGTTGTGGGTAGTGCCCGAAGTTCACCAGAAGACCGACGTCGATGTCCGTAGCATGTAGGTAATTGAGGATCTGGGCGCGATGCTCCCCGGTCAGGCGCGAGACCGCCTTGATCTCGACAATTACGGATCCGAAACACACGAAATCAACCTGATAGGTCTTGTCCAGTACCTTCCCCTTGTAGGTGACGTTCAGCACCTTCTGAGATTCGAACCGAACGTCTTGTCTGCCGAGCTCGATTTCGAGGGCTTCGTGGTACACGGGCTCGAGAAACCCGCACCCAAGCTCGTTGTAAACCTCGAAACATGCGCCCAAAACCTGGTGCGTCTCCTCCGTCAAAGGAAAGTGCTCACTCATCTCTCGCCCACTTGTCATTTTTCATCTGTGTGTTCTGTGCTCTCTCCATCTGTGTCATCTGTGGATCCGAAACACGCGTGACGTCGACGGACCGGTCGAAGCGCGGGAGAATCTCGTGGTCGTGGGTGACGACGACGACCGGGGCGCCGGCTTCGCGCCCGTAGCGCAGCAGCGCCCCGATCACGTGGTCGCGGTTGGCCGGATCCAGGTTGCCGGTAGGCTCGTCGCCGAGCACCACCGCCGGCCGGGTGACCAGCGCCCGGCACAGCCCGACCCGCTGGCGCTCGCCCTGGGACAGCTGACCCGGGAAGCGGTGCAGCTTGTCGCCGAGCCCGATGTCCTGCGCGAGCTCGGTCGCCCGTGTCCGGGCCTCCTCGTCCATCTCCAACACCGGTGTCAGTCGGTATGGCAGGAGCACGTTGTCCAGCACGTCGAGATACTCCAGCAACTCGAACTCCTGGAACACGAGACCGACCTTCAGCGCCCGCAGATCCTGGCGGTCCTCGTCCCCCAGCGCCGCCATGTCGAGACCCGCGATCTCGATCGCGCCGGCGCGCGGCTCGAGGATTCCGGCGAGCAGGTGGATCAAGGTCGTCTTGCCACACCCGCTCGGACCGGTCAGCGCCAGGCTCTCGCCAGGCTCGACCCGCAGCTCCGGCACGACCAACTCGAAGCCGCCGGTCGCGTAGCCGAACTCCAGCCCCCGAATCTGGATCACGTCGGTTTCCACGGCAACACCACACGGTCCTCGCTCGTGAGCTCGACCCCGGCGATCTTCCAGCGATCGCCGTCGATCTGCAGGGTGAGCATCCCGTTGTAGATGTTCTGTCGATGGTGGACGTGCTGCAGGTGGCGGACGCGTGCGGTGACGACCCAGCGGCAGTCATACGCGAACATCGGGCCGGCCTCCACGAGGTCGAGTGGATCTCCGATGTCGAGCACGCTGACGTCGCGCACGGTCACCTCGGCGCCCTCGCGCGTGCCGGCGGTCAGCCGCCGACGGCTGTCCAGGTAGAGGTCGTCCACCAGATCTCCGATGACGTTGTCGGCCAGCGTGTCGTAGAGCTCGTCCTCGTCCACGAGGTTGAACGCATGATACGTCTCCGAGAGCACGTTGGCGACTACACGCCGGGCGTCCTCGCCCCGCGGGGCGTGCGGTTCGAAGAACGGGTTGCGCACCGCCGCGGTACCAATTGGCAACAGCAGGAAGGCCGCACCCAGCAACAGCCAGTGCGCCGCCCGCGGCCTGTGGGCCACTCCGAGCTCCTTCAGGACGCGCCCCCGCCGGGGCCAGGCGATCAATGCGGCGATCACGAGGAGGAGCGCCGCGATCGGGATCCGCGCCAACCCAAGTGCCGCCTCGGTGGCCACGCGCGTGTCCCACCAGACCCGATAGTCGGCGAGCCGCCACAGCACGGCCGCCGCGGCGACACCCGCGCCCACAAACCGCACCCAGACAGGAAGTGGCGCCGACGGGCTGAGACCTCGCGCCGCGGCCCGACCGGCGAAGAGCACGCAACTCGCCGCCAGTACCGCACCGGTAGCGGCACCGGTGGACTTGGAGACGTTCTCGAGCAGCTCGAGGCCGGTGGACCAGGAGTGGCCGACGACGCCCACCACCCCCACCACCGCGATCCACCGCGTGGGCAGCGGCCGATCGGTTGCCAGAGCCGTACCGAACAGCAGCAACGACCCGGTGACCAAGACGCCTGCAAGGGGCAACAGCATACCGAGGAGGCCGGGTATGAGCCCGAGCGCAGCAAGGCCTACGAACGTCGCCAGTGCCCGGCCTTTTCCGAGGCCCGCCACGGCCAGAGACGGGCCGAGCGCCAGCGCCAGCATCACGAGCTCGATGGGCGCCCGTTGCACCTCACCTGCCAGCAGCCCGAAGGCTGCGAGCCGGGCCAGCACCATGCCCGTCGCGATGATGCCGACCGCGTATCCGATCACTCGAGTGGCGCTTGGCCAGCCGCGTCCTCCGCCGGCGACCGTCAGCACCACGCGCAACTCGGTCGCTGCCAACGAGATCAACACGAGCCCGGCGCCCACTCCCACGCCGAACAGACCGAGGCCAAGAAGCTGCTCGACGCTCGACAGGCCGTCCGGGGGGAGGGCTTCTGGCTGGGCTCCTCCGTAGAGCAGACCCAGAAGCACCGCGACGGGCCACAACGGGTGCAGCCAGCCACGCCACCTTTCCCCTCCCCCGGCCAGCGCTACCGCCGGGACCGCAGCCGACCACAGGGCGAAGCCGTCGCGCACGAGCGGGTTGACGAGCAGCCACCCGTTGCCGCCCAGCCACTGGGCCACGGTGTGGGCCACCGCAAAGGCGAGCGCACCCGCGAGCAGGCCGCGCGGACGGGCCCCCCCTGCAACCGCGACCATGATCAGCAGCCACATGGGTAGCTGCCGCAGCACGCGCCGCATCCCTTCCACGACCGCGAGGCCGCCGAGGGTCCATGGCGACGGTGGCGACGGCACGAGAAACCCGGGACGGGAGGGCCGCAGGATTCCCGTGTAGACCCGTCCATCGAGGGTCGTCAGGGTGAACGCCAGATCGGTCTGGGTCCCGAGGAGTCCCTGGATCAGAACCGCCTCTCCTGCCAGGGAGTGAGGCTCGCAGGTGACGGTCCATGTCGTCGTGTGGCCCCCGGCGGACACGCCGATCTCGCGCTCGGTGAGGTCGCGGCATGTGGGTGGCAGCAGCGGCTCGGCGCGCAGTTTGCGCCCCTCGACGATGGGCAGCGTAAAGACGACCTCGTAGGTGCCCGGCTCGGCCTCCTCGAGGCTCAGGCGGGCCGGGAAGGCCACGTCGGCATCCGCAACCCCCGCGCCGGCTACCCACAGCACCGTCAGCGTCAAAAAGACGAAGCCGGACCGGGTCATTCGGCCGCGGCCTCCAGCACGTCACGCACCGGCCGATCGAGCATGATCTGGTAGTTCTGGGCGATCTCCTGATAGAGCTGCTCCTTGGCCGCCGTGCGCGCCTCGTACTCCATGTCGCCCATGATGCGGGCGCTCACTTCCTTGGGCTCTGGGATTCGGGAATCTCGCCGCTTGACGACCTTGACGAGGTGCAGGCCGTAGCCGGATCGTACCGGCCCTTCCCAGGTGCCGACCTGCTGGGCCACGATCGACTCGGCAAAGCCATCACCGAAGGTCGAGCGGACCTCCAGCTCCGTCTGCCCGGCGACAACCGAAGGCAGCATGATGGAGTCGCCCCACGACGAGAGTTCCTCGAGCTCCGGATCGTCGCGACGCAGCCGTAGCAGCAACTCCTCGGCGTCCTGGAGAGCGGACTCGCCGCGGCGGTCGGGACTGACGTAGACCTGGGCGAAGCCCAGCACCGCCGGGAGACGGTAGCGCTCCTGCCGCAGGGCGAAGTAGGCCTCGACCTCTTCATCCGTCGGTGGTTCGCGCATGGCCTGAGATGACGCCAGAAACTCCATCTTCTGCTGCATGGCGCGGCGCACGACGAGGTCGTCACGATCGTAGCCGCGGGCAAGGGCCTCGCGGTAGAGCACCTCCTGACGGATGAACTTCTCGATCTCGCCGCGCAGCTCGACCGCCGTGGGCTCGCGCTGCCATGTGCGCATGAATCCGGCCCGAAGCTGCATCAGATCGGCACCGGTCACCACCACTCGCCGCGCCTCGTCGCCGGTCGGTGGACCCTTGGCGACGAGGATCGCCGCCGCCACCACGACTCCGAGAATCACGATGTGCACGCTCGGACGACGCAAGACTCCCGAAATCACCGTCCAAAGTCCTCCTGATCGACAGGCATGATAGCGGGCCCTCTAAGAAACGGCATGGTGGGATTCCCGTATCCGTCTCCGTATCCGTATCCGTCTCCGGTCCATCACGCACCATCAATCGCCGAATCGGGCACGGAGACGGAGACGGTCCAGTCGGCGCGTTCAGCCCAGTCTGACGGATCTAGCGAGTTAGGGCCTCGACGATGCGGACCGCGTCAGACAATCACGCCGGCGTGACCTGGGTCTGCCCGTTGGGTCCGGTCATCAGGCGCACCCGGTCACCGGGACGGTAGAGCACCTTGTTCCTGTCCTTCTTCTTGACCGGCACCTGAACCCCGATCTCCTCACCGCTGTCGAGACGGATGGACAGCTCCCAGCCGGGCTTCTTCTTGGCCGACTTTTCCGCAGCATGTCCTGCCGCTCCGCCAAGAGCGCCGCCGAGCAGGCTTCCGATCCAACGGTCGCCGTGATCGGCAAGGGCATAGCCTGCGATCGCTCCGACGGTAGCCCCGGTCTGGGCACCGCGCCCGGTGGGCTGGTCCTCGACGATACCCTGGGTCGCCGAGACGACCTCTCCGTACAGGATCCGTTGCATCGTGCCGGTCTGGGCGGTGAGCTGCGGTGCAACGGCGAGCGCCAGAGCAACGATGACGGCGGTGGGAGGTGCGCCGAGGCGCACCCCACGGAGACGGTGACGAGCAGCCGCCCGAATCATCCCTCGACTCCCTCATCGAGCTCGGGGAAGAGCTCCGCCAGACCCTGATCAACGAAGCCGATGAACTCCTCGAGACGCTGCCCGACGATGGCTTCGACGGAGGCGCCCATTTGCTGCTCGAGGGTGCTTCGCAGCCCGAGGATCTTGACGCCAACCGGCGAGGCGTAGAACTTCATCGCGGCGTCGAGCTCGGCCGGCGTGAAGTGCTCGGCGTAGATCGCGGCGGCGGCCTGCTGCCACTCTTCCGTTGTCAGGACCCCAGCGAGTGCGTCGCGCATCACACCCTCGACATCGAGTACTTCTCCATCGGTCAGCTCACGCCCGAGCTCGAGCACCAGCTCGTCAAGGCTGGAGTCCTTGGCCAGCGAGGCCCCCAAATTCAGCGTTTTCTCGTAACCCGCTCCGTCATCAGCCTCCAGGGCGGCCAGGGCTCGCGCCTTTTCCAGCCGCAGCTCGGGCGTGTCCGGCATCGCCTCCGGCGTACAGCCCACAACAAGCCCCAGGGTCACAACGCTCGCAATCATGGCGATAGATCTCGTCGTCATCACTCTCTCCTCCCTCGTCCTCTGTCTGCTCTCACCGTATCTCAGACTCCTTCAAGCCCCGCCACTAACCGAGGTCTGGGCGAAGCCTCATCGTCGTTGCCAATCGGGCACGGGCGCGGACAGGGGATCTCGCATCTCGCATCTCGCATCTCGCATCTCGCATCCGGGTGTGTGGGCGGTGCCCCCTGTTCCTTGCTCCCTGCTCCGGGCGGGCGGGGGATCCAGCATCCAGCATCCAGCACCGG
>JBFELO010000120.1:0-14227 GCA_041552055.1 Candidatus Sulfomarinibacteraceae bacterium | reverse complement strand
GGCCCGTCGATGTCGTCGAGGCGTACATGGTGGGCGGCGGCGTTCGGGATCTGCTGCTGGGCCAGAAACCCAAGGATTTCGACATCGGTACCAACGCCCGCCCCCAGGAGGTGCGACGGCTGTTTCGCAACTCGCGGATCATCGGTCGCCGGTTTCGACTGGTCCACGTGTTCTTCAGGAACGAGATCGTCGAGGTGGCGACGTTCCGAGCTAGCCCGGAGGCCCCGGAAGGCCCGGATGACTGGGAAGAAGCGGAGCAGGAGGCGATGGAGGAGGAAGCCCCCGACGGTCCGGTTGCGCGGCGTGCCGCGGACGACAGCTACGGAACACCGGCGGAGGACGCGCGGCGCAGGGACTTCACCGTGAACGCATTGTTCTACAACATCGCTGACTTCTCGGTGCTCGACTACGTGGGCGGCCTCGAGGATCTCGAGGCGGGTCTCATCCGCACGATCGGCGATCCGGAGACGCGTTTCCGGGAAGACCCGGTACGGATGATGCGGGCCCTCGAATACAGCGTGCGGCTCGGATTCGCGGTGGACGAGGCGTCACGATCCTCGATCGAGAGCAACCACCATCTCATCCAGGAGGCGTCAGCCCCTCGCCTGGGCTACGAGCTCCTCGAGGGGCTCCGGTCCGGCAGTGGGGCCGGAATCTGCAGCGCATGGCAGCGGAGCGGGATCCTCCAGTTCGCCTTCCCCGACATCGACCTCGACGCCGCGACCGTCACCAGAGTGCTGCCCGCGGTGGACCACGGGATCGGCCGAGCGGTGTCGTATCCGGACGCTTCCCTCATCGGAGCCCTGTTCCTGTCGCGATATTACGAACTACTCCGGTCGATTGCTGGTGACGGAGAGCGGCTCGATAATACCGAGCTCCTCGTGGGGCTGCGCGGGATGATCGAGCCGGCGGCGGCAACCATGCACCTTTCCAACCACACGGTGCATCTCATCCATCACGGCCTGTTCACGTTGTCCAAGATGCGGCGCCCACCCGAGCGTGGTCGGCAGGTCCTGAAGGTGGTCCGACAGGACTACTTCCCGGTCGCCTGGGATCTGTACTCGCTCGCGGCCGCGGCCGGACTCCTGCCCCGCGATGTTTTCGAGAGCTGGCAACGCGCCGTGGCCCGGGTCCGGCGCGGTCAATCGGAGGATGTGGTGGTGGAAGGTGGACGAGCGCCCGCGCGCTCCCGGCGGCGGCGTCGCCCGAGGAGCAGGAGGAGGAGGCAATGAGCCGGCGCGACGAGGCGGAGCGCCGGATCGACGTGCTACGTCGGCTGATCCGCCACCACGACCGCCTGTACTACGTGCTGGCCGCGCCCGAGATCTCGGACTTCGAGTACGACCAGCTCTTCACGGAGCTGCTGAACCTGGAGCGGGAGCATCCTGACCTGGTGACCGAGACCTCGCCCACCCAACGGGTGGGTGAAGAGCCGATCGACGGCCTCGAGCAGGTCGAGCACGTCGTTCCCATGCTGTCGCTCGACAACAGCTACTCGAAGGCCGAGTTGAGGACCTGGTACGAGCGGATGTGTCGCGAGCTCGGGTTTGAACCGGATTGGTTGGCGTCGGAGTTGAAGATCGACGGTGTGTCGATCTCGCTGGTGTACGAGGACGGTCGACTCGCCCGTGCGGTCACCCGCGGCGATGGTTTCGTGGGGGATGATGTGACCACCAACGCGCGCACCATCCGCGGGCTGCCGCTGGTGGTGGAGGGGGCGCCGCCGGTGCTCGAGGTGCGGGGCGAGGTCTACCTGTCGCACCGGGTCTTCGCCGAGCTGAACCGAGTTCGCGCGGAGGCCGGCGACCCCGAGTTCGCCAATCCGAGGAACGCCGCGGCAGGATCGATCCGTCTGCTCGACCCACGGGAGGCTGCGCGCAGACGGCTGGCGGTGTGGTGTTATCAGCTCGCTCGCGCCGACGGTTGGCCGAACGACAGCCATCTGGATGGACTCGAGCGGTTGCAGGCCCTCGGATTCCCGGTGAGTCCGGGACACGCGAGGTGCCGCGATATCGACGAGGTGGAGCGGTTCATCGACCGCTGGGAGGAGCGGCGCGCGAATCTCGATTTTGCCACCGACGGCATCGTGGTCAAGCTCGACCGGGTTCATGAGAGAGAGGCTGTCGGCGCCACGGCCAGGGCGGTGCGCTGGGCCATTGCCTACAAGTTCCCGCCCGAGGGCAAGACCACGTCGGTACGCGAGATCGTGGTTCAGGTCGGGCGAACCGGCGTGCTCACGCCGGTGGCTGTCCTGGACCCGGTCGTCGTAGCCGGTTCCACCGTGGCGCGCGCCACGTTGCACAACTTTGACGAGGTCGCCCGGCTGGACGTCAGGGTCGGTGACACCGTGTGGGTGACCAAGGGCGGCGAGGTCATACCCAAGGTGATGGGGGTCGTGAGTTCGAAGAGGCCGCCAAACACACAGCCCGTCACGGCGCCGGACCGCTGTCCGGCGTGCGAGACGCCGGTGATTCCCGAGGTTGGCGAGGTCGCGCTCCGGTGCCCCAATCCGAGCTGTCCCGCGGTCGTCGCATCGCGGCTGCGTCACTTCGTCTCGCGCGGCGCGATGGACATCGAGGGTCTGGGCGAACGATCGCTGGACCAGCTGGCACGAGCGGAGCTGATTTCAGACTCCGCGTCCCTGTGGGCGCTCGATGCCGAACGGCTCGCCGAGCTGCCGGGCTGGGGCGCCGTGTCCGCCGCAAACCTGGTGAGACAGCTCGACCTGGCCAGGGGCCGATCGCTGCATCGGCTGTTGTTTGCACTCGGCATCCCCCTGGTGGGAGAGGGGGCGGCTCGGACGTTGGCGCGGCGGTACGGAAGCATCGAACGTCTCAGCGCGGCGTCCGCCGACGAGCTCGAGGCGCTCGACGGGATCGGCCCGGTCATGGCGGGGTCGATCCGGGCGTGGTTCGAAGAGGACGGCAACCAAGGCCTGTTGAAACGACTCCGGGGGCAAGGCATCGATCCCCGGGAAACCGACGCGGGAGAGGCCGAAACGCGGCCCCTGGAGGGGATCACGGTGGTTCTCACGGGTGTCCTGAGCCGGCCCAGAAGCGAGGTCAAGGCGCGTCTCGAGGAGCTCGGGGCCAAGGTGACCGGGTCGGTATCGCGCAAGACCTCCTACCTGGTCGCCGGTGGCGACGCCGGCGGCAAGCTCGAGACCGCGAGACGCATCGGTGTCGAGGTCCTTGACGAAGGTGCGCTCGAGCGACTCGTGGAGGAGCTCGCCGGGAGGGGACTGTGGCAAACGTGATTTTCGTGGTGGACGATGACGACGGCTCGCGCGAGGCGATGATGCGCACGCTTGAGCGAGTCCGGTACGAGGTGCGGGGGTTCCCCTCGGCCGAAGACGCGCTGGCAGCCCTCGAGACCGACGAGCCGGTGGATGTGGTGGTCTCGGACGTGCGGATGCCCGGCATGGACGGCTACGAGCTGCTCCGCCATGTGCGCGCCATGCGTCCCGATCTGCCGTTCTTGCTGGTGACGGCATTCGCCGAGGTGAAGGATGCGGTCAAGGCCCTCCAGGAGGACGGAGCCGACGACTACCTCAGCAAGCCCGTCGAGATGCAGGAGTTGCGGCAGCGTGTCCAGCTGGCAATCGACCGTCGCGTGCTCACCGACGAAAACCGGAGGCTTCGTCAGCGGCTCGACAAGTCGTTCGGGTTCGAGGGGATCGTGGGTCACTCTCGAGCCATGGAGGAGTTGATCGAGAAGCTGCGGTTGGTGGCGCCGACCCGTTCCACCGTGCTGATCGTCGGCGAGTCGGGCGCCGGCAAGGAGTTGGTCGCCAACGCGCTGCACCAGAATTCGCCGCGAGCCGACGGCCCGTTCGTGGCGGTCAACTGTGGCGCGATCCCGGGCGAAATCCTCGAGTCCGAGTTGTTCGGGCACGAGAAGGGAGCCTTTACGGGCGCCCACCAGCGACGCATCGGGCTCATCGAGTCGGCCGACGGCGGGACGTTGTTTCTGGACGAGATCTCGGAGCTCTCGCCAGACCTCCAGGTCAAGCTGCTGCGGGTGCTCGAGGAACGCACGGTCACCAGGGTCGGGGGTAACGTACAGCTGCCCGTCGACTTCCGGCTGGTGGCCGCCACCAACCGGAACCTCGAGCGTTGGGTCGCCGATCGCAGGTTTCGTCAGGATCTGTATTACCGGCTCAAGGTGGTGACGCTTCTCATTCCGCCGTTGCGCGAGCGGGCCGAGGACATCCCGATCTTTGTGCAGCACTTCCTCCGGATCTTCAATGACGAGCTGGGGCGCGATGTGCGTGGAGTTCATCCGTCGGTGTTGGCAGCCCTGGAACGACATCCCTGGCCTGGTAACGTGCGCGAACTCCGCAACCTCGTGGAGTCGCTCGTGTTGTTCGCGGGCGGCGACGAGATCACTCTCGAGGACCTCCCGAGTGACTATCGTGTGCCGTCGTCGGCGCCCGCGGTCTCGAGCACCGGGGCGTGGCAGCCTCGCGAGATGGCGGCAATCGAGCGCGAGGCGATCCTCAGGACCCTGGAGTACACCGGAGGGCACCGGGCCAACGCGGCAAAGCTGCTCCGCATTGGCCTCAGGACCCTCCAGCGCAAGCTCAAGGAGTACGGCGAGATCTCGCCACGTGCCGATGGTGTATCCCCCGACGACATTCCGCCGGGATGAGGGGATGGCCGGCCGCTGTGCGGCCTGGGGATGAGGGGTTGAGGGTTCCAGGATCCAGGATACAGGAACCGTCGGGGTGCGCGTCCCGGAGAGACCGCCTCAGGTGTGCGCTGACCGGTGCGAATGGTAGGCCGTTGACCGCGCCTCGCGCGGGCGTACCGTCTTTGACAATGTTGGTAGCAGCGTCACCGGGTTGGGGCGGCCCGTGAGGTCCCAACATTGTCGAAGGGACACCCTCGGGGAGGGCGATGGGGAGGGGGCACGTCGGGTGTCAGCCAGTCGAAGCGAACGACACAGTGATGACGGCACGGCCCATTCGCGTGCCCCACGCGATCTCGAGCCCCGGGGTGGTCGAAGATCATCGATGACGATGACGATGAAGAGGGCGCTCCGGGAGGGTGGGGGATCTCGTATCTCGCATCTCGCATCTCGCCCCCGGGCGGGGGCGGCTCTCACCCCCTCACCCCCTCACTCCCTGGCTGGGCGGTTGGGCGGCATCGGGGCGCCGAGTAGAATAGGAATGCGAAAGGAGCGGCCATGGAAATCCCGGGAAAGGTCTCCCTGTACTGTCCGTTAATCGATGCCAAGGGGACCGCCGCGACGTTGGTGGCGATCTCCCCGCAGGGTTTCTACCACGTCGAGGTGGCGGTGAAGGGCAACCGCCACACCATGTTCGTCCCCATAGCCCACGCCGCCATCTACTTCACGGATCCTGAGCCCGAGCGAGCCGAGGACTTTGAGATCGAGCGCTGAGGTTTAGGAAGGGCTTGAGTGCATGTGCGCCTGAGGGAGTGAGGGTTCTCCCAGAGCAGGTCCGATGAATCCCACGGGCCCACAGGCCCACAAGTTCTGGGAGGGTGGGGGATGGTCGCCGAGCGAATTTCCGGCCAGTGGCGGGTGTTACGTGAGGCGTGAGCCGACCGATCGATCTGCCGGAGCTGCTCCGTGATGCCTGGCCCCTGGTCTTCCAGCATCTCGACGACGGCGTTCTCGTACTCGATCGCGACCGTATGTTGAAGTTCGTCAACCGGCGCGCGCGCCGGTTGCTCGGGTACGAGGACGACCAGAAGGTCGGTGGACGATGCCGGCTCACGACGCGGGGGCTCGACTGCGAGAATGCATGTCCGCTGACGTTCGCGTTGGCGGACGACCTGACAAAGGTGGAGAACTTTTCGACCGTGTACCTGGCGAGTGACGGGACGCCGGTACCACTCCACGTTACGGTGATCCCGATGCTTGACGACCGAGGTGGCTTCAACGGGGCAGTCGAGATCCTGAGGCCGGCCGAGCCGGATCCCGGGTTCCTGCTCGCCGGCAGGAGCGAGTTCACGGCTGAGCTGCGGCGTCGGCTGCAACGCGTTGCCGCGGCGGGGAATCACGTGATTTTGGTGGGCGACGAGCCCGCATGTGCCGATGTCGCCCGGGCTGTGCATCGGTTCTCGGGTGTCCCCGAGTCTCTGTTTCACGGCTGGGCCGGCTCGTTCGACGTGGTGCCGCAGTGGCCGCCCGGGACCGTGTTTGCCAGCGGGGACGAAGCCGACGCGGTCCTTCAGGCGGCGGTCCCGGAGGGGTGGAGAGTCGTCGTTGCCGTGCAGACCGTTGATGACGTCGACCACGACTGTGATGGGTCGTACACCATCGTCGAGTTGCCGGTGGCTGCCGACTTCGGTGACGACCTGCCGCTCGTGATGAGTGCCTGGGTGGACAGCATCGCCCCCCGCACCGACGTCTCGCCGGATGCCCTGGCTCGGCTGAGTCGGATGGCCAGGGAACTGGGATTCACCAAAATGCGGAACGTGATCCACGCCGCGGTCGCAGTCGCCGGGGAGCGCCTCGAGGAGCGTCACGTGCCGAACGACGGCTATGCGACCGAGCTAGTGGACGAGCTCTTGCGCGAAACCAACCCACTGGCTGCGCTCGAGAAGAGGCTGTTACGAGAGGTGCTCGATCGCAGCGAGTGGCGCATGCAGGAGGCGGCGGATCGCCTCGGTATCTCGCGGGTCACGCTGTGGCGAAAGCTCAGGGACCACGGTATCGAGCGGCCGGCGAACGGGAACGAATCCTAATTCTTGCAGGAGCGGCTGATTGTGACTTCTCTTGGCTCGGAGGGGCCGCTCGTATCCGTATACGTATCCGTCTCCGTGTCCGATTCACCTCTCCCGACCACGCAAAAATCCGGAGACGGAAACGGGGACGAGTTGGCCCGGTGCGGTTTCGGGAGTCGCTCGCTCCGCCAGATTTCTCTGTACAGGCATGACCCGCTTGAGGAGGGCCTTGCTCACTCCTCGGGGTCGCTGGTGAACCGGTAGCCTACCCCACGCACGGTGTGGAAGTGGAGCGGGTGGCGGGGGTCGTCCTCGAAGTGTTTGCGAAGCCGGTGGACGAAGGTGTCGAGGGTCCGGGTCGACGTGTCGAAAGTGTACCCCCAGACGCGCTCGAGCAGCTCCCCCCGCGTCAACACGCGCCCGTCGTTCTCCGCAAAGAAACGCACCAGCATGACTTCGCGCTCGGTGAGTGACGCCTTTCCGGTGGACGTCTTGGCCTGCATCGTGGTGAGGTCAACCTGGTTGGGGCCGATCCGCACGAGTGGGCCGTCATGGGCCGGGGAACGAGCCCACGCCGCGCGCCGCAGGATACCGCGCGCCCTCAGGATCAGCTCCTCGACGACGAATGGTTTGGGGAGGTAGTCGTCCGCGCCGAGCTGCAAGCCGAGGATGCGGTCGGCGTCGCTGCCTCTGGCCGTCAAGAACAGGATCGGGACCGTGTTGCCTTGGGCGCGTAGCCGCCGGCACACCTCGAGACCGTCGATCCCGGGCAGCATGATGTCGAGGATCACCAGGTCGTAGCCCGGGTCCGGGCCCGAGAATTCGGCCAGCGCCTCCTCCCCGGTGTGAACGCTTGCCACCATGAATTGATCCATCTCGAGGTTGCGACAGAGTCCTTGGGCAAGACGAACGTCGTCCTCAACCACCAGCAGCCGCATGGTTTGCTCTTCCGGGTCGGTAGGTTGCACCGTGCCTCCGGGCCGCCTTCGATTCTATCGTACGTGGAGCTCCAAGCCTGCCTGCAATTCGGCCGGGTAGGTGCCCGTACCCGATTTTCACTGCGAAACTGTGTGAGCGTTCGCATCCGGATGCGGAGACGGAAACGGAGACGGGGGTGTGCGGAGTCCCACCTTGCGGCCACGGCGGATTCCTCATCGGTGATCCGGGCTCTCGCGCGGGGTATAAGGCTATAATCTGGCCTTTGACGTGCTCTGGAGGTGTTCCATGCGATCTTTGAAGAATGTTGCGGTGCTGGCCACGCTGCTGCTGGTCACAGCCCCCGCGCTTGCGGGGAGCATAGGCTTTGTCGACGCCGAGCGGGCCGTGGCCTCGGTCAAGGAAGGCCAGGCCAAGCTGCGCGAGTTCGAGGCATGGGCTGCGCCCGAGCGCCAGCGGGTCGAGGCCCTGCTGAAGAGGATGAACGACCTGCGACAGCAGATCAACCAGCAGGGTGCGGTGGCCGCGGAGGAAGCGCTGCAGCAGCTGAAGGAACAGGAGCTCGATGCGCGACGGGTGTACGAGGATGCGGCGCGATCCTTTCAGCGGCAGCTGGAAGCAAAGCAGAACGAGTTCCTGGGTGACGTCGCCGTGAAGGTCGGCACGGTCGCTTCGGAGTACGGCGAGGCCAACGGCTTCGATGCCATCTTCGTGCTCAACGCGCAGCCGTTGGTGTATCTGTCGGAGTCCGCGGACCTCACCGACACTATCATCAAGCTGTACGACGAGAGATTCCCGGTCACCGGAGACTGATGGTCAGAGGCCCGGATCGCACGCGCCACTAGCCTGCCCTTCTCACCAGTCTCCTGCTGCGGCCGCTCACTGCCTCTCGGATCAGTGCGGGATGGTCGATACCGATACCGAACACCGATTCCGATACCGACACGATTCGTCGGTATCGCTATCGGTATCGCTATCGGGATCGAACGATGCTCTTTACGCAGCGGAGATTTCTTCTCTCGGGTTGCTCGCCGTACCGTCGAGTACGCCCCCCCGCCCAGGAGTCCCGGCCTCGCCCGCACCTCCGTCGGTATACTCGCCAGACCGATGGGTTCGCTGCGCCGTTCCGTCCTCACGTTCCTCGTAACGGTGGTGCCGCTGGTGGCTGCCGCCGACGAGCCGGGTCTCACACTGGTCGATCACGGCGTGCCGGAAGAGTTGACGGCGGGAATGGTGGTGCGGGTGCCGCTGGTCCTCCGCAACGACGGTCCGGAGGCGTGGACCGCAGCACGCGGGTACGCGGTGTCGTATCACTGGCTCGGCCCGACCGGCGAGCCGGTGGAGTGGGACGGCCGGCGCAGCCCTCTTCCCGAACAGGTCGACGGCGGAGCGACGATTTCGATGGAGGCGGTTGTCGCGGTACCGGCGGTGCCCGGAGCGTACCGGCTGCAGTGGGACGTGGTGCAGGAACAGGTCAGGTGGCTGTCGGACATCGACGCTTCGCCGCCGCCGCAGATCCCCGTCCTGGTGAGGGCGGGTCACGCCATGTCGGTCGTGACGGGCGGCACGCCGCGCTGGCTCGCGCCCGACGAGCGGCTGCCGGTCAGCATCACGGTGCGCAACGACGGCTCGTCGACCTGGCGCTCCGACGGGAGCTTCGCGGTGTCGTACCACTGGCTGGACCGAGGGGGCGGGATCGTGATGTGGGACGGTGTTCGGTCGCCGGTGCCGTCTCTGGTTCTGCCCGGCGAAGAGGTGATGGTCGAGGCCAGGGTCCAGGCACCCACGCGCGCCGGCCTGTACCGCCTGCAGTGGGATCTGGTCGAGGAAGGGGTGACGTGGCTGTCCGAACGTGATCCGAGCCCCGAGCCGGGACGATTGGTGGTGGTGGCCGACCCACCGATCGTCACTCCCGCGATGTTGACGCTGATGACCGTGGGAGTGGTGATGGTGATCTGGCTCGCTCGACGGCGCCGCCCCGAGCCCGCGATGGGGGTGGTCTGCGCGGGTGATCTGGTGTGGCTGGCGGGCGTGCTTTTCGTCACCCAGCGGGTCGTGCTCGCAGAGGCCGGAACCCGCCTGACCGCCGACGGACGACTGCTGACGGTCGCCGGTGTGGCCGCGGTGCTGCTGGCACTGCTGGTCGTACCGCGCCGGGTCCGCCCCTGGGCGAGCTGGGTGGTCGGGCTGCTGGCGGTGCTGCTGCTGTTCACAGATCTGCTCTATCAGAGGTTCTACGGCGACATCCTGTCGGCCGCCGTCGTGCAGGCGGGTCGGCAGGTGGCGACGGTCCGGGAGAGCGTGTGGAGCCTCGCCTTGTCGCACGATCTGTGGCTGTGGGCGCAGCTCGGCAGCGGTCTGCTGCTGGTGCTGCTGCTGTCGCGTTGTCGTGGACGCGTCGACCCGGCTTTTCGGATTGCTGTCGTCGTGGTGCTCCTCGGGGCGCTGCTGGTCGGCCTCGTGTCGGCCCTGCGGCTGACGCGGTCCGAATCGGGGGTTCTGCAGCAGGTGTTTCGTAGCATCACCCTGGCACGTGAGGTCGGAGTGTTGAACTTCCATGCCATCGATGTCGGGCGACGGGTCGTCGGTCGCGCTGTGCGAAAGCCGCTGGCCGAGGAGGAGTTCGAGGAGATCGTGGGCTGGTTCCGCGACCGTGGACCGCGGCGGGAAGGCCGAGGCGAGTGGTTCGGGACGGCGCGCGGCTACGACCTGTTGATGATCCAGGTCGAGTCGCTGCAGGCCTTCGTGATCGGGTTTGAAATCAATGGTCAGCAGGTCACACCGTCTCTCAACCGCTGGGTCGAAGGCGCGGTGACGTTTGCCAACGTCACCGATCAGACGGCTCAGGGGCGTTCTTCGGACAGCGAGTTGGCGACCCAGGTCTCGCTGCTGCCGCCCCCGGTCGGGACTGCCGCTTTTCTGTACCCGAACAACCAGTACACCGGGATCGCCGAGATTCTCGCCGAGCATGGCTACCGCACGCTGTCGGCGGTCCCTTTTGACGGAGGGTTCTGGAATCGCCGATTGACCCACCACTCCTTTGGCTACCAGGACAGCCTGTTCCGTGCCGACTTCGGCCCCGGCGAGAAGATCGGTTGGGGGCTCAACGATCGCGGGTTCTTGAGCCAGATGGTGCCACGGCTCGGCGGGCTGGAACGGCCCTATTGCGCGTGGCTTCTTACCCTCTCGCTGCATCATCCCTTTACCGGATTCCCGGACCACCACAAGGTGCTCGACCTCGCCGAGTGGGAGGGGACTCCGTTCGGCAATTTCCTGCACACGATGTCGTTCTTCGATCGTGCGTTCGAGGAGATGGTGGCCGGGATGGAGGCCGCGGGCCTCGCCGATCGGACGGTGGTCGTGCTGTGGGGCGATCACGATGCCGGCCTCGAGTGGAATCCCGAGTTCGCGAACACCCTCGGACACCGGCCCGATGCCGCCGGCTGGTACCTGAGCCAGCGGGTACCGCTGATGATCCGAGTCCCGGAAGTTCCGGCGCTGGTGGGCGAGCGGAACATCGCCGCCGGTCATCAGGACGTCGCACCCACGCTGTTGGCCCTGCTCGGGATCGATCCGGCGCCGTACCCGTTCGTCGGGCGCAACCTGTTGGGTGATCCGGGTGATGTTCCGGTGGTGGGCGAGTACCAGTGCTGGCGCGACAACCTGCGACTGTATCTGTCGGGTGGGCCGACCCTGACCGACGGTGAGTGCTACGAGTTGACCACAATGGAGGAGGTCGACACCTCGGTGTGTGCGGGAGGATTCGTAGAAGCACGACGGCAAGTGGAGGTCTCGCTGGCGGTGCTCGAGCACGACCTGCAACAGCGGATTCACGACCGTCTGGTCGGCTTCGAGGATGATGCGCTGCAATGATGGGCCCGCGATCGAACACCTCTGAGACTGGTAGAGCGTGCGGCCGCTGGGCGCGCCGTCTCCTGCTGTTCCGCGTGTCGAGCTGGCGTGTGGACCTGGCACTGACGCTTGTTGCGGTCGGCGTCGTCGCCTGGTCTCGTTTCGCCCATCTCGCAAGCGGGCCGTGGGAGTGGGACGAGGCGGCCTTCGCCCGTGCGGTCCTCGACTTCGATCTCGCCGCGTACTTCCCGCACCCGCCCGGTTACCCGGGTTGGATCGCCCTCGGACGCGTGTTCGACCTGTTCGCCCCTGAGCCGCTGGTTGCGCTCCAGTGGGCTTCGGCAGCGTTTTCAGTGGCGGCTCTCTGGGCACTCGCAGCGTTGGGTCGCCGGGTAGCCGCGCCGTCAGTGGCGGTGGTCGCGGCCCTGATCGTGTTGTTGGCGCCGGGGCCATCGTTGTACGCGGTTCGGGGATTCTCGTCGACCACCTCGGCGGTTCTCGCTCTGGCGGCCGCCGCGGTGGCCGTCGGAGGCCGCGGCGGCGCCAGGCCGACGGTGTTCACCGTCCTCGTGGCGGCATCGCTGCTGGTGCGCCCCAACCTGCTGCCACCCCTGGCGGTGTTGTGGCTCGGGGTGGCGTGGGCGGTCCGACCCCGGCGCCGGCTGGTGCCGGGGATCCTGATCGCGCTCGCGATGGGAGGCCTGGCGCTGGGGGCGATGGCGGTGGCCGAGGGTGGGGTCGGGCAGGTGGTCGAGGTGTTCGCCCGTCACTCCCAACGCCACTTCTCGCGGCTGGTCGGAAACCTCGGTGGGGCCGGAGAACTGGGCCTGGTGAAAGGCCTTGGCGGCGGCTTCTGGGCGGCGACCCTGCTGGCCGGCGCCGGTGCCGGTCTGCTGGTGTGGTGGCGCCGGGTCGGCGGGAGGGCCGCGCTGCTGTGGGTCGCCGTGCTCGGTGTGGCGATCGGCCAGCTGGTGTGGATGCAGAACCGCACCTACTGCCGGTACGCGGTCGGCGCACAGATGGCGATCGCGCCGTTGCTGGCGGCCGCCGCGTCAGTAGCGCCACCGATCGCCGGGTGTGGCGCGTTGCTCGCGGGCGCCGTCTGGTCAGGAGCGATCAGCCATTCGCCGTTGGTCGAACAGCACCGCAACCAGCTCGCCGCGTGGCGGGCCGTACGGGCTGCGAAGTGGGAGGCCGGCCGTCGCGAAATGGCGGTGGTGGTCGAGTCCGAGATGCACCTGTTCGCGTCCTACCTCTGGCTGCGCGACGAGAGGCGCGGCATCCGGCTGCCGCCGCGTGTGCTGTCTCCCTGGGATCCGGAGCCGTGGCGGGGTGTCGACCGGCCGTACCTCGTGGCCACGGTGCACCGGCAGCACTATCCGCCGTCGATCATCGATCGCGAGCTGCGCTGGAACGGCGTGTCGGATCGCCTCCGCCCGTTGACTCAGCAAAGATTCCTGACCGCGTGGGTGATCACTGCGCCTCCGTTGCCCCTTGGGGGATGGTGGCCGATGGAGACCGAGGCCGACGGCCGATGGTTCATGTGGGGCGGTGCGGTCTGTGACCTGATCCTGCCGCCGCTGCCGGATCCTGCCGAGGTCGAGGTCGCGTTCCGGGCCGCGCCCGGCGATGCGCCGCTCGAGGTGTCGTGGAACGGCGACGTGACGGCCGAGGTCGAGGGCGACGGCGGCCGGGTCCGGCTTCGCTTCGACGCCGCCCAGGTCCGCGACAATGACGTCAACCAACTCTCGTTTCGCCGCGCGGCGGGCTATCCGCCCGGCAACGGGGACCAGCGTCCGCTGGCGGTCCAGCTGCTCCAGGTCAGTGCGACGGCGCCCAATCTGCCGTGGTCGGCCTCGCTGGCGGCGGCCCACGAGCGCAGAAGAGTGGGTATTCTCTTGGAGGGCCACCATGGCCCGGAGGACTTCGTCGGGGTGGGTCGCGGCGTGTGGCTCGCCCCGCACGCCGTGCTCGAGGTTCCGGCCGCTCCCGGACGGTTGGAGCTGACCGTGTGGGCTCCACGCCCGGAGTCACCGGACACCGTGATTCGGATCGACGGTGAAGTCGTCGCCGGTCCGCTCGACATCGGCAACCGACCGCAACGCGTTGCGGTGCCGATCGGCGATGAGGTGCCAGGGGGTCGCGCGACTCTGGAGATCAACAGCGTCGCCTACTCGCCGGCTGTAGCCGGCGTCGGTAATGACCAGCGAGAGCTTGGAATCGTGGTTTCGGAGATCCGTTTCGAGCCGTCCGATCCGCCCCCCTGGGCACGCCCGCTCGATGTCGAAGGGGAATGAGGGGATGACCGGCGCCTACGGCGCCTGGGGGTGAGGGAATGAGGGCAATCAGGCGGGCGCAGCCACCAACCGTGGCGTAGAGACCACGTCGGGTGTCAGGCAGTCGAAGCGATTGGCAGCCGGACGACAGCGCGTCGTGCGGGCGTGCCGTGTTGGGAGCATCGCCATCGGGGTGGGCCGGGCCGATGGGTTCCAACATTGTCTCAGGGGGCAACCGCGGGGAGCGCGCCGGGGAGAGGGCGCGTCGAAGAGAGGAGAGCGTCGCGAAACCGGACCGGGTGGGGGGGCGATGACGACGACGATGAAGTGCGTGTGGGTGAATCTGCGTTCGTCTGTGCCTCTGCGGTTCCGTTTGGATGCCCTCACTTCCTCGGCTCCGGGGGGTCAAGTCCTGGCGAGAAGTTGTCACTCGTCGCCGTCGTGGTAGCGGAGGCTGTGGGAAGGTGG
>JBFELO010000119.1:0-14262 GCA_041552055.1 Candidatus Sulfomarinibacteraceae bacterium | reverse complement strand
GGCGGTAATTCGATCCCGATAGCGATACCGATAGCGATCCCGGTGGTGTGTGTCGCTATCGGAATCGGTTATTGGCATCGGTATCGGCCATCCTGTTCTGATCTGAGCCACGGTGAGCGGCCGCAGCAGGAGACTGGTGAGTGGTGCGGGTTAAGATCAGGGCCGAAGGCAGGCGACATGAACCAGAGCACACGACCACCGACCGACCAGCCCACCACCGTCCGCGAGGCCGAAGAGATCGATGTGAGCCGGATGGTGCCGTACCTGAAGGGAACGATCGCCGGCCTCGAGGGCGAGCCCGCCGTCTCGCAGTTCCCGTCGGGACACTCCAACCTGACCTATCTCCTTCGATTCGGTGATCGCGAGCTCGTGCTGAGACGGCCACCGTTCGGTCGCAAGCCGAAGTCCGGACACGACATGAGACGGGAACACGACATTCTGCGCGCCCTGCACGGCGTGTTCCCCTACTGTCCGGAACCACTCGCGTTCTGCGACGACGAGGCGATCCTCGGCTGTCCGTTCTTCGTCATGGAGCGACTCCGGGGTGTAATCATCCGGCGTGACCTCCCGATCGAGCTCGCGCTGTCACCGGCCGAGGTCACAGGACTCTTCACCAGACTGTTGGACGTGTTCGTGGAGCTTCACGCCGTCGACTACGAAGCCGTCGGGCTCACAGGCTTCGGGAAGCCCGAGGGATACGTCGAACGGCAGATCCGCGGCTGGTCGGAGCGGTACCGTCGTGCGAGGACGCCGGACGTGCCCGACTGCGAGCCGGTCATGGCGTGGCTCGCCGCGAACACCCCTCCGGAGAGCGAGCGGGTGAGCGTCATCCACAACGACTTCCGGCTCGACAACATGGTCCTCGACCCCGACGATCCGCTCCGGATCGTCGGGGTTCTCGACTGGGAGATGGCCACCGTTGGAGATCCCCTCATGGACCTCGGTGCCACCCTCGCATATTGGGTCCAACGAGACGACCCACCGGAAGCGCACTTCATGCGCATGATGCCGACCCACGTCGACGGCGCCCCGACCCGTCGAGAGGTGGTCGAGATGTACGCAGAAAGGGCCGGGTTGGACGTGGGGTCCTTCGACTTCTACTACTGCTACGGCCTGTTCCGGCTGGCCGTGATCGTCCAGCAGATCTACTACCGTTCCTACCATGGCCAGACGACCGACCCTCGGTTCAGCGTGTTCAATCAGGCGGTCTTCGCCCTCGAGTCGGCGGCGCGCCGGGCGATCGGCGGCGCGGGGTGGTGAGCAGCCGAACCGTACCGTCTCCAGTCGCCTCGGGGGAACCATCCGTCTCCGTCTCCGTGCCCGTCTCCGTCTCCGAGTCTGATTCGCCAGGTGAATTCGCGGGGGTCGTCGGATACGGATACGGAGAGGGGAATCCCCGAAATGGTTGGGAGGGCGGACCGTTCCGGGTTATCGCACGTGTGCGGCGCGGCGAATCGCACGGCCCTCCAACCTATGGTCGATTCTTCTTTGCCATGCTCTCGAGTCTGAGGGCGAGCGGGGCCACCCGAGGCAGCTTCAACACCCCCGGGCCGAACAGAGTATCCAAAACCTTTGACAACAGCGCTGTCTTCTCCTTCGAGTAGGGGTACCAGTACCCCTCCGGCTTGGCGACGTTTCTGTCGATGACGACGGCCTTGATGTGGGAGAAGGAGTGCAGACCGTGCGACCCCTTGTAGCGGCCCATCCCACTGTCCTTGACCCCACCGAACGGAAGCCCGGGATGGGCGCCGGTGGCGTTGTGGTTGTTGACGCACACCATGCCGGCCATCAGCTTGCGAGCCACCCTCTTGCCGCGCTCCGCGTCACCCGTCCACACGCTCGCGGACAGACCGTACGGCGAGTCATTGGCGAGCCTGATCGCCTCGTCCTCGGTGGCGAACGGGGCGACCGTCACGGCGGGACCGAAGGTCTCCTCCGTCTGGATCATCATCGTGTTGTCGACGTCGGCGACTACCGTCGGCGGCAGGATCATCGTGTCGCCGACGCGCTTGCCTCCGGTCAGGATCCTGGCGCCCTTTGCGGCGGCGTCGGCGAGCTGCCGTTCGACCGCCTTGAGCTGGCGCTCGGTGGTCATGCACCCCATGTCCAGGTCGCGTTCGTCCGCACCCGACGGGAGCTTGTCCGGTGTCACGATGCGCCCCGCCTTGTCCGCAAGGAGCTCGACGAATTGGTCGTGGATCGTGTCCTGGACGAACACCCGTTCGACGCCGGTACAGGTCTGACCGGCGTTGGCGAACGCTCCCCAGAGCGCACCGTCGGACGCGCGGCCGAGGTCGGCGTCGTCGAACACGATGAAGGGGTCCTTGCCCCCGAGCTCGAGCTCCACCGGGATCAGGTACTCGGCCGCCCTGGCCATGATCCGCCGACCGACGCCGACGCTGCCGGTGAACATGATCTTGGCCGGCCGGGCGTCGATCAGCAGGTCGGCGGTCTTGCGGCTCGCGTACACGACCTGGATCGCGTCCTTCATGAATCCGCTGGTCTCGATCATCTCCTCGTACAGACCGTGTAACGGGGTGTCGCTCGCCGGCTTGATGATCACAGAGTTGCCGGCCAGAAACGCACATATCGCCGGCACGAACGACAGCAGGAACGGGTAATTCCACGGTGAAATCACCAACACCGGCCCCATCGGCATGTACTGGATCCGGCACTTCTTGCCCAACAGCATCGGGGTCGCTCTGACCACCTTGTCGGCGAGGTGCTGCTCGGCATGCTTCTCGTAGTAATCGAGCACGTCGATGCTCGGGAAGAGGTCGATCAACATGGCGTCGGTGAAGCACTTACCGGCCTCGTCCATCAACTTTTTGGCAAGCTCATCCTTGTGCTCGACCACGTACTTCTTGAGTTTCGAGATCTCGGCCACCCGCTCCCGGACCGACATCGAACCGATGGTCTCGAACGCCGCCCGCGCGCGCGCATAGGCCGCGCCGACGTCCGCGGGTGACGGCTCCTCGAACGAGTACAGCACCTCGCCCGTGCGGGGGTTCGTCACCTCGACGGCGTTTGTGGTCGGCTTGTCTGTCGTCACAGTGTCCATGATTCCCTCCGTGAGTTGGTGCCACCAATTTTTCGTGGACCAACAGCCCCGCCACAGGATAGTCCAACCTCCGGAACCGGGCCCGATTTCGGCCGCCAGCGTCGGCCCCGGACACTCTACCGGACTGCTTCAGCCGGCCGACGTCCGATCCGAGCCCGCGGACAGCCGCACAATCTCGTCCAGGATACGCAGCGTCAAACCCCAGATCAGGTGCCCCCGATATCGGTAACACGGGAGCCTCACCGGCACCAATGCCCGCCGGTACCACAAGGAGCGACGGTTTCCCCGGTCGCAGAGGAACCCAAGGGGCACCCAGACCACGCTCTGGACCTCCTCGCCGAGCCGAAATTCCGGGTCGCCGTGAATCTCGAACGCGAACGGCTCGATCACCAGCCCGAGACGGCGGCCGCGTCCCCGCGGGGTGGTATCGGACAGGCGACCCAGGAACGTCGCGTCGCGCTCCAGGTCGAGCCCGACCTCCTCGCGTGCCTCACGGACCGCGGCGTGGAGCGGGCTCTCGTCTCGCGACTCGAGCCGCCCGCCGGGAAACGCCATGTGTCCGGACCAGGGATCGGAGCTGCTCTCGGCGCGATGGATGAGCAGCGCCTCGACGCCATCACCTGCGGCCCGCAGCACCACCGCGACTGCGGCCACGACCCGCTTGCGGTGATCCGCGATGATGCGGGGCGTGGACTCTGCCAGGGCGGCTCGAAGGGGGCGGATTCGTTCCTCGACAGGCATCGTGACCAACGAAGGATACCGGGACCGGCGCGATGGGATCACGCCGATCGGCGGTGCGGCGCTCCTCTCACCCCCGCGGCCTGCGTGCCGCGTGCAGGCGATACCCGGGGTCGTCATCGTCGTGGGACACGACCTCGAAACCCTCACCCTCGACCAGCGCGCGCACCTCGTGATCGGGGGGAATCAGGTGGTCCCGAACCGTCGGGTCGCAGCCGTGGTGGAACTCGTTGATCGCCTCTCGGTTGGCGAAGTGGTTGATCCACAGGTCGCCGCCGTCGCGGAGCACTCGGGCGAACTCGCGCAACGCGGCAACGCGGTCCGAGAAATGGGGAAACACGTTGAGGCACAGGACCTTGTCGAAGGAGCCATCGCCCGACGGAACCCGCAGGACCGAACCGAGCGAGACGTCCACGCAATCGGGAAGACCTCGCTCCCGTGCGCGATCCACCATCTCCTCCGAGATGTCCATCGCCAACACGCGTCCGCCTGAACCCACGGCTTCGGAGAGAACGCGGGTCAGTCGACCCGTACCGCACCCCGGCTCCAGAATCCTGTCGCCCGGCTCGATTCGCCACAGCTCGAGAAACGCGTCGAGCCTTCGCTGCTCGTCCGCGTCGAACTCGGCCAGATCTCCTTCGCGTGCGCATTCGTCGAAGTACGTCGCCAGTTGGCTCTCCCGGTCATCGGTCATCGATACCTCCACAGCACCGCGCCGACCAGGGCGCTCGACACCAGCACGATACAGGCGCCGGCCGGCAGATCGAACCAGTAGGCGATCAGGAAGCCGCCGAGCGCGCTCAACGAACCGAAGGCCGAGCCCAGGGCCAGAGCCGACCTGTAGCTGCGCGCAACCCTCAACGCTGCCACCGCCGGGTTGCTGATCAGGCTGTACAGCATCAGCCCGCCCACGGTCTCCAGATTCACGGTGATCACGGCCGACGCCAGTACCAGGAAGAGACCGAACAGTAGACCCTCGTTGAACAGCGAGGCGGCCAGCTCACGGCTGAACAGCATCGCCCGCAGGCGAGCGTCGAACGCGACAACGAAGGCGATCAGAGCCAGGGCGCACGAGACGATCAGGCCTAGCTGTTCGGTATTGACGAACAGCAGGCTCCCCCACAGCAGCCCCAACAGCGAGGACCGGGGACCCTCGGCGAGTCCGATGCCGAGGAAGGCCAGACCCATGCTCAGCGAGAACAGCACGCCGATTGCCAGGTTGGGATCCAGGGTGCGGCGACGAAGGGCCGCGCCGAGTGCGCCGGCCCCGATCACCGCACCGACGAAGGCGCACGGCTGATGCGGCAAGCCGACGACCTCGCCGAAGACCGCGCCGGCGAGCGCGAAGTGCGCGGCTCCGACCGCCAGGAACGGCATCCGCATGCCCACCACGAAGATCCCGAGCAACCCCGCGGATCCGCCGCCGACAACGGCGGCGATGAGGATGAGCCCGAACACGTCGAGGAAGCTCAACGCCGCCCCCGGGCAGCCGCGACCCGCAGGCCACGGATCAGGGATTCGGGCCCTGAAATCCCAATCATCAAACGACCGACCATCAACCTTCTTCTCCTGCAGGACCGAGACTGTGAGCGAAGAAACGACCTCCCCGTCGGCCGACCTCCATTCGACACCCGTAGAGCTCGGACAGCAGCTCCGCCGTGAAGACCTCGGCGGGAGCGCCCCGCGCCACGCCACGCCCTTCCCGCAGCAGGAGCACCCGGTCGCAGCAGGGAGGCAGGTGATGCACCTCGTGGGTGACCATCACGACCGCCACTCCGGTCGCCCGGTGCAAATCTGCCACCAGCGCGTTCAACCGCTCCTGCCAGTCCAGATCGAGACCCGCGGCCGGTTCGTCGAGCAGCAGCAGGTCTGCCCCCTGGGCCACCAACCGGGCGAGCTGCACCTTCTGGCGTTCGCCGCCGGACAGCTCGCGGTAAAGCCGCCCTTCCATCGCATCGAGACCGAGCAACTCCAGGGCGTCGTCCACGGCCCGACGATCCTCTGCGCTGCGCAGGGGACCGAGTGCCACCCTGGCCGCCCGCCCGGCTCCGACCACGTCAGCAACCGTCAACGGCAGCTCGGGCACGAAATCGTGGTGTTGGAACAGCAGACCGATGCTCCGACGATCAACACGACCCGCCAGCTCGAGGGAGCCGGCGCTGATCGGCTCGAGTCCGGCAATGGCGCGGAGCAGGCTGCTCTTGCCCGCACCGTTGGGGCCCACGATTCCCCAGAAATCCCCCTGGGCGATCGCGATGTCGATCGGCCCGACCAGGTTCACGCCGCGGTGCTCGACGACGAGTCCCCGCGCCTCGGCGATCATCAGCGACTCGCCCACGCCTCGTCCAGACGTTCCAGGTTGTTGAGCAAGAGCTCGTCGTAGCCCGTGCCGTAACCCACGGCGCCGGGAAAGTTCGAGAACACCGCGAGTGGGACCGACATTCGCTCAGCCAGGGTGGTGGCCGACTGGAGCCCCTCCTGGAGGTTGCCGACCACCAGGGCCGGCCGGAGCTGCATGAGGCGCTCGAACTCCCTCGGTGTGAGGTCTTCGGGGCGTCCGATCTCGGCCACGACATCGAGATCCAGCCAGCTGCTGAACCCTGCCTGCTGGAATGAAACGATCACCGGTGCGCGCCGCCACGGGGCGGGGCGATCACGGATCTCACTCTCGAGCTCCACCAGTCGAAGACTCACGTCGTTCGCGGCAGAGACGAGCGGTTCGCCCTGATCGGGCAGCAATCCCGCCAGAATATCCGCCACCCTGCGCACCAACCGGGCATAGTTGAGCGGCACGAGCAGACTCCCCTCGGTCTCGGCCACGATCACCGCGACATCCGCGACCCCGAGGTCGACGATCTGCTCCTCCAGGTAACCCTGGTAGTCGTGGCGTACGATGGCATCGGCCGTACGCAGCGACGGCACCGCCCGCGGGCTGAGGTCGAAGTGGCCGGGGCACGAACCCGGAGGAATCAACCGCACGACGTCGACCCCGGCCGCGGCCTCCCCCAGCGCGCGCACCGCTTCTTCGAGCATGGAGGTGGTCACCACCAGGGTCGAGCCGTTCTCGGCGTGGCCACTGCCCACACCACCCACCAACATCAGCAATGGCACACCCAGAGCGGCAACGAAGGCCCGCGTCATCTTCATCGTGATCGGCGGCCCCGACCGTTGGGATTCGATGACGATGAGGATGACGAGTTCGTCACTGTATCAGCACCTCCAAGATGCCGGTCCGACCCGACTGTACCCAGCGTCAGAACGACACATCCAGTCCAACGTTCACCGTGCGGCCCGGCATCGGGTAGCCGGGCCGGTACTCGTACAGCTCGTCACCGAGGTTCTGGCCCGACGCGAAGATCTCGCCGTTCACGCCACCGAGCCCGAGCCAGCGGATCGGCAGCCCCAGCCGGCCGTCGATGACCAGGTGTCCGGCCACATGTGACTGACCCGGCGCGAACCGCGGGTTCAGCACATACCGTTCGTCGACCCACTCCAGATCCACGTTCAGGCGCCAGGCGCTCGCCGCCGAATAGCTCATCCCCGCCACCGCCGTCGTGCGGGGGAGGTTCGGGACCTCTGCCGGCTCGGCGTCGTTGAAGGTCCCTCCCAGAAAAAGCGCGATCCGCTCGTTGACCTGGGCCTGAAGGCTCACCTCGACTCCCTGCACGTCGTACGCGCCGATGTTGGCGAACAGTGGCGGAGGGGGCGGCGGAGGTACGAATCGGATCGCTTTGGAAACCTCGTCCCGGTAGACCGACAGGTCCAGCCTCACCCGATCGGTCACTGCGGCCAGCCAGCCGACCTCTACGTGGTCCACGGTCTCGGCCTCGAGGTCTCGCCACTGATCGCCGCGACCCCAGCCACCGTAGAGGACCGCCGCGTACACACCGGGCAGATTGAACGCGTGAGCGTAGTTCGCGTACACCGCGTGCTCGCCGAAGTCGATCTTGAGGCCGGCCTGACCGCCCCAGTCGCTGCCGAAGTAGCGGCTGTCGTTGTAGCGCAGCCCCACCGATGGCGTCACCTCGACCCCACCTGAAAACACGTGGCTGAGCATCACGTACGGCGCGGTGTTCCTGAAGTGAAGATCGGTTCGCGGTCCCTCCCCGGCGGGTCTGGCCTCGTAGGTCTCCCCGCCGTAGATGTCGTAGTCGAGACCCAGCACCAGCTCGCCACCGGTCCACGGAGCGATCGTCTCGTAGAACCGTGCCCCGAAGTTCTCGGACCGCGTCACGGTCGTGAACCCTTCCTCGGCCGCGGCATCCCACTGCAACCAGTCCGCATCGGCCGCGTCGTAGTAGAGCTTGACGTGGCCGTCCCAACGTCCGTGAGCATGGCTGACATCGGCCAACACGAAATCGCTGTCGGTCGCGTAATTCGGCACGATCGGCGCCCCGTGGGCCCCGTCGACGCCGGGGTCGTTGACGTCTCCCGCGGTGTGCTGGACGAGCACGGAGACGTCCCACTTGTCGGACAATCGGAGTCCGACCCGACCCGATACGGACTGGACGGTCCCGTCCGCGTTGTCCCGGTGCCCGTCACTGTGTCGGTGACTGGCGGTGACGAGGTAGTCCACGGCGCCTTTACGGCCGCCGTACTCGAGCTTTCCGACCAGAGTGTCGTGGCTTCCGTACGAACCCACAAACCGCCCGCCGCTGCCGCTTCCCGACCACCGTCTGGACACCATGTCCACGGCACCGAAGGCCATGTTCCCGAACAGCACCGGCTGGGCGCTGCGGTAGACGTCGATCCGATCCACCGTGTCCACGCTCAGCGGGTCGAGCAGAGGGTGGGTCCAGACTCCAACGAACCGCGGCACACCGTCGGTCATGGTGGCGATCTCTGCCCCCGGCCGACCCGAGCCGTGGCCTCGAATGAACACGGCACCGCCGTCGCCGCCGCCGAACGCTCCGATCAGATTGTAGCGAGAGATCACCACGCCCGGGACGCGCCGCAGCGCCGACGACAGATCTTGAGCGTGGAGATCATCGATCTGCCGTTCGGTCACGGTGGCCACGATGGATCCGTACCGGTCCACCTCGTTGCCCTCGACGATCGGCCGCTCGGTGATCGTGACCGTGCCGCGAAAAGCAGTCTTCGGACCGTCCGCCTCTGCTGGCTGTCCTTCCGCAGGCGCAGCAGTCTCGGAGCTCTCGACGGCGGGCTCCTGGTCGGCGGCGGCGGCTGATCCTGTGATCATCAGGACGCACGCCAACAGGATGGGCGCCAGGCCCTCGGAGCGGCGTGTCACGTGGCTGCCCCCGACTCTGTATCCAGGCGGAGCGCCGCCGAGCTCATGGACAGCGCCCCGTGCAGCACGCCCTTCTGCCGACGTAGTCGGTCGCAGACGGAGCGGATCGCTCGGGGCCGTCCGCGGCAGATGATGACCTCTGCACACAGGTGGCGGTCGAGGTGGACGTGGGTCGTGGCGAGAATCACGTCATGGTGGTCGTGCTGCAGATCGGTGAGCTTGTCCTGCACGCCGCGGGCGTGGTGGTCGTACACCAACGTAATCGTCGCGACCGCTTCGTCTCGACCGATCTCCCACTCCTTGGCGACCAGTCGCTCACGAATCATGTCGCGGAAGAACTCGGAGCGATTGCCGTACCCACTCTGTTTCACCATCTCCTCGAACACGTCCGCCAGCGCGGCGTCGATGGAAAAACTGAGACGAACGAGATCAGCCATGGTGCGGTTCGGTATTACGACTCCAAGAATCGTAATACCTGCTGTTTCAGAGGTCAAGGGGCGATCCGTCTTCAATGGTCAACGACGGGAATTCCAGCGTTTCTGGACTCCTCCCCTCCACCACCATCTCCCCGGGTCGGCAGCTCTGCCACACCGGCGATGTTGTCCCCGGCGATACCTACCGGATAGAGTGAACGACGTGGGTGACGGTCGACTCGAATCTCAGGCACCGCCCGACCCAGCAGAGATGCTCGGGGCGGCATGACCCGCGATCTGCCACACCCCAGGGAGCGCACCACCGATCTGGTGATCGCCGGAGCCATTCTCCTCGTGGTCGTGGCTCAGTCGGTCTGGACGTTGGACGCGATCGGTATCAGCTGGGACGAACCGAAGTACTTCGCCGCGGCCAAGGACATTGTCGAGTGGTGCGGGGATCTGGGAGAACCGGGATCGCTCTCGGCCGAGCGAGTCGGCGAGGTGTTCGGCTTCCGCGCCGGGGTCAACGTCCACCCGACACTCGCCAAGTTGTTGGGCGCAGCGTCGTACGCCCTCGGCAAACCCCTTCTCGGCGATTTCCCCGCGTTTCGAATGGCGTCGGTCATCCTGTTCGGTGTCCTTCTGGCGGCGATCTACCTCCGCGTCACGGCCGCGTGGGGCCGGAGGGCAGCGCTCGTCTCCGTTGTCGTGGTGGGCTCGATGCCGCGGCTCTTCGTCCACCACCACATCGCCGCCACCGACGGTCCCCTCACCGTGCTCTGGTTCCTGACGGTGTGGGCGTTCGAGGCGGCATGCGCCGATCGCAGGAAATGGCCACTCGTGGGTCTCGCGAGCGGGCTCGCCATGGCGGTCAAGTTCACGGGGTTTCTGGTCATCGTTCCGCTGCTGTGCTGGGGAGCCATCTTTCGCCGACGCCAGATGCTCGTTCCCGCCATCAGCGCGGTGGTGCTGGGCTTGCTGGTGTTCCTGGTCCTGCAGCCCGCGATGTGGGACCGGCCCGTCGCTGATTTCCTCGACTTCGTCAGGTTGAGCACCGGGCGAGCCGAGTCGGCGCCACACTGGATGCTCTTCCTGGGTACCGTGTACGACTTCTCCCCACCCTGGTACTACGCCCCGTTCATGACGGGCGTGACGGTGCCCGAGGTCGCGTTGCTGCTCGCACTGCTCGGGGCCGTGGTCACGGCGCTCGGCCGGTTCCGTGACCCGTTGGCCGCGGCGTGCATCGTGCACGTGGGTTTCTTCTGGGTATTGACGATGATGCCGAATGCGCCCGGTTTCGACGGCGTACGGCTGTTCCTTCCCTCGTTCGTCTTCATCGGCATTCTCGCCGGTCGCGGGTTCCGTTGGCTCGAAGTTCGTGTCGGAGCAGGCGAGGACACGGCCACCGGTGCCCGCCCCGGGATCCTACGAAGACGCGCGGTCGCCCTCGGGCTCGCCGGACTCGTGGCTGTCGGGGCGGCTTTGCCGCTGCTCGCCATCTACCCCTTCGGCCTCGAGTACTACAATCTCGCGATCGGCGGCGTCGACGGCGCACGGGCCCGGGGGATGGAGACCACCTACTGGTGGACCGTGGTCAACACGGAGGCGCTGCAGAGAATCGAGCGAGTGCTGCCGCACGGGGCGCGTCTGCGGTTCTTCCCAGCCGATCCGGAGCTTCCGGCACTGTACCGAGAACTGGATCTGATTCGGGCGGACATTCGCCTGACCGGAGCCGCAGACTTCGATCACGTTGTCGTTCTGTCGCGGCCCTGCTGGGACTACCCGCCCCTGCTCACCGCCCTGCGCATCCCCGATCTGGTGCCGGTCGAGGCCGTCGAGGTGGATGGGGTGCCGTTCTGGATCCTGTACAGGCGGCAGGCGGTGTTCCAGCAGCCCGCCTCTCAGCGATTCACGCGGTGGCCTGCTCGATCGGCTGGAAGTGGCAGGTGAAGTGCCGCAGGAGATTCGGCTGATAGGTGATGCGATAGCCCGGGATCTCGTCTCGTTCGCGCCACACCTGCTCGATGACCTCGATGATGTAGTCGAAGTGGCTCTGCGTGTAGACACGCCGGGGGAAGGCCAACCTGACCAGCTCCAAAGGTGACGGCTGTTCTTGGCCCGACTCATCGAGCTTGCCGAACATGACAGTCCCCAGCTCGACACTGCGGATTCCCCCGGCCACGTAGAGGGCGTTGACGACGCCGATCCCCGGATAGTGCAGTGGCGGGACGTTGGGCAGCATCTTGCGTGCGTCCAGAAACACGGCGTGTCCCCCGGCGGGCAGGACCATCGGGACTCCGATGTCGGACAACCGCTGGACCATGTACTCCACCGTCGCGTGTCGGTAGACCTGGTAGTCGTAGTCAAGGGCCTCCCTGAGCCCGACGGCGATGGCCTCGAGGTCGCGGCCGGCCAGGCCGCCGTAGGTGGGGAACCCCTCCCGCAGGATCAACAGATTGCGAAAGCGCTCCGCCCATTCGTGGTTGCGACAGACGAGGAATCCTCCGATGTTGGCCAGACCGTCCTTCTTGCAGCTCATCGTGGCGCCGTCTGCCAGGGAGAACATCTCCTGTGCGATCTCCAACAACGATCGATTGCCGTACCCCTCCTCGCGCTCGTGGACGAAGTACGCGTTCTCGGCAAAGCGACAGGCGTCGATGATGAGGGGGATCTCGTACCGATCGAGGAGTTCCCTCACTGCACGAAGGTTGGCCATCGACACGGGCTGGCCACCGCCCGTGTTGTTGGTCACGGTCATCATGCAGAACGGGATCTTTCCCGAGCCGTGCTCCTCGATGTGCCGATGGAGACTCTCGACATCCATGTTTCCCTTGAACGGCGCCGACATCTCGGTGTCGAACGCTTCCGGGCACGGCACGTCGAGCGCGATGCCGCTGCGGTACTCGACGTTGGCTCGCGTGGTGTCGAAGTGGCTGTTGTTGGGGATCACATCACCGGGTCGAATCAGACACTCGGAGAGAATGGCCTCGGCGGCGCGCCCCTGATGGGTCGGCAACACATGCTCGATCCCGGTGATCTGTCGCACGGCCTCCTCGAACCGTTTCCACGACCGGCTGCCGGCGTAGCTCTCGTCTCCGAGCATCAGCGCCGCCCACTGCTGGGTCGACATGGCTCCGGTGCCGCTGTCGGTCAACAGGTCGATGCAGCAGTCCTCCGCGTCGAGCAGGAACACGTTGTGGTGAGCCTCACCCAGCGCCCGGACCCGCTCCTCGCGAGTGGTGAGTTTGAGGGGCTCGGTCATCTTGATGCGGAACGGCTCGATAATGGTGCGCATGATCGCCTCCTGCTATTCGGCGAGGGTACCTCGGCGGGCCGATCGACACCATCCCAACCCCGCCAATCATCGTCTCGCTCGCCGGGGCCAGCTCCTCCCCCGAAGAATCCCGCCTCGCGCACCGATAAACCACAGAGACACAGAGGCACAGAGGTCATCAGGAAAGAGGGCGCTCGGTGACCGGGCGCGCTCGGTCTTCGTCAGGCATTGGGCTACGAAGAACAGGTCAGAAAACACCTCTGCGTCTCTGTGCCTCTGTGGTGCGTTCGGAAAGACGCTGGAGCCGCGAGGCCTCACAGTGTCCGGCCATTTCAGCGTTGTCGTTCGGGCGTAGGCGCCGTATGCTTTTGCCGATGCGCTACGAAGGCACGGTGTACCGTCCGCCCAGCGAGGCAGGATCCCTGATCATCCAGGCCACCGTCGGCTGCCCCCACAACCGGTGTGCGTTCTGCGCGATGTACCCGGACAAGAAGTTCAGGGCGCGGCCCGTGGAAGAGGTGATCGAGGATCTGGATATGGCCAGGGAGGCCTACGGCAACCACGTGCGCACGATCTTCCTCGCCGACGGCAACACCGCGGCCATGCCCACCGACACGCTCGTGGCGATCGGCGAGGCGGCGCTCGAGCGTTGGCCGAGCCTCGAGCGGATCACCATGTACGGCTCCGCCAAGTTCCTGGTCAAGAAGAGCCGTGAGGAATGGCAGAAGCTGTCGGCCGCGGGCATCACCAGGATTCACTCCGGCCTCGAGTCGGGCGATCCCGTGACCCTGGAGGAGATCCGCAAGGGGGTCGATCCCGAGCAGGCGGCACGGTCGTTCAACCACGTGATGGAGGCCGGCATCGAGCTCAGCGTCTACATCATGGTGGGCGTCGCCGGCGTCGAGCGCTGGCGCGAGCATGCCGAGGGCTCCGCGGCCGTGCTCAACCAGGCGCCCCCCGATTTCGTCCGCTTGCGAACCTTCGTGCCGATGCTCGGCACCGACTGGTGCGACCGCTGGCAGCGCGGCGATCTGACGCTGCTCGACGCTCACGAGGCGCTCGAGGAGACGCGTCTCCTGGTGGACCATCTCGAGGGACCCACCGTGCTCCTGTCAGACCACATCTCGAACTTCCTCGACGTCCACGGGCGCATCCCCGAGGACAAGGAAGCGATGCTCGAGGCCATCGACGACGCCCTCGACTGGCCGATCACCGCTTTTCGACCGCCGACGGAGAAGTTCGTGGGGATGATGCTGTAGGCCCCCGCCGCGTACCCACCCAGGGCTTGAGGGCGTGGGGGCGTGGGGGCGTGAACCCCCGCCCGCCCGGATGCGAGATACGAGATGCAAGATGCGAGATCCCCCACCCACCCGGGACCAGCGGCTGTGCGGCCTTGCGGCCATGCGGCTGTGCGGCTATTCGGCTCCCCCGCCCGCCCAGATGCTGGATGCTGGACCCTGGGTGCTGGATCTGCCACCCGCCCGACAGAACCTGTTGTCATCCTGAGCGAGGAGCGAGCCATCAG
>JBFELO010000118.1:0-14266 GCA_041552055.1 Candidatus Sulfomarinibacteraceae bacterium | reverse complement strand
TGGCAACCGGCGGGGACCTGCGCCCCGACGCGATCGACGGCCGGGTCCAGCTCGCCGACGTGTCGTTCGCCTATCCGGCGCGTCCCGAGGTCGTGGTGCTCGACGGTATCGATCTCGGGCTCGAGCCCGGTACGGTGACCGCCCTGGTCGGACCGTCAGGTGCCGGCAAGTCCACCCTGTCGGCGCTGATCCCCAGGCTGTACGACCCCATCGCCGGCGAGGTGCGGCTCGACGGGCTCGACGTGCGCGACTACGACCTCGAGTGGCTGCGGCAGCAGATCGGCATCGTCGCCCAGGAGCCGATGCTGTTCTCCACCACCATCGAGGACAACATCCGGTACGGTCGCGCCGACGCGAGTCGGGACGAGATCGAGGCCGCCGCCCGCGCCGCCCACGCGCACGACTTCGTGGTTTCGCTGCCGGACGGGTACGGAACCCAGGTCGGGGAACGCGGCATCCAGCTGTCCGGCGGTCAGAAGCAGCGGGTGGCGATCGCCCGCGCGCTGCTCAAGGACCCACCGATCCTGATCCTCGACGAGGCTACCTCGTCGCTCGACGCCGAGTCCGAGGCGCTGGTGCGCGATGCGCTCGAGCTGCTGATGCGCGATCGCACATCGCTGGTGATCGCGCACCGGCTGTCGACGGTGCGCAACGCGGACCGGGTGGTGGTGCTCGACGGCGGCCGGGTGCTCGAGGCCGGCACCCACGACCGACTCATGGGCACCGACGGCGTCTACCGGCGCCTGGTGCGGCACCAGCTCGTGGAGGCGTGACCGGCCACGCATCGCGCGAGCGGTCCGCAGGACGAACCCTGTCAGATGCGCGGGCTATACTGGCACCCTGGCACATCCAGGAGACGCGTTCGCGGACTGAGACTGGGCGATTCGGGAGACGCCATGATGCGATGGTGGCGGCGATCGACAGACGCAGAAGCGGTGCTTTCACGGCGGTCGTTCCGTGGTGTTTTGGTGATCTTCGGACCCGCGTTGCTGATCACCGTGCTTGGCTTCATCGTGGCCCTCCAGTTCGTCCAGCCCGCGCCGCCGCGGCGGATCGTCATGGCGACGGGAACCGAGGAGGGTGCGTACTTCAGGTTCGGAGAGCGCTATCGGGAGATCCTCGCGCGCAACGGCATCGAGCTGGAACTACGCACGACGGCCGGGTCGTACGAGAATCTCAAGCTGCTCGGGGATCCGACCGAGCCGGTGGAGGTGGCGTTCCTGCAGGGCGGCTCCGGGTCTGATCGCGAGCTCCCTGGGATCGAGTCCCTGGGCAGCGTGTTCTACGAGCCGATCTGGTTCTTCTGGCGGCCCCGGGCGCCGGAGACGATGCAGGAGTTGCGGGGCAAGCGGGTGGCGATCGGAGAGCCGGACAGCGGAACCAGGAACGCCGTCGGCCACCTGCTCTCGCTCAATGGCATCGAGCTCGACGAGCTGGAAACGGTGGAGATCGGTGGTGCCTCGGCCGAGGAGGCGCTGCTGGCCGGGGAGGTGGACGCGGCGTGTTTCGTTGCGATCTCCGACGCGCCGCACATCGCGCGCTTGCTGGTCAGCGAGGGTGTGGAGGTCATGCCGTTCGTGCGCGGCGAAGCCTACCGGCGTCGCTTCCGGTTCCTGTCGAGGGTCGTGCTCCCGCGGGGTGTCGCCGACCTGGAGCGCGATGTGCCGCCCGCAGACGTTCCGTTGATCGCCATGGTTGCCAACATCGGCATCCGGGACACCCTGCATCCGGCACTGATCGGGCTGCTGCTGGAGGCCGCGATCGAGGTCCACAGTGACGGTGGCATCTTTGCCTCACCGGGCCAGTTCCCCTCGACCTACAACGTCGTTCTCCCGCTCAACAAGGACGCGCGGCGCTATCTGGAGAAGGGCCCGCCGCTTCTGCAGCGCTATCTGCCGTTCTGGCTGGCCATCGCCATTGATCGACTGGTGGTCCTGCTGATTCCGCTGGTGACCCTGCTCTATCCTCTGTTCAAGATCCTCCCGCCCACCTATCGGTGGCGCGTGAGGTCGAGGATCATCCGCTACTACCGCGCCCTGCTCGGCGTGGAGGCGAGGCTGCACGACAACCCGACGCCGGCGGAGAGAGAGCGCTGCAGGGATCTCCTGGATGAGATCGAGGGGCGGCTCGGCAATGTCTCGGTGCCGCTGGCGTACGCGGACATGCTCTACCGACTCAGGCTCCACCTGCAGTTCGTCAGGGAACGACTGGAGGACGAGGGAACCGGCTCGACAGGATCAGAGGATACCGTGAACCTCGGGGCCTGAGGCGAACCTCCGCTCCCGCGCCCGGCAGGCCCGAAGCCCAGAATCCCGATCAGCCCTCCAGGTCCAACTCCGGTGGCGGTTCCCTGGGTTCCAGCCCGATCCAGAAGGCGGCAGCCACCAGCAGCCTTTCGGCGGTGCTCATCTCGGCCCGTTCCGCGAGCACCAGTTTGGCGAGCGCCGGATGGTCGGTGATCACGCCGTCCACCCCCCGGCTCATCATGCGTGACATGTTGAGCCGATCGTTCACCGTCCACACGTAGACATTCTTCCCCGCCTGATGGGCGCGGCGGATGAACGCCGAATTCGCCATGCCGACGTGGACCGCCAGGAAGTCGGCCTCTGCCGTGGTCAGGTCGCCCACCGCCCTGGCGGTCAGCAGCCCCACCTCCCAGTCGGGTCTGATTCCCTTCATCTTCCCGACCGCGTCGCCCTTGAGCGACATCGCGATGACCTGGTCCGCCATGCCGGTCTGCTCCACGATGTCGGACACCCGCTGCTCGAGCATCTGATCGTGGCCGTAGTATTTGAGTTCGATATCGACCATCGCCCTGTCCCGGCACGTCTCCAGAACCTCTTCGAGGGTGGGTACTCGCTGGCCGGTGAACTCGGGGCCGAACCAGCTCCCCACGTCGACCGCGCGGATCTCGTCAAAAGTGGCTTCCCACACCTTCATGGGATTGCCGCCCACCTTCATCAGATCACTGTCATGGATTACCACCACCTCCCCGTCCGCCGTCTCCTGTACATCGATCTCGACGATGTCGGCGCGGTGCTCGAGCGCCAGCGCCACCGAGGCGAGGGTGTTCTCGGGCGCACCGCCGGCCGCGCCGCGGTGGGCGATCACCACCACGTCGTCTTCCAGGCTCACGCGGTTTATGAGCAAGTGCCCCACCAAGCCGGCCAGAATCGTGGTCAACGCCAGCAGCCCCAGCACCATGGCGGTGGACATTCGTCGTCCACTCCCCTCGGCCATGATGCGCTCGGGCGGATCGACCCCCGACAGTTCGGCATCGGAAGCTATGCCGAGCCGTTCGTACAGCCGGATGACAAGCAGCGCCAACATGGAGGCGTTGACCAGCGTGAAGATGAGATTGACCACTCCCCAGAAGAGCAGCAGACCTCCCACAACCCACACCGTACCGTGCATAGAATTCGAGAATCTGGGCAGGATCCACTCTCCCAGCCACTGGGTAAGCGCCAGCGGCACGGCCGACAGAATCGACGCGACCACGCCCCAGGCCACCAGTACGGACGCGATGGCCCAGCGGTGGCCGCGGACCCGATCCTCGCTCGCCGCCATGGCCGCACCCGGACGCGTGCCCTCGAACAGCACCAGCGGCAGGGCAAAGGACCAGCTGATCAGGCGCTTGATGATCAGTACCGCCATGACCGCAAGCAGGGCGGCAATGACCCCGGCGGTGAACAGGAATGTTGGTGGACGCTCCGTCAGGTAGTAGTTGATGTCATGCTCGCGCAACAGCACCAGGTAGACCAGGCCGCCGGCGACCACGAACGGCAGCGCGACCAGCAGGGCGCGCACGAAGATTCGCAGTGTCAGCATGATGACCGGCCAAACGTGGCGCGCGCCGTACCACAGGGCGTCGGGGGTGGTCACCCTCAGGTCACGCGTCTCTCCGAAACCGATGGCCATCAGGCATGCCTGCTCCAGGGCGACGATGGCGAGGGTGACGGCACCGATCAGCACGAGCGTGATCAGACCGATCGGACTCAAGATGAAGGACAGGATGTCCTCGTCCGCGACGACCGCCGAACCCGAGGTCGACAGGAAGAGCCTCAGTGCTCCTCCCACCAGCGGCGCCAACACGACGAAGGCGATGATCTTGTAGATGACGTCGGTGGCCAACAGCCGCGGCCAGGCGCGGACGAAGTCCCCGACCGCCGACAGGAAGGCACTCAGGAATCTCATTGGCATGTTCGCCTCTCTCGCGTGCTGTCCACTCGCAGTATTTTCCAGCTCGATTGGCTGCGTGGATCGACGGTCGCGAGTCTGGAGCGCACGCGCGGGAATTTCCGAAATCGTAGGACCTTTACTCAAGGCGAGTCAACGAATAAAAGCGGAGGAGCGTTCGTAATGGTTTCGAGTGGGGAACGAGTGGTGAGCTTGATTGTCATGGTCGCTCTCGTGGCGGCCTGTACGGACAGGTCGACTCCGGAGCAGACCGCCGACACGATATACCACGGTGGCGACATAGTGACCGTCAACGACGCGCAGCTGACCGCGGAAGCGGTGGCGGTCAGGGGCGGCAAGATCCTGGCAGTCGGGAGTGCAGACAGAGTCATGGCTCACCGCGATGGCGAAACGGCTGTCGTGGACCTCGACGGTCGTACTCTCCTACCTGGTTTCGTCGATGCTCACGGGCACCTCAAAAACGTCGGTTTCCAGGCGCTGGCGGCGGATCTGCTGCCGCCGCCCGACTCGGATGTCGACTCCATCGCTGTGCTGCAGTCAAAGCTCCGCGCGTGGGGCGAAGGCGAGCCGTCGCACACGCTCGGCTGGATCGTCGGCTTCGGGTACGACGACGCCCAGATCGAGGAGCGGCGGCACCCCACACGCGATGACCTCGACGCCGTTTCGAGCGACCGGCCGGTTTTCATCATCCACCAGTCGGGACACCTGTACGTTGCCAACTCAAAGCTGTTGGAATTGGCGGGTGTCAGCGCCACGACCGACGACCCGCCCGGCGGGGTGATCCGGCGGCGGCCGGACAGCCGCGAACCAGACGGCGTGCTGGAGGAGACCGCGCTCATGCCCGTGCTCGAGGTCTTTCCGACGATCGGTGAGGCTGGTCAGCGCCGCATGGTCCGTGAAGGCATCGAGGCATACACCCGTTTCGGTTTCACCACCGCTACCGAAGGCCGTGCCTTCCCCGCCGATCTCGAACTGTACGTCGCCATGGCGGAGGCCGGGCAGCTCGCCATCGACGTGGTCGCCTTTCCCGACTACTGGCTCGGTCGTGACAGCCTCGACGGCAATATCTGGTTGAGCGGACAGTATCGCGGTCACTTCAGGATCGGCGGTGTCAAGGGCAATCTCGACGGCTCGCCCCAGGGCAAGACGGCGTGGCTCACGCAGCCGTACCACGTACCGCCGGCGGGCCGCGGCGCCGACTACGCCGGCTACCCGATGCTCGAGGAGGGGCACGTGCTGGCGATGTTCGACGAGGCCTACGCCAAGGGCTGGCAGATCATCAACCACGCCAACGGCGATGCCGCCATCGACCAGATGATTCGCGCCGCGCGTGCGGCGACCGAGAAGCACGGCCCGGCCGATCGCCGCACGGTCGGCATCCACAGCCAGACGATCCGTCCGGACCAGCTCGACGCCTACGCGGAGCTGGGCATCATCCCCTCGTTCTTCGGCATGCACACCTTCTACTGGGGCGACTGGCACCGCGACTCGGTGCTCGGGCCGGAACGCGCCGCGTTCATTTCGCCCGCGAAGGCGGCCCTCGATCTCAACATCGTCTTCACCCAGCATCACGACGCACCGGTGGCGCTGCCGAACTCGATCGCGATCCTCGCGACCCAGGTCAACCGGACGACACGCAGCGGCGAGGTGCTCGGCCCGGATCAGCGGGTGTCAGCTATGGATGCGCTCCGCTCGATCACCATCAACGCCGCCCACCAGTACTTCGAGGAGGACCGCAAAGGTTCCATCGAGGAGGGCAAGTTGGCGGACTTCGTGATCCTGGACGCCAACCCCTTGACCGTCGCGCCGGAGGCCCTTTGGGACATCGAGGTCCTCGAAACCATCAAGGAGGGGCAGACCATCTACCGCGTGGACGGCTGAAGCGCGGTGAGTGAGCCGGCGACGCCGAGAAGGTGACCTTCGAGCGATGGCACGACTGACAGAGTTGATGTATTGTGACCGCGTTTCAATCTGAAATCGGAGGAGAGGTATGAGCAAGAAGCTGGGTGCGGAGTTTCTCGGAACGGCATGGCTCGTCTTCGGCGGCTGCGGCAGCGCGGTGCTGGCGGCGGCCTTCCCCGAACTGGGGATCGGGTTCGTCGGTGTGTCGCTCGCTTTTGGCCTCACCGTCCTGACGATGGTCTACGCGGTGGGCCACATCTCGGGCGGTCACTTCAACCCGGCGGTGTCGGTCGGGCTGTGGTCCGGCGGCCGGTTCGCGGCGCGCGAGATCGGGCCGTACGTCATCGCCCAGCTACTCGGGGCGGTCGCGGGAGCGGGCGTGCTCTACCTGATCGCCAGCGGCAAGGCTGGCTTCGACGTGGTAGCCAGCGGCTTCGCGGCCAACGGCTACGGCGCCCACTCGCCCGGCGGCTACTCGCTCGCGGCGGCCTTCATCGCCGAGGTGGTATTGACCTTCTTCTTCCTGCTGGTGATCCTCGGTGCCACGTCCAAGCGGGCACCGGCCGGGTTCGCGGGCATCGCCATCGGTCTGTGCCTGACCCTGATCCACCTGATCTCGATCCCGGTGACCAACACCTCGGTCAACCCGGCCCGCAGCACCGGCCCAGCGCTGTTCGTCGGCGGCTGGGCCGTAGGCCAGCTGTGGCTGTTCTGGGTCGCACCGATCCTCGGGGCCTTGGCTGCAGGAGCGGCCTACCGTTGGTTCGCGGCCGGTGAGGAGGAATGATCGGAGGAGGTTGCCGTGTCGAACTTCCTCAAGACGACAGGACTCATGGTCGTGCTGACCTTTCTCTTCGTGTGCCTTGGTGCGCCCGTGAAGGTGGGCCGGGTCTACGTCAACCCGAGCATCGGCTTCGGGACACCGCTGTAGGCCGTGAGCAGTAAGCCATAAGCCGTTAGCAGCAAGCAGTCAGCCGTGAGCGAGGAGCAGGCCCGCACGCCCGATACTGGATCCTCGATGCGTGATGCTGGATGTGCCGCCCACCCACCCGGACCATCCGGTGGGGTGGGGGATCAAGAATCAAGTATCGAGTATCGGTCCGCTCGACTTCCTGGTCGTCTCGGACCACGCCGAGAACCTTGGGCTGGCGCCGGCCATCGAGGAGTCGAACCCCGAGCTGCTCAAGGGTCCGTGGGGCAAGAAGGTTTGCGACACGGTGAAGGCCGGCGACTCACCCGAGGTGCTGCGGGTGTTTGTCGCCGACTCGGCCGTGACCGTGGCGGGCGCCCGGGGCCAATGGCTCTTATGCCGTTGGCCGAGGCATAAAACATGAGGCGAATACGTTGACCCTCTGTCAACGACGTAACTGGAGGAGCGTGATGGGCTCGGTTTCGGAGCGGTTTCGTTCGTGGCGGCTGGTGAGTTGGCGTTCTGCCGTGGTGGCCGCCGTTGTGCTGTATGCGCTGATCGGCTTCCTGGTGGTGCCGTGGATCGTCAAGAGCCTGATCGAGAAGAAGTCGGTCGAGCTGGTCAAGCGCCAGGCGACCGTGGAAAAGGTGCGCTGCAACCCGTTCGCGCTGTCGCTCACCATCGAGGGGTTCTCGATCCCCGACCGGCCCGGATCCGTGCTGCTGTCGTGGGACAGGCTGTACGGGAACGCGCAGGTGTCGAGCCTGTTCCGCTGGGCCGCGACGCTCAAGGAGCTGACCATCGAGAACCCGTACGTCGCCCTGCGCCGGTTCGAGGATGGGGCGGTCAACGTGTTGGAGATGATGGAAGACCTGCCGGAGCCGGAGCCGAGACCTCCCGAGGACGAGGGCGGACTCCCCCGCGCCCTGCTGCAGCACGTCCAGGTGGTGGATGGCCGGATCGAAGTCGACAACCGCTACGGTCCCGCGCCACAGGTGTGGGAGCTCGGTCCGTCCCAGGTCGAGCTGAATGACATCTCGACGATCCCCGAACGCGAGGGCAGCAACGACGTCGTGCTCGGGCTGATGGGTGGTGGCGAACTCAGAGCGAACGGCAAGGTGGTGGTGGAACCGCTGGGGCTCGACGGTCGCTTCGAACTCGAATCCGTCAATCTCGCCAACAGCTGGAGAGCGGTGGCGCATCTCTTCAAGTTCGACCTCACGGGCGGCGTCCTCGACCTCGACGTCAACTACCAGATTGGCCTCGAGGAGGACGGAATCCACCTGGTGGCAAACGACGCAAAGGTCCAGATCACCGACTTCGGCTTCCGGGCCGAGGAGCACGATGCCGACCTGGTACAGGTCGACACCATCAGCGTCTCGGGCGGCCACCTCGAGTGGCCGGAGCAGAACGTTGCGGCGGAGTCGGTCCTGATCGAGGGTGCGACGGCCTTCGGCTGGATCGAGCCAGACGGCACCCCGAACTGGGACGTGCTCATCCCCGAGGAGTCTCAGGAGCAGATCGTCGCCACCTATCAGACCCTGGAGGAGCGTATTCAGGCCTCGGCCGAGCTCGGACGGTTCGAGCTGCGCGACGCGGGCGCCCAATTCGAGAACAGGATGGAGTCGCCGCCGATGCTGTTCGAGGTCACGGACGCGAACCTCGTGGTGACCGACATCTCCACGAAGGAGGGGACCGTGTGGCCCTTCGACGCCTCCGCCGTTCTCGAGGGCGATGCGCTCGGAACCGCCAAGGGGACGTTCGGCGCCGCGCCGTTGACCGCCGAGGTCGAGGTGGGGCTCGAGGGGCTCGAGCTGGCCAAGTACCAGCCGTTCATCGCCAAGATCGCGCCGCTCGAGGTTCGTGCCGGTGTGCTCCACGCCGGCGGCACGGCGACGGCGGCCAAGCCCAAGGGGGCCGAGGCTCTGGAGGCCAACTTCAAGGGCGAGTTCGGTGTCACCGGGCTCGACCTCAACGAGACCGTCACCGGCGACAAGCTGCTCGGCTGGGGCGACCTGTCGGTGAAGGGGATCGACGCCGATCTCCAGCCCATGGGCGCCAAGGTGACCGAGGTCGACATCCACAACGCTGGGCTGCAGATCGCGGTCGCGGAGGACGGCACCATCAACCTGCTCGAGTTCTTCAAGGCGCTCGGCGAGGGCGAGGAGGAGGCCGTGAGTGGAGGCGCCGCACCGTCGGGCGCCGAGGGGCTGCCCCCCCTGACCATCGCTCGTTTCCGACTCCACGACTGCTACGGTCGCTACACCGACAAGACCACGGTGGGCGGGCCGTTCTCGATGGCCCTGATCCCGATCGACGGCACCATCTCCGGGATCTCCACCCGATCGAAGTCAGGGGCCAAGCTCGACATTGAGGCCGGAATCGACGTCGGTGGTGCGGTCCGGGTGGAGGGCGAGCTCGACCCGTTCGACTACCAGCGGCTGACCGATCTCGCGATCGACGTGCGTGACATGCCGCTGCCAGCGGTTTCGCCGATGTCGGTCAAGTTCATCGGGCACCCGATGGAAAGCGGCGACGTGACGCTGGACCTGGACTACGACATCGTCGACCGCTACCTGAAGGCGTACAACCACATCGAGGCCGACGACCTCGTGCTCGGCGACAAGGTGGAGGGCGAGGGGCTGATCAACCTGCCGTTCAAGCTCGGCGTGTCGTTGCTCAAGGACAAGGAAGGCCGGATCGATCTGGAGATCCCGTTCGAGGGGAGCTTCGACAATCCCGGCTTCGGCATGGCGTCGGCCGCGACCTCCGCCGTGAAAGAGATCATCACCGATATCGTGTCGCACCCGTTCAGTATCCTCGGCTCGATCGGCGGCAAGGGCGACGGGAAGGACCTGGAGTTCGTCGAGTTCGCGGCGGGCAGCTCGGAGCTCGACGAGGCAGCGACAGGGAACCTCGACACGCTGGTTGCCGCGCTGGCTGAACGGCCGGCCCTCGCGCTCACCATCAACGGGACCTTCGATACCGAGGTGGACTCGTCCGGTCTGCGGGAGGCGGCGTTCACGGACGAGCTCGTCGCCCAGGGCGTCACCCAGGAGCAGCTCGACACCGTCATACCGCTCGCAACCCTGGAGTACCTCTACTCCTCGAGGATGTCGGCCGCGGAGCTCGATGCGCTGCGCGCGCAGCACACCACCCCCGGGAGTGCCGAGGGCGCGGAGCCGGTGCTCGACGAGATGGCCTACCGCGACGCCCTCCGAGAGGCGCTGATCGCGTCACAGCCCATCGACCAGGGCACGGTGGCGGCGCTGGCGCCGGCACGTGCAGAAGCGATCCGCGCCTACCTGGTCGACCAGGGCGGCCTCGATCCGGCGCGGGTGAGTGTCGCTCCGGAGCCCACCGTGGAGGAGCCCGAGCAGAAGGAGACCGCCGCGACCGGCTCGGAGAACTGGGTGCGCTGCAAGCTCGAGCTGGCTGCGGAATAATTCGCCGTAAAAGAATTCTGAGTCTCGAGTAGCCCCGCTCAACCGGAGAGCTCCGGTCGGGTAGGGCACGGTATCAGACTGAGAACACGGCGCTGAGTCGCCCGGACAACACGACACGCTCCGGCGAGTTACAATGATCCGGCTCCCCCGGAGGCCGACATGCCGCGTCCTCGCCTGAAGCGGGTCCTTGTCATTCTGCTGGTTGTTTTCGTGGTCCTCGTCGTCGCGGTGTTACTGCCGCCGGTGCAGAACGTCCTGCTGAGTGCGGTGGTCGGGGGCATCGAGGGGGTGGAGTTCGGCGTCGACCGGGTCTGGGCCGGGCCATGGGGCGGTGAGGTGGAGGGCCTTCGAGTGCAGGCCGCGGGCCTGGAGATGACCGTGGAACGAGCAGAAGCCGACCTCGCCTTCTGGTCGTCGCTTTCCCACCTCTCGCTCGACGTCGAGGAGGCGTCGGCGACCGGGGTCGACATCCACATCGGTCCATTCGCGGAGACCGGGCAAGCGGAGGCGTCCGAGCCGTTCGAGTTTCGCGGGCTGGCGCGCGTGGCGCGTGTGCCGAGGCGCGTCGTGGTTCGCTCCGCCGAAGCCGACGGCACGATCACCGTCACCGTGAGCGACACGCTCGAGCTGACGGGCCCGTGGTCGGTGGCCGCCTCGAACCTCGGTCCGGATCGTCGGCTCGAGGGCATGCTCGAGTCGACTCTCGAGGCTCGCCGCGCAGGGACGGCCACGCTGGCAGCCGTCATCGACACCTCGCTGACCTCCGAGGTCGACGGATCCGGCGCGGTGCGCAAGCTGGCGGCCGCGGGAGGCATCCACTCGCTCGGTGACCAGCCGGTCGGACTCGATGCAGATGTCGAGCTCGAGCTGGCGGACGAGGAAGAGTCCTACCGGCTGACCGTCGACGGGTCGGGCGGGCACCGGCTGGTGGAAGCGAGCGCACAGTTTGGTTCTGTGGCGAGAGTGCTCGACGCGAGCTGGCAGGCCAATCTGACGCCCGGACTGGTGACCGCGTTCGCGCGGGACCGCGCGGTGCCCGAGCTGTGGGGCGAGTCCACCGGCTCGGCCGAGCTGGATCTGGAGGCGGGGCGTCTGACGATCGACGCCCGGACGCAGGTCAAGACTCGCGAGTGGGGCAAGTTCGATCCGAGGTTGGTCGACTGGGTCGAGCTCGATCTCGAGCTGGATCTGGCCGGTGTGCTGAGCAGCGGGCGGCTCGACGCCCGGAGGCTCCGGCTCGGGCTCATTCCAGCCGGCGACCCCGAGATTCTGAGCGTCGAGGCTCTCGGCCCGCTGACCTTGGAATTCGAGACCCTGGTGGTGACGCCGGAGGTCATGGGTGAACCCGCCATACGTATCGAGATGAACCGGTTCCCGCTCGATTGGGTGCGGCGTTTCAATCCCGCGATCGTGGTCGTCGAGCAAGGCGCCGTCGACGCCGCACTGGATGTGGTGCCGCTGGACGTCCGACACGGGAAACTGGTGGCCCGCGAGCCCATCCGGGCCGAAGGTCTCCAGCTTTCCCCGGGCAGGTTCGGACTCCGGCCGCTGCCGGTGGACGTCACCATCGTACCGCGGATGGAGTACGACCGCGGCCAGCTGGAGGCCGAGATCGAGAGCTTCGAGATGACGGCGGACACCGGCTTGAGGGTTCGTTTCAAAGGTGAGGCCGTCACCTCGCTCGAGCGGTGGCCCGTGGTCGACTTGAACGGATATCTGGCCATGCGGATCCCGAAGCTGCGGGCGGCGGTCGATTCGCTCGACGTCGTCGGTGGCAATGCCCGTTTCGCACTGGACCTCGCGATGAAGACCCTGGCTCTCGATTCCGCGGTGTTCGGAGCGAGGGGGGTGTCCGGTCGCCCGCTGATCAAGTTCGAGTTCGAGAACGACCTCCCGCTGACCATTGCTCTGCCGTCCATGGTTGCCGATTGGGAGGGGTCGTCGACCCAGGAATTGAACATCCGGTTTGACGGCCTGCCCATCGGCTGGATCAGCCCGTTCATCCCCGAATTGGAGTTCGAGGGCGGTGCCCTGTACGGCGAGCTCGAGGTCGACGTCGGCGGTGGGCGCGGGCTCAGCCTGCAACCAGTAGCCCCCTTCGAGGTTCGCGGCCTCCGGCCGATCTACCGCGGAATCTTGCTGACCGACGACGCCACGTTGAGTCTGCAGCCGCGTTTGCGTCTGGACAATACGGAGGCGCAGGTCCTGTTGGACGAGATCAAGGCGCGGACGCCGAAGGGTGGGCGAATCGACGGTCAGATGGACTTCAGGATGCGGCGGGACCGACGTCGGAGAATCGATACCACGTTCTGGTTCGAGGGCGAGTTCCCGGCGCTCACCGGCCGCATCGGTCGGATCGGTGCGCTGAGCTGGCGTCAGCGGGGCACGATCGACGTGGCGAACCGCCGAATCGAGGTCGACAAGCTCGACCTCGGGCTGACCGACGTGGCCGGTACCAGGTTTCTCGAGCTCGGAGAGTTGCGCCCGTTCGTCATGTCGGCGGAGCCCTTCGGAGTGTGGGTGGACGGCGGTTCTCCCGACATCGTGATCGCTACAATCACCCCGCTCGAGCTGCAGCAGCTGTTCCCCAGAGTCTTCGGCTTCGAGCTCGAGGGCGTGCTGCCCCAGGGCCAGTTCCTGGGTCGGGCCGAAAACGGAGGCCTGCTCCTGGTGGCCGAGGACGAGCTCGTCTTCAAGGACGTGTCAGTTCGTTGGGAGGAGGCGGCCCTGCTCGACCGCGTAACGGTCGGTCTGTCCTACGAGGTCTTCTACTCTACCGACGGCCTGCAGGCTCGAACCATCGAGTTCTCGACTCTTGGCCCCCGGGGTACACCGATCGCCGATGCCACCTTGCGAGCCGTCATGCCGCTGACGGATCGCACGACCATCGACAGCCTGTCCTTCGAGACCGTGGCCGACCTCGAGCCGCTGGCCCGCCAGCCGATCTTCGCCGGTCTTCCGGCCTTCCTCGAGGGGACGGTGGGCGGATCGGTCGATGTCAGCTACGGTGACCGCTCGACGCTTCAGGCGGAAGCGCGGCTCCGCGGCGCGCGGGTGGAGGACGCCGGCACCCTACCCAACCTTGACATGGGGCTCGGCGTGGTGACCCTCGCGGGTGAGAGCCTCGATGTGAGTGCCTCGCTCGGGATCTCGTCGGACAACGGACTCTCCGATCTCGGCTTCGAGGGAGACGTTCGTCGAGAGGGCGACGGGTTCCGTTTCAAAGCGTCACTGACGGGCGACCGGCTGGTCGCCGCGGACGTGACCCGGCTGGTCCACGTGGTGGCACCGCCCGAACCCGACTCCGGCTCGAGCGCCTCCCGAGATCGTGCCGTCTCCGCCTTTCGCGAGCGCTGGTCGAAGAGCGCGATCGACCAAATCCGGGAGAGGCGCGACAGCGAGCCATTCTGGGGCGCCGACGTGTCGGGCGACGGGACCCTCGATCTCGTGACGCTCGAGCTCGCGCGCACCTCGATCGATGGCATCCGTGGCCGCGTCGAGGTCGATCCGGGCGCGATCGAGATGACCGGGGTAGAGGCTTCCATGCTCGGTGCGCGGTTCAGCGCCGAAGGCGGCCTCCGGTTCGACGGCACGGCAGAGGATCCATACACGCTCCATCTCGCGTCGTCCTTCGAGGGGCTGGACCTCGGTCGGCTGTTCCGCACCGTGGTGCCCGACGAGCCCCCGACGCTGGAGGGGGTCTACGACGTGTACACCAGTGCGTCGGGCGAGGGTCGCAACCCCGCCGACCTCGGCCTCGGAACTCTGGGAGAGATGCGCGTCAGCGGCCGCGACGGCGTGTTCCGCGGCC
>JBFELO010000117.1:0-14436 GCA_041552055.1 Candidatus Sulfomarinibacteraceae bacterium | reverse complement strand
CGGGGAGCGCGTCGGGGAGATGGCGCGACGAAACCTCGCAGGTCTCTCCGACCGAGATGCTCCCCGCGCGCACGGGGTGCGCGCCCACACGGCCGCTCGATGTCATCCCGAGCGAGAGAAGCGAGTCGAGGGATCCCCTCAGCTCTCCGGAGCGACGATGAGATCGCGACGTCGCCCTTGCTTCGGGGGATTCCTCGACTCGTCGCTCGCCTCGCGGCTCCCTCCTCGCTCGGAATGACAGGCCGATGTGATCGGCAAGCGGGTCCTTGCTCTTTGCTCCCTGCTCCTTGCTCCGGGCGGGCGGGGGAATGAAAAAACCCGGACGCGGAGTCCGGGTTGTATTGGCTTTGGTGAGTCGAACGAACTAACGCGATTCCTTGTACACCACGTGCTTGCGCACGACCGGGTCGTACTTCTTGAGCTCCAGCCGGTCGGGCGAGTTCTGCTTGTTCTTCTTGACGTAGTAGATGTGCGGGCTCTCACTGCTCTTGAGCTTGACCTGGACTCGATGTCCCTTGCCGGCCATATTCACCTCCGCCCAACAGGGCCGCGCGATCATAGTTGCGGTGAGAAGCTATGTCAAGTTGGCCAACCGCCCTGCCACCCCGATGCTGGATGCTGGTCGCTGGATGCTGGATGCTGGATGCTGGACTTTTCACGGCGGAGCCGACGGCGAAGCCGACTTCCCCACCCTCATTTCGTACCAGGTACATAATTGTATAATTAGTGGCCGGTCGCTTCGCCGCGATCTTCGTGTCGCGTGTGAAACTAATTATACAATTATGTACCCGGTACGTGATCTTCGACCAGTTGAGCTTCGTTCCCACAGCTGCGATACTTGAACCCAGAAAGACGTCTGGACAGGCCATGTCCCTCTCGGTCGGCGACCGGCTCGGGCGCTACGAGGTTCTTGGACCCCTCGGTGCAGGGGGCATGGGCGAGGTGTACCGGGCGAGGGACTCGGAGCTCGAGCGGGATGTGGCCGTCAAGGTGTTGCCCGAGGCCGTGGCGGAGAATCCTGACCGCCTCGACCGGTTCAGGCGCGAGGCCAGAGCGGTCGCCAAGCTGGCCCATCCAAACATTCTCGAGATCTGGGACTTCGGCACCGAGGGGGACACCACCTACTCCGTGACAGAGCTGCTCGAGGGCGAGACGCTGCGTGAACGAATGGAGGGCGGCACGCTCGGCTGGCGCAGGGCGACCGAGATCGGAGCCGCCATCGCGGACGGATTGGCCGCAGCCCATGAGGCAGGCATCGTCCACCGCGACCTGAAGCCCTCGAACGTGTTTGTCACCAACGACGGCCGGGTCAAGGTGCTCGACTTCGGCCTGGCGCGGCACGACCCCCTCGAGAGCGAGGAGCGTGGCACGCAAGCCCCCACCCTGACTCGCCACACCGATCCCGGCACGGTGCTGGGCACCGTGGGCTACATGTCGCCCGAGCAGGTGAGCGGCAGGGCCGTGGACCACCGGTCGGACATCTTCTCCCTGGGCTGCGTGCTGTACGAGATGGTCTCGGGGCAGCGGGCGTTTGTTCGCGACACCGCGGTCGAGACCATGAATGCGATCCTCAAGGAGGAGCCGGCGGACATATCGACCTCGGGCGAGGCGCTGCCACCCGAGCTGGCAGGAACCGTGCGACGCTGCCTGGAGAAGAGGCCCCAGTCCCGCTTCCAGTCGGCCAGCGACCTGGCCTACAACCTGCGGACGATCTCGAGCGCGACGTCAACGACGGCAGCCGGTCCAGCGTCTCCCGTCACCGGGCGGAGACGGAGGACTCTCTGGCTCGCAGCGGCGGTCGTTGCAGCGGCCGCAGTCGCGCTCGTTCTCTACCTCGGCCGTGGCGGCGGTGAGCCGATCGGCATCGGCGCCTCGGGCCGGCCCGCCGTCGCGGTGATGCCGTTCGACTGCACGGCCGCGTCCGAGGAGATGCGTTGGCTGCGCCAGGGCGTGCCCGACATGCTCGTCACCGGCCTGGCCCAGACGCAGGGGCTGGACGTCGTGAGCTCCGAGCGACTGCTCGAGATCCTCGACAGCCTCGTCCCCGAATCGGCAGAGACCATCGCTCCTCGACAGGTACTCGAGGTTGCCCGTCGTGCCGGTGCCGGCGCCGTGGTGGTGGGCAGTGTTTTCGGGACTGGACCCGACCTTCGCATCGATATCCGGGTGCAGGACCCGTCCGACGGGAGGCTGCTGTTTGCCCACGACGTGCGGGGCGACGAGGTGTTCGGTCTGGTCGACGAGCTCACCGAACAGATCCGGGCCCGACTCGGCATGACCACAGCTGCGTCGTCTCGCGGTATCGCCGAGCTCACCACGGAGTCGCTCGAGGCCTACCGGCTGTACGTCGAAGGACACAACGCTTTGAGGAACGTGCGCTCGTGGGACGCTGCCGAGCTTTTGCGGCGGGCCGTCGAGCTCGACCCGTCCTTCACCATGGCCTACTTCGATCTGTCGCTTCTCCCCGTGCCGCTGGATTCGCCATCGCGCGATGAGTACAGGAGAAAGACGCTGGAAGGCCTGGACCGTCTGTCCGGGCGGGAGCGGCTGCAGGTGGAGTCATACGCGGCCTCGTGGGATGGAGACGACGAGCGAGCTTTGACGCTGCAGGAGGAGCTCGTCACGCGCTACCCCGACGACCCAGGAGCATACATCCGGCTGTCCGACCTCTACCGCAGGGTGCTCGGCAATACCGAGAAGGCTATTCAGGTCTACGAGCGGGGGGTCGCGGCGGTGCCCACCGACGGGCCTCTTCGCAACGAGTTCGCATATCAACTCACGTATCTCGGTCGGTTCGACGAGGCCCTTCACCAGCTCGAGGCGTACGCACAGCTCGCGCCGAGAGAGCCCAACCCTCATGACAGCCTGGGTGACGCGTACCTCATGATGGGCCGACCCGAGGAGGCGATCGCAAGCTACACCGACGCCGTCGAGGTGGACCGCACGTGGGGGGGTGCCGGGTGTGCGTGGGCACACGCCGTTCTCGGAAGCTACGACGACGCACTGGCCGAATGGGTCGCTATCGAAGAACACCTCGCTGACGATTACCTCCGAATTCTCGTCGCCATGCCGAAGAGCCTTTTTCTGGTTCGAGCGGGCCGATACCGCGAGGCCGAGCTGGTGGACCGCGAAGTCCATGAATTGACTGGAAACGTCGAGGTGCGGTGGTTGGAACCTCGCGCCTGGGTCCTTTCCTCGATCATCGCCCTCGAGCAGGGCAATCTCTCTGAAGCCATCGACGGTGCCAGCCGGGCGCTGGAATTCCCCGAGGACACTCTGGGACACCTGTGGGGCCTGTTTGCCCACCAGGTTGCCGGAATCGGAGAGGCGCGGTCCGGACGGCTCGCTGCGGCAGAGGACCATGTGGACGCCGTCGCCGCACGCGTCGATCGTCATGACGTTTTTGATACCTGGACGCATCGCTCTCTCGAGGGCGAGGTCGCCCTCGCCTCGGGCGACCTCGATCGCGCCGAGGCGGCCTTTGCCGCTGGGTTGCCTGATGGAAAGATGAGATTTGAAGCCAAGGGTGCAACCTTCTTCTTCATGCACAACTCGCCGTCACGAGATTGGCGAGCACGCATTTGCAGCGCGCGGGGTGATGCCGCCGGGGCCATCGCGGAGTACCGGCGCCTGCTCACGCCCAGCGCCGAGCAGAAGTTCGTGGGGGTGCTCGAGCCCCGCTACGTCCTCGAGCTGGCCCGGCTGCTCGATCAGGAGGGAGATCACGACGCGGCCCGCCAGGAGTATCAGCGCTTCCTTGACCTCTGGAACGACGCCGACCCGGACCTTCCGGAACTCGCCGAGGCCCGCACGCGACTCGCTCAGCTTGACGCGGGGTAGCCGTGATCGGCACCACTGTCTCCCACTACCGCATCGTCGCGCGCCTCGGTCGCGATGGGGTGTGCTCGGAATGGGTCCCGGGGCACGGCCCGATCACCCGGTTGGGTTGCGCGGCGACTCGACACCCGCCCGCCCAGCCAGATGAACGATGCAAGATTCGAGATGCAAGATCCTCCTCCCGTCCGAGTCCGCGTCCGCGTCCGATCGGGGACGAAGATCCCACACGACTGTCGGGGGCATGAGGCCTTGCGGCTATGCGGCTGTGCGGCTATACGGCTCCCCCGCCCACCCGGAGCGCGGTCGTCATCGTCATCGACCGGCGCCCTTCCGTCGCTGGTCGCTTGTCGCTGGACCATCCACCCACCCGGATGCTGAGGCCTCTCGTTCGGTTGAATCAAGGGGACTTCAAGGCGCCCTCTCCCCGACGCGCTCCCCGCGGGTGCCCCCTGTCACAATGTTGGAACCCAGGAGAACCGCCCCATTGTGGCGACGGTGGACCCAACATTGTGAAAGACGGCACGCCCGCAGGAGGCGCAGTCATCGGTCGGCCAATCGCTCCGGTCGTGTGACACCCGAGCCCGTGCAGCGCCACAGGCGCTGCCGCCGAATGAATCCCGCCTCCGATTGCGCCGACCCCGCGAAGCGGATCGCGCCAAAGGGTGCTGCGCCTACCTCCCACCCACCCTCGCTCGCGACCCGACCCCACAAGCGGGTGGCCGTAGGCCGCCCACCACCCTCTTCGAGCCCCACGGCCACGGCCACATTCCGCTTCCTGGGTCGTGTTCATCCCTCTCGGTGCAGGGTGAGCCCGAGTCGAGGAGCCATCGATCTCGTGATCATGGCGACGATGACGAGGGCGAACACGCGGCGAGAGGGGCGGCGCTTGGCGCGAGAAGCACATACGGGGGTGGGGTCAGGGACGTCTCCCGTTCCAACATCCCGGCGGCCCGCCGCAGGCGGGCGAGGTGCGGAGCAGCGGCCATCGACGAACGCTCGCGTTCGGACAGGGTCGCTGCGACGCACCGTGCTCGCGGCGTCAGCCGCGAGCATCGGGACCTTTCACAGGCTCGTTGGTTTCCGCACCTGCGGCCGATGGTCATGGCGCGACCTCGCGCGCAGGGGCTGCGCGCCTACGCTCCCGAATCCGAGAGGGTTCGTCGGACCAGGGCGGCGAGCTCCCGCTCGAGGTCGATCCTGAAGTCGGCGAAGTCGGGGTCGTGCAGGTTGAAAGCCAGGCTGCCGCGGGGATCGGCGTATCCGTGGAACGCCGCGGCCATGAGCTGGACGAGGTGCAGCAGCCGCAGGCCCTGGCCCTTCTCCATGCTCCGTGACCTCTTCTCGAGCTCCGCTCCCACCTCGGTCATCCGATCCCGCTGCCAGCGCTGGTATCGATCCGCGGCCATGATCTCCATGTTCTGCTCAAGCACCACCGAGGCCAGACTCAGAAAGCGGCACAGCACCGGGCGGGCCGCCAGCGTGCTCGACACCAGCCTGGCAACCTGAGCGTCGGACAGTCGCGCACGCTGCGCGCCCAACGTGCGCTCGAGCTCGTCGTACCACGCATCGAGCTCGTCCCTCAGCAACTCGAGGAACAGCTCCTCCTTGGTGCCGAAGTACATCGAGGCGACGCCCTTCTTGACGCCCGCCCGCCGCCCGAGCGCGTCGAGGGTGATCTCGACGTAGGGCAGCTTGACGAACGAGCGCACCGCCTCCTCGCGGATGTCCTTCATCCGCTGCTTCTTCGCCTCCTTCGCGCGCGCTCTGCGCTCGCGATCGATCAGTCGGCCCATCGACCCTCCTCAGCGGAACTCGAGCTCGAGATGGCCCGCCTCGATCAGACCCTACAAAACCAGCAACGCATCGACCTCCGGCAGCCGCCCGTTGGCGAGCCACTGCAGCACGTCGTGCAGCGGCATGGCGCGGAAGTTGCCCGAAATCGTCATTCCGAGATACGACCATAACCCACGACAAAGTCCTGGCCAACGCCTCGGCGGGTCGCAGAATCTCCTTGAAGCACGTGCTGGACGATCACAGGCGGTCCCGGACCTGCCACAGGTCCGGGAAGACCGGTTCGAGCAGCCTGTCCTTGAGGTGTTTCACGGCCTCGGCACCGCCGGGCTCGAACCCTCCCCCGACCGTCCGCTCGACCATTTTGAGGTGTCGATAGCGCCACGCCTGAAGCGCCTCGTCGAGATCCACCAGCAGCTCGCACACCTGCCATGCGGTCGGGTCGGTGGTGTAGATGTCCGCCAGTGCATCCTGGACCTTGGGCTGCGGCTCGTAGGGCTGGGTGACGTCTCGTTCCAGCACCTCGGCCGGCACGGAGTATCCGATGTGCACCAGGTATCTGACAAACGAGTCGTACAGTGGGCGCCGCGCGATCGCCCCCTTGAGGCGCGCGCGTTCCGGTCCTTCCTCCGCGAAGCCATCGAAGACCGATTCGTCCCGACGTCCGAGCACGATCTCGAACTCGCGGAACTGGACCGATCGGCGGCCACCGGCCGTACGCAGTCGCTCCCGGAACGAGCTGAACGAGACCGGCGTCATGGTCTCGAGCACATCTACCTGCGACAACAGAGTCTTCACGATCGTGATCAGCCTTCTAAGTGTGCGCATGACGGTCGGACTGTGGCCGTTCTCGAGGGCGAGTTGGAGCAGCTTGAGCTCGTGCAATAGCTGCTTGAGCCACAGCTCGTGGACCTGGTGGATCACGATGAACAGCATTTCGTCGTGCTCCGGCGCGTCGGACAGCGGTCGCTGGAGCCGGAGCAACTCATCGAGCTTGAGGTACGAGGCGTAGGTCACGTCCATGTCGGACCCCGATTCGGCGCGCAGTTCCAGATTTCCACGGTTCGTCGTTTCACAGCTCGAGATCTCGGCTACTGCTTGGCCGGCACCCTGGTCCACTCCTCGGTTCGCCCGAGCATGGAGATGCCGATGTACCCGCGCACCTTGAGTACACCCTCGGACAGCGACATCTTGCACTTGTAGGTCTTGCCGTCGTCCGGTGCGTAGATCGTGCCTTTTTTCCACTTATTGTTGCCGCCGTACTCGAAGTCGGACATGATCTGGAGCCCGAGGATCGGCCGCTCCCGCAGCGCCTCGTCGGGATTCTCCCGGTCCACCTTGTCCTGGCCGGCCATCCCTTCCTCGTCATCCGGGTTGTAGACCGGCTTCTCGAGCCAGACGATCTTGCCCTCGTACGTGCCGTTGTTCTTGTAGATCTCGACATGGGCGTTCCCGTCCACCTCGTCCGGTGCGGTCGCCCACAGGCCGACGATCTGGTCGCCGTCGGCCGCCCCGCCCAGTGCCGGCACCGCCATTGCGACCACCATCGCCACATAGACTGCTCTTGCCATTGATCAATCCCTCCCGGGAGTGTTGAATCGCCGCCAATAATACCGCGGAATCGCGCCGCTCGCGGCGTTCTTGTTCCCAACGACGATGTCCAACCCAATTGACCCGGGCGGGAAAACGACCCTGCTAGAGTGCATTTCAGGATGGAACCATGACTTCGCGCATCCCGTTGGCCGCATTCGGAGTCGCGATTGCGACCGCGGTGCTGACAGGTTGTCGCGCCGAAATACCGGATACCGGTGCGCTTCCCACCGAGGAGCAGGTGATTGCCGACGTCCGCGCGATCGGCGTGCCGTACGGTCGCTACGTCCTCTTCGGCGACGACGACCGCCTCGTCGCGCTCAAGATCGCCTCGCGGTCGGCACTCGGCGACCGCATCCACTACTGGTGGGCGGTATCGGAACCCGGGTCCTCCACGTTCTCAAGGGCCGAGGGGGCTCGGGGCGAGGGTGACGCGTTGGAGGACCAGTTCACCGGGGTGATCACCGTGCCGCAGCTGAACCTCGAATGGTCCCGAGGCTCGGCGACCCTCGGCTGGGTCTACTGGCCGAAGGACGGCCGGGACCTCAGGGTGTACTCGCGACCGTGGCGGAATGTCGAAGACATCGACCCGCGATCGCGCGAGGGGACATGGCTGACGCGGGAGCAATTCCGCAGATGATCGCGGTCAAGGACCTCGGCATGACCTACGGCGCCCACACCCTGTTCGAGGGCGTCACGTTTCAGCTCAACCAGGGCAGTCGATACGGCCTGGTCGGCGCCAACGGATCCGGCAAGACGACCCTGCTTCGGCTGCTGTCTGGGCGTGAAGAGCCGACCGAAGGGTCGATCTCCCGTCCCAAACGTCTGCGGCTGGGGGTCCTGGAGCAGGACCACTTCCAGTACGAGGACACCCGCATCATCGAGGTGGTGATGATGGGCCACGGCGAGCTGTGGCGCGCCATTCAGGAGAAGGATGAGCTCCTCGACCTCGCGGAGAACGGCTTCGACGCAGAGCGCTACGCCGCGCTCGAGGACGTCATCGTCAGCCACGACGGGTATGCGTACGAGGCTCGGTGCGGCGAAATTCTCGAGGGGCTCGGCATCCCCACCGACACGCACGACCAACCGCTGTCGACGCTGTCAGGAGGGTTCAAGCTCCGGGCCCTGCTGGCCCGGGTCCTGGCGTCCGATCCGGCTTTGCTGCTGCTCGACGAGCCCACCAACCACCTCGACATCCTGTCGATCCGATGGCTCGAGAAGTTCCTCAGCGTGTACAAGGGCTGCGCGGTCGTGATCTCGCACGACCACAGGTTCCTCGACAACGTGTGCACCCACATCCTGGACATCGACTACCGGACGGTGACCGCCTACACGGGGAACTACGCCTTCTTCGTCACCGCCAAGGAAACCGAGCGCCAGCGACGCGAGGCAGAGATCGCCAAACGCGAGAAGCAGATCGCAAGTCACCAGGCTTTCGTCGATCGATTCCGCGCCAAGGCGACGAAGGCGCGCCAAGCCCAGAGCAAGGTGAAGCTCATCGAACGGACCGTGATCGAACCGCTGCCGCCGACGTCCCGTCGGTATCCGAAGTTCCAGTTTCGCCAGCGGCGGCCGAGCGGCAAGACGGTGCTCGAACTCGACGGCATCTCCAAGTGTTTCGGGGACAACGTCGTGCTCGTCGATGTCGCATTGCACGTCCGGCGCGGTGACCGTCTCGCCATCATCGGACCCAACGGCATCGGCAAGTCGACCCTGCTCAAGGTCGCCATGGGCCACCTGGCCCCGGATGGCGGCACCGTCACCTGGGGCCACGAGACCGCGCCCGGCTACTTCGCGCAGGATCATCGGGATCAACTCGGCGGCAGTGACGCCACGGTCGAGGGCTGGCTGGGAGCCGCGTGTCCCGGCGAGGGCACCGGTTTCGTTCGTGGTCGACTCGGCAACGTTCTTTTCGAGCGGGACGAGGTCACGAAGAAGGTCGCCAACCTCTCCGGGGGCGAGGCGGCGCGGATGCTCTTCGCCCGGCTCGGCGTGGAGCAACCAAACGTGTTGGTGCTCGACGAGCCCACCAACCACCTCGATCTCGAAGCGATCGAGGCCCTGGTGGAGGCCCTCGAGAGTTACGACGGCACCCTGATGCTGGTGTCACACGATCGGTGGTTCGTGTCGAGGCTCGCGACCCGCCTGCTCGAGATCACCGCAGACGGCACCAACGATTACCAGGGCAGCTATGACGAGTACGTCGCGAGCTGCGGCGACGATCACCTGGACGCCCAGGCAGCCACTCTCCGACAGCGGCGCGACAAGCGTCGGCGGCGTGCAGAGGCGCAACCGGAGCAGTCGTCATCCCGGCTCACCGCCCGTCGACGCAAAGATCTGGAGCTCCGTCGCGACGTGATCACCGCGGGCATCGAAAACGCCGAGGCTCGCATCGACGAGATCAATCAGAGCTTCTGCGAGCCAGGATTTTTCGACACCACACCGCCGGATCGCATCCGCGCCCTCCAGCAGGAGCAACAAGATCTGTGGTCCAAGGTCGAGGAGCTCCTCGCCGAGTGGGAGCGAATCGAGGCGGAGTTGGAGGCCGGCGGGGGGTGACTCCGCCCTCCCGCTCTTCGTCTTCGTCTTCATCGTCCGATGCCCGATGCTTGATGCTGGATCGCCCTCCCAACCAGAGCCGGTCGTGTGGCAATCCGCACGCTAATGACTCACGTCAATGGCGATCGCACCGGTCTTCACAGTTGCACGATCTCTGAACCACATCACTCCTCCACCCTGCGCAGGGCGTGCATGGTGAAGCCGTCGCCGTCGGCGTTGGGCAGGATTCTCGCGCCGCGGGAATCTGTGGTGAGCCCCGGCACTCCTTGGGGCAGTTCCGTTTCCAGGTCCACCACCTCGAACCCGGCCGGCAGCCGCCGGAAGTGGTCCTCGTTCTCCTCTGGCTCGACCGAGCAGGTGGCGTACAGCAGCACGCCACCCGGCGCGACCAGTCGCAGCGCCTCGACCAACAGCTCTGCCTGCAGCTCCGCCATCTGGGTGATCGAAGCCTCGGTCAACCGCCATCGCAGCTCGGGGTGCCGGCGCAGCGTCCCGGTGCCGCTGCACGGCGCGTCGAGGAGTACCAGATCGAAGGTGGACTCGCGCAGCGGCGGTCGGGCCGCATCCGCCGCGGCGAGCCAACAACCCGAGCGATTCCCGAGCAGCAGACGCATGAGTCGCACGCGCCGGACCCTGAGGTCGAGCGCGAGTGTCCGCTGCCACTCGCCGAGTCGGACCAGCAGCGCAGTCTTGCCCCCCGGTGCCGCGCACAGGTCGACGAAGCTCCCCGTCGGCACCAACCCATGACCCACGTGGGCGACGAGCTGCGAGCTGGGGTCCTGGACGTACGCGTTCCCGGCTTGGACCTCCTCAACCATGACGGAGTCGTCATCGACAGCTCGCCACGCTCCCGGACACCACGGGTGCGACCGTGCTCCCGTTCGGTCTTCATCGTGCCCCGCGTCGAGGAACCAGACCCACACCGGGGCCGGTCGCTGAGCGGCCGCCATCATGTTCTCGGCGGCTGGCGAGCCGAACCGGGCTCGCCAGCGCAGGTAGAGCCACTCGGGATGTGACAGGCGCAGGTCCGGCGCGGCATCCTGGAGATGCTCCGCCCACGCGGCACCCGCCCGCCGTAGCACCGCGTTGACCAGACCGGCCGCAGAGCCCTTCCCCAGCCGGCGCACCAGGTGCACAGCACCGTCCGTGGCGACCGCAGCCGGTACACCCAACTCGACCGTCTCGTGGAGCCCGATCCTCAGCGCGGTGCGCACCTCTGGGTCGAGTCGCTCGAGAGGCAGGCGGCAGAGCGGTTTCAGCACCGCATCCAGAGCGCGCTGCCAGCGGAGCACGCCGAGGACGCGCGCACGGACCCCGGGCACCGGCCGCCCCGCCAGCAGCCGTGAGGCGAATGCGCCTTCCTCGATCCGAATCAGAAGTCGCGCCGCCCGTCCCCGGTCAGCCGAACTGCTCACCTCGACTCACCCGCTCGCCGATCAGGAAGGCGTCGGCCGGCATCCGGCGGCGGCCTTCCCGCTGCATCTCCGTGATCCGCGCAGCGGTGCGCCGTCCGCACCGGACCACGATCCCCGACGGATCGACGGACAGCACCGTGCCCGGCTCATCGGCCCCGTTGGGCACCGGGCTGACCTCCTCGAGGCCGAAGATCTTGAGCCGTCCACCCCGGAACCTCGTGTACAACCCGGGCCACGGCGTGAAGCCCCTCAGCCGGTTCACCAGCTGCCGGGCCGGCATCTTCCAGTCGACCTTGGCAAAGCTTCGGCGCAGCATTGGCGTCACGTTGGCCCCGTCCTCGGGCTGAGGCCGGGGCGTGATCGATCCGTCCTCGAGGCCGTCGAGCGTCTCCACCATCAGCTCGGCGCCGACCGCGGCGAGTCGCGCCGCCAGCTGGTCGGCGGTCTCGGCCGGCGCCACCTCGACCCTCCGCTGGAGCAGAATCGGACCGGTGTCCATTCCCTCGTCGAGCAGCATGGTGGTCACCCCGGTCACCCGGTCGCCGCACACCAGTGTCCACTGGATCGGAGACGGGCCACGATGCCTGGGCAACAGGCTCGGGTGCAGGTTGACGCATCCCAGGCGCGGTGCACCGAGCAGTGAAGGAGGAATCAGCTTGCCGTATGCCACCACTACCGCCACGTCGGCCTCGATCTCGGCGATGTGCTGCTCGGCCTGAGCACCCTTCAGACTCTTGGGTTGAAAGACCGGAATGTCATGCCTCATCGCCCGTGCCACGATCGGCGGCTGTGCCATCTCCCGGTGACGACCGACGGGTCTGTCTGGTCTCGACACCACCTCGACGACCTGGTGAGGGCTGGCGATCAACCGTTCGAGCGTCGGGACCGCGAAATCGGGAGTGCCGTAGAACACAACTCTCATAGTGCGCAGTGTACACCACGAATCGAGAACCGGTCGCGGAAAATGCCGTGTTCAATAATTGGACATGAACACTCGCACCTGCGATAACTGCTCCTTACGTCGATATGGTAAATATCCATAAAAAAACAAGTTATCGAATCGACTCCGGATCGGCACGCTGGCACGGATCGTGCGTCACTGTCGCCCGGGAGGCCACGATGCAAGGATCTACTCACCCAGGTGTCGACGTGCTGCTGGTTGACGACGACCCTGGCGTGCGCGAATCGGTGGGGCTCGCACTCACCGAGCAGGGCGCGCGCGTCACCCCGGCCGGAAGTCTGGACGAGGCCCGCGACTCCCTGAAGCGGCGCCGCTTCTCGCTCGTCCTGACCGACCTCAGCTTGCACTCCGGACACGAGGGCCTCGCGGTCGCCAAGATCGCGAGACGGCGGGCGCCCCACGCCAGGGTGATCCTGTTTTCGGGATGCGATCTGGCGCCGGTGGCCGAGGAGGCCGCAGAGGCCGGGGTCGACGAGATGCTGCCGAAGCCCCTGACGGTGGACGTGCTGGCACGGCTGCTCACCGATCTCGGCGAGCACGAGCCCGCACCGCAGAGTGCGCGGCGCACCAACGAGCGGCTGACCGACGAAGAGGGACAGCAGCTGCTGGAGGCGTACCAGAACGGCAACGCCGCCGCCCTCGATCGGATCATCGCGGCGTACCGGCCGATGCTGTTCTCGGTCTTTCTGAAGTGGTTCCGGCTGTCGACCGAAGACGCCGAGGATCTGTCGCAGGAAGTGATGCTCCAGCTGGTGCTCAAGGCGGAAGGAATCAGAAACGTCCGCACGTGGCTCCTGGGCACCGCCATCAACCAGGCAAAGAAGCGGATTCGTCGACTGATTCGGGAGCGGAACCTCGCAGAGCGCTACCTCGAGGATCTGGAGCTGCACACGCCGGACGACACCGAAGACATGCGCGAGGTCGTGGGTCGAGGGCTCGATCTGCTGCGGCCTTCAGACCGGACGCTGCTGTCTCTCATCTACCTTCACGGGCTGAGCTATCAGGAAGCTGCAAAAGTTCTCGAACGACCCATCGGATCGATCGGGCCCCTCAGGGGCCGGGCGTTGAAGCGGCTGTCGAGGGCGATCGCGCAGCTCGAGGCACCGGCGGAAACCATGGTGGCGTGACGACAAGTCGACTTCAGAGTTTGATGTGACGAGGATCGGGGCGCAGACAAACGCAGTGCACTGCTAACTACAAGGGCAGCACACTCTTCAGCATGCTACCGCGGATGAATGCGTCCCTCCTTTTTTTCTCTCTCTCCCCAACCCCAACCTAGACCGGTGCGGGAAACAACGGTAAACGGCTTCGAGGGGATGGCCGGCGCCTGCGGCACCTGGGGATTGGGGGATGAGGGTTGCCCCCGGGGTCGGCTGTACGTCGAGAGTGAGAAGCCGCGGACAACTCGATCTGGGGGGTGTCGTTCTTGACAATGTTGGGAACGAAATCGCCGCACCAAAGAGTCCGCCGGGTCCCAACATTGTCAAGGGGGGCACCCGCGGGGAGCGCGTCGGGGAGAAACCTCCTCGGGTGTCAGATATTCGAAGCGATTGTCAGGCCGACGACAGCGCCTCGTACGGGCGTGCCATCTTCAACAATCTTGGGGCCTTTTCTGCTCTGCATCCCATCGGCGATAAGGTCCAAGACTGTTGAAGGTGGCAACCTCGGGGAGCGCGCCGGGGGCAGGGCGCGTCGAAGCTTCGGTAATCGCACCAAACGAGAGACTTCAATCGGACACGGACGCGGACTCGGACGGACTTGGGGGCGTGGGGACTTGCGGACCTGAGGGACTCTTCGGGATTTGCTCCGGTCAAGCCCGCATGCCCACACGCCCACACGCCCTGCGTGGGCGGGGGTCCAGCGACGAGCGACAAGCATCCATTGACGGGTGGCTGGGATCTTCGTCCCCGATCGGGCTCAGGCGCGGACGCGGGTGGGGCCATCCGGAATCAGGCATCTGGCATCCGGCCGGGCGGGCGGTCCAGCCACAAGCGACCAGCGACGGACGGGAGGGTGGTCGATGAGGATGAAGACGAAGATGACGAACCAGCGGGTGGGCGGAAAATCTCGCATCTCGCATCTGGGTGGGTGGGGACTGGAATAACCTTCTCGTCGCCAACACTTTCTGAATAGCCGGGCCTCATCGACATCGGGCCCCGTAGACTACCGAACGGAGGACTGGATGGCCCAATCTCCGTCGCCCGAGCGAATCCGTGCCGCGCTCGACGGCGTTCTGCCAAAGGTACAGAAGCCGACGCGATACATCGGCATCGAACGGAACCT
>JBFELO010000116.1:0-14447 GCA_041552055.1 Candidatus Sulfomarinibacteraceae bacterium | reverse complement strand
GTCGGTGCCGGTGCCGCTCGGCCGCGCGGGGCGCCAGCTTCGATCCGCGGCGCGGGCAGAGGTCGGGGTGGCGGCGTCCAACCTCGAGGCGACCCGGAGGCGGTACCTGCAGCAGATCGAGTCGGAGGTCGCCGCCGCCGAAGGCGCAGAAGGCCGACTCTCGGCACTTGGTACCGTGCTGGACGATCTCGAGCAGGTCGAGCACTCGCTGTCGCAGCAGTTCCGGCTCGGCGCGATTCGGTACCTGGTCTACATCGACGGACTGTCGCGACTCGATGACGTACGGCTCGAGGCGATCGAGGCGCGCAGCCAGCTGCTGCGGTCGCGTCTCGAGCTGGCCGCGCTGCTCGGCGACACCTCCGTGTTCCCGCTCGAGGTAGTCGCGCAGGGGGAGGACTCGCGATGAAATCGCTGGTGCCCGGTGTTGTGTTGGCGGTTGCAGCTGCGGCTGCGGCGGCGGAGGTGGTCCGGCTCGACGCGCAGCAGCAGAGCCGGGCCGGAATCGTCGTGCGACCGGTGCTGGAACGTTCCTTCGGTGACCAGTTCCGCGTGATTGGTCAGGTCGTGCGGAGCCCGGGATCGACGGTGACCGTCAAGTCGGTGATCGGTGGACGCGTCGAGTCGATCCTGGTAGCCCCCGGAGACTCGGTGGTGCGCGAACAGGTGCTGGTAGAGCTCCACTCGCACGAGATCCTCGCCATACAGGGCGAGCTGTTGAGGGCGGCCGCGCGGGCCAGGCTTGCCGACAAGCGGCTCGAGGCCGGAACCGAGCTGCTCGCGGTCGAGGGCATCAGCCGGCTCGACGTCGAGCTGCGTGAGCAGGAGGCGCTCGCCGCCAGGCTCGAGTTCGAGATGACGCGGGAGGAGCTGATCGACCACGGCGTGCCGGCCGAAAAGCTGCGGCGTGTGCTCGAGTCGAAGCAACCCGATCCCCACCTGCCGCTCGCCTCGCCGATCGATGGCGTGGTGCTGGAGTTGGCGGTGCAGGAGCACGAGTGGGTGCAGGACTACGCGCCGCTGCTCGTGATCGGGAACCCGGACCGAATCGAGCTCGACCTCCAGATCGCCCCGGATCGGGCCACATCGGTGGCGGCCGGTGACGCTGTAGAGTTCGTCCCGGTCGGCCGGCCCTCCGCCACGGGTCGAGCCTCGGTCATCACCCAGGTGCCTCAGGTCGACCCGTCGACCCGGACGATCCGAATCAGGGCGCGCATCACCCGGGGCAACCCCTCGTTGTACCCGGGCGTCTTCGTGGAGGGGACGCTGATCCACGGCAGTGCCCGTCTGGCACCGTCGGTCCCCGCGTCGGCGCTGATCAACGTCGGCGGTGGTGACGTTGTGTTCGTGCGTCGCTCCAGCGACGAGTTCGAGCTCCGACACGTGCGCCTGGGGATGTTCAACGAAACAAGGTACGAGGTGCTCGACGGCGTCGAGGTGGGCGAGGAGGTCGCGGTCGAGGGTGTGTTCTATCTGAAGTCGACGCTGGTCAAGGGCGACGAAGGGGAGGGCTGAGATGCGGCGCTTGGTGGAGGCGTCGCTTGCCCACCGCCTGGTGGTCGTCCTTCTCGCCATCCTGCTGATCGGCTGGGGGTGGGCGGCGTTCCGGCGACTTCCGATCGACGCTTTTCCTGACGTGACGAACATCCAGGTGACCGTGATCTCCCAGGCGGCGACCCTGTCGCCGCTCGAGATCGAGCAGCTGGTGACCTATCCAATCGAGCAGGTGTGCGCAGGCCTCCCACACTCCGTCGAGGTTCGGTCGCTGTCCAAGTTCGGCCTGTCGATGGTGACCGTGGTGTTCGAGGACGGCACCGACATCTACTTTGCCCGCCAACTGGTGCTCGAGCGGATCATCACGGTTCGTGACGAGCTACCCGAGGGCACCGTCAGCAACCTCGGCCCGATCTCGACCGGTCTCGGTGAGGTGTTTCAGTACACGCTGGAAAGCCCATCCCACGACCTGATGGAGCTGCGGACATTGCAGGACTGGGTGCTCCGACCGATTCTGCGGACCGTCCCTGGAGTGGCTGGAGTCGACTCGTTCGGCGGGTACGTGAAGCAGTTCCACGTCGTGGCCGACCCGACGTCGCTGCGCGAGTACGGTCTCGCGCTCGGGGAGCTGGCGGCCGCGGTGGCGACCAACAACGCCGTGGCCGGAGGAGCCTTCGTGGAGCGCGGGGGAGAGCAGTTCGTGGTCCGGGGCGACGGATGGGTGCGGTCGCTCGACGATCTGGCCAACACCGTCGTCGCCTATCGGAACAACGTACCCGTGCTGCTGGGGCAAGTGGCGACCGTGGAGCTCGCTCCCGAGATTCGCCAGGGCGCGATCAGCCGTGATGCACGTGGCGAGACGGTCGCCGGCATCGTGCTGATGCTCCGTGGGGGATCCGGTCGCGACGTCGTCGAGGGGGTCAAAGAGCAGCTCGTTTTGGCGCGACAGTCGCTCCCCGACGACGTCGAGGTCGTGCCGTTCTACGACCGCAGCGAGCTCGTGCAGACGGCGCTCGGCACCGTTCAGAGAGCACTCCTGCAGGGAGCCGTGCTGGTGGTGCTGGTGCTGCTGTTCTTCATGGGGCACCTGCGCTCCGCGGTGCTGGTGGCCGTCCAGCTTCCGATCGCGGCGCTCGCCACCTTCGGGGTGATGCACCAGCTCGGAATGTCCTCGAATCTGATGACCCTCTCGGGACTGGCGATCGCCATCGGGATGCTCGGCGACGGCGCCATCGTGCTGGTGGAGAACGCGGTTCGGCTGTTCGGGCGCGAGGCCGCGTCTGCCCGTGACCGCCGAGACATCGTGCAGCAGGCGGCGCAGGAGGTGGCCCGGCCGATCGTGTTCGGTGTGGCGGTCATCATCGTGGTGTTCCTGCCCATCGCGACCCTCCAGGGGATGGAGGGAAAGATGTTCGCGCCGATGGCGTACACGATCAGCATTGCCCTCGGCTGTGCGCTGCTGCTCAGCCTTACGATGATCCCGGCGCTGGCGTCGCTGATTCTGAGGGCTGCACCGGTGTTCGGCGGCGGCCGGATTCCCCACCCGGCGGACCTGGTGCGCCGAGTCTACTGCCCACAGCTGCGGTGGGCCCTCGGCCACCCGTGGCCGGTGCTCGGCGTCGCAGTCGTCTTGCTGGTGATCGCGATCATGATCGCGCCCACGCTGGGTACCGAATTCCTGCCGACCATGGACGAGGGCTCGATCGTGGTGCAGCCGTTCCAGATTCCCTCGGTGTCGCTGCCCCAGTCACTCGAGGTGGTGCGCGGCATCGAGGCCGCGATCATGGAGATCCCGGAGGTGCGACACGTAGTGAGTCGGACCGGTCGGTCCGACATTTCGGCGGACCCGATGGGCGTCGGCGAGAGCGACATCTACGTCACGCTCGCGCCGAAGTCCGAGTGGACGACTGCCAAAACGAGGGACGACATGGTCGATGCGATCCGACAGAAGCTGAGCACGATCCCAGGTGTCGAGTTCGGCTACACCCAGCCGATCCAGATGCGTGTCGACGAGCTGTTGTCGGGGGTGAAGTCGCAGATCGCGGTCAAGATTTTCGGCGACGACCTGCAGACGCTGGCCCGTCTCGGCGACGAGGTGGCGCGGGTGCTCGAGGGAACCCGCGGTGCGATCGACGTCAAGGTCGAGGCCGTTGAAGGTCTCGGCTACCTGCAGATCACGATGCACCGGCGGCGGCTCGCCCGGCTCGGCATCAGCGTCGCTCAGGTCCAGGAGCTCATCGAGACCGCGATCGGCGGCCGCGTGGTGACCACGGTGCCGGAGGGAGACCGGAGAACCGACGTCGTCGTGCGGTTGCCAAGGGCGTTCACCGCGGACGTGGACAACCTGCGCGAGCTGCCGCTGGTCGCACCGGCGGGTGAGCGCGTACGTTTGAGCGAGGTGACCGGAATCGACCTGGTGGAGGGGCCGGCACAGATCTCGCGCGAGGACGGCAAGCGCCGGGTAGTGGTGGAGTTGAACGTCGTCGGCCGTGACATCGGCGGTCTGGTGGCCGAGGCGCGCGAGGCGATCGCGGATCAGGTCGAGCTGCCCGTGGGCTACTTCATCACCTGGGGCGGCCAGTTCGAGCAGCAGCAGCGGGCGATGGCGAGGCTGCGGATGATGGTCCCGGTGGCGCTGGTGTTCATCTTCATCCTGCTCTACCTCAACTTCCGCGCCGTCCGGTCGGTGCTGCTGATCCTCGCCAACATCCCGCTCGCGCTGGTCGGCGGCGTCATCGGTCTCAAGCTGTCCGGGCTCTACCTGTCGGTGTCGGCCTCGGTCGGCTTCATCGCGCTCTTCGGCATCGCGATCCTGAACGGGCTGGTAATGGTCGAGTTCTTTCGCAACCTCGAGGCTTCGGGCGCGACCAGGCTGGAAGCGGTGATGAAGGGCGCCGAAATGCGCCTGCGGCCGGTCCTGATGACCGCGGCAACGACGGCGCTCGGCTTGCTGCCCATGGTGTGGGCGACCGGTATCGGCTCCGAGGTGCAGCGGCCGCTGGCCGTGGTCGTGGTGTCAGGGGTCATCACCTCGACCCTTCTGACGCTGATGGTGCTGCCGGTGCTGTACCTGAGGTTCGCGGGGCCGACCACCGCCGGCAGGGGCGCCGCGGCGACGGTGCGCGACCTGGACTAGTGCAATGAGCCCCGCACATTGCAGTGGAGAATGGACCGTCGCCGTTCCAGCGAGGCGATGGGATTGCCCCGTGCCCGGGGCGCGAGGCCAGACACCGCTTCGATAGAGGTGATCGTTCCCCAGTCACAGATCGACAACGCCCCGCTGTCATCGTCATCGGTACCGCTCTCTCGCCCGGGAGAAGGGGCGCGGGACCCCTCGCTCAGGGTGACAGAGAGTCGAGATGTCACCGGTTGTGTCACCGCCGGTGGTCGCGCGTGATCGGGACGATCACTGGGTAGGTGAAAGAGCATTGCCGAGCGGGTCCTTGTCGTAGCCGAGCGCGGCCCAGTCCAGTCGACCGTCCGGGCCGTGGCAGTCGAGGCACCGCAGGGCGTTCTCGGCGGGCCGCACCTCGTGCGAGATACTCATGTAGCGCACCGTGTCGACCCATTCGAACTCGGCGTCGTGGATGTCGTACATCGACTCGGCCGCTTGTTTGACCGCACGATCGATGTCACCGTGGGCGTACAGCTCGTAGACGCTGATCGGCAGCAGCCATCCCTTGTCCTCGAGCACCGGCAGCCTGGCACGATGCACCTTGAAGGTGTGAATTCGGGAGTTCGGATCATCCTTGGATCCCTGCGGAATCGCCATCATCACGTTGCCGTCAGCATCTTTGGCGACTGCCTGACGGGGAAGCTGAATCCTGCTGGTGCCGTCATACCACGCATAGACCGGTATCACGTCGGTGTCGAACTTGGCCTTGTAGATGTGCTTGCCCTTCTCTACGGAAAAGTGGATGTCCGACCAGTCGCGATACATGTCGGTGGCCTCCTCCTGCGCGTAGGTCGGGATGTGGCAAACCGTGCAGTTGACGCGTGCCAAGTGACGATTGAGCAGCTCCTGGGGGTGCGGCTCCGAATCGTGGCACTCCCCATTGTCGCAGTTGAGACGTTGACCCGGCGAGTCGGTCGCGGCCAGGTCGACGCCGCGGCCGACGACTCGATGGTCCTGGCCGGCGTGGCAATCCACGCAGTGCAGGTCCGCACCGTCGGGCGACATGTGGACGTCGAAGTCCCGGTCGGGCTCTACCAGCGCGTACTCCAGGTCGCCTCGCTTGTAGTTGGGGCCGCCACCGGATGCCGAATGGCAGCGGAGGCACATCGTGCGGGTCGGCTTCGAGATTCTCTTGGACACCGAGTCCAGGCTTTCCTGGTTCTGCCACAGGATCGACCGCCACTGCCAGCTGCCGTCCTCATTCTGGTAGACGGCTCGGCGATAGCCCGAGGCGTGGCAGATCAGGCAGTCGATGTTTTCGAGCTGCTCCCGTGACATCTCGGTCGAGGGCAACAGCCCGAAACCGGCGTGGCACTCGGAGCAACCGGACGCGAGCACCTTGCCGTCGCCGTCTCTGACCTCGCCGATCCAGCTCGGCATCGGGCTGGTGCAGAAGTCGTTGACCATGGTCAGCTTGCCATGCATGTCGCCGTGCGAGTTGACAACGTCAGGTGTCGGCCCGCGCCACTGGTAGTGGTCCGAGTGAAAGAACGCCTTGGCCTCGTCCTCGTGGCAGGTCAGGCAGGTCGCGGTGCCCTCGTAGTGCTCGAAGTGGTCCTGGTGGGAGTGCCTCGTCGCGGCGGACGCCGGGAGGCCGGCGGCCACCAGCGCCGCGAGAACGGTGAGTGTACGACGCATCATGGCTCACCCCTTTGGATCAGAGTCTCGCAATGAAGCATAGCGCAAACTTGTCGATCTCGTCATAGGTGGGAAAGACGAGGATCGGCGGCATTCCGGAGGCGCCGAAGCAGATCAGCACGATGACCGTCAGATCGAGTGTCTCACGAAACATCTGTTTGCTCCTGTCCTTGTGAACCTGCTAGCCAGGGGTCATGGCGTGTTCGGAGTCGGCCGCGTGTTCGACGGTCTACTTCTTCATGGTTCGGTGACAGGAGCGTTGTCGCGCTGCGGGTCGTTCACGGCCGCGTGAGCTTCGGCGTAGTTCTCGTCATACAATCGCTGCCACCGGTCCTGAATCAGGGTCCTGGGGCTGTACTCGCCGTTGGGCGAGTTTTCGGCGTGACAGGGCTTGCAGGCCTCCTTGTACTTTCCTTCACAAACTCGATGGCTACATAATCGGACTATCCCAATTACATTGGTCAAAGATGGAAATATGTGAAACCACTGATATTGGCAATAGATAATATTAGAAAAGACTGTGTCTGGATGGCGCACCGTCTCAGATTCTCAACGTTCTGAGAATACGTCTCGAAAACGTCTTGCCCCGGCAGTGCCGCCTGGCACGGGTCAGAGGCCGGGTTGCACCGGCGTTGGGGGCGGGGCGTCGGAGCCCATGAAAGGCGGTTCGTCAGACGCCTCGACCTTGAACACGGAGCCGCCGATCAGTCCGCCGATGGTGGCGAAGATCGCGCCGAAGAGCAGCGAGATGAACAGCCCGAACAGGACCATCACCGACGGACCGGTGGACTCCATGAACCGCGCAATCTGGTCCATGACCTCCGGGTCCAGGGTGCCGATCTCCTCCATCTGCTCCACGATGTCCTGCCAGTCACCGAGGCCGAACACAACGTTGATCAGGGAACTGACCACCGTCGTGACCACACCGTAGAAGAGGCCGGACAGCAGGCCGACCTGGGCCCCGTGGTTCGGTAGGAAGGCTGCTCCGGCGGTCTTGCACTGCTGCGCCTGCAGGTAGGCGGCCACGAAACCACAGCCTATGATCAGCGCGCAGCACGCGCAGTTGAGCATGTTGACGAACGGAATCGCGCCGGCGATGCCGAATGCGACACCCGAGATCAGAGCCGGTCGGATCATGGAAGGGGCCTGCGCCTGCATGGTGTCCTCCTCGACTGAGTGGATCTATTGTACGGGATCGTACGGCGTCTCGGCGGGCGGCGCCGGCCCGAGTCGACCGCGGTCGACGGTGTCGACGATGCCGGCGGCGAGGTACAGCCCGCACAGCACGCCGAGCGGAAGTGCGATCGCGAACCGCGGCCAGTTGGGCAGGCCGGAGAGCCCAACGATGCCGGCGGCGACATCGATCACGTTGGCTACGATCGCGACCAGGAGCCAACGTGGCCTCGGCCGGACGATCACGCCGGTCGCCGCCGCCCAGAGCAGCCCGATCAGGCCGCCCGCGTACAGCCCGGTGCAGCGGGCGCAGACCGCGAGCGAGCCGAACCCGAAGTCCAGACAACGGTCGGCCTGCTGATGGCAGGCCGGCCCGTAGGCCAACCGCAGCAAGCTCCCGAACTGGCAGCCGTCAGCCTGGAGGAAGGGAGCCAGCAGGATGCCGGCGCAGAAGACGGCGGCGAAAGCGGCGGTGAGCCACAACCACCGACGGGCCGTTCGAGAAGCCCGGGCCGCCGTCAGCCTTTGATTTGCCATGTCTGCCAGGGTACACGGGTCGACGTCCACCGAACCCTGGCGAAACACACGCCCCGGCCAATCATCGAGATCGTAGCGACCTGGAGGCTCGTCCCTGTCACGGAGAATGCGAACGCATCATTCCCACCGGAGACGTTCACGGCACGAACTCGAACAACGGCAGCTGCTCGACCCGCGTCGACACCAGACTGCTGGTGCCGACGCCGAGCAGCCGCACCGAACGTCGCGCCGCCTCGGTCCGCCGCAGCAATTGGCGGGCGCACTCCGAGATCGTTGCCGACGACGACGCCGGCGTGGCGAATGTGTGCGACCGGGTCAGGGTCGTGAAGTCGGGGTAGCGCACCTTGACGAAGACCGTGTACGCGGCCAGTCGTCTGCGGTCGAGGCTGTTCGCGACCTCGCCGGACATCTCGGCGAGGATCTCGTCCATGGTGGCGAGGTCGCCCACGTCGTTCGCGAAGGTCCGCTCCGTGCTCAGGCTCTTGCGCGGGTGGTGGCATTCGACCGGACGGTCGTCGAGTCCCCGCGCGGCGCGCCACATCGCGCGGCCCCAGTGGCCGAACCGATCCAACATGCGATCGAGCGAGACCTCCCGCAGCTCGGACACCGTGGTCACGCCCAGTGCCTTCAGCGACTGCTCGGTCGAGGGGCCGATGCCGTGCAGTCGCCGTACCGGCAGCGGGGCGAGGAAATCGGCGACCTCGGACGGCCGTACCACCGTGAGCCCGTCGGGCTTGTCGAAATCGGACGCGATCTTGGCGACGAGCTTGTTGGGGGCGACACCTACGCTCACGGTGAGCCGCCGTTGGCGCCGCACCCGCCGCCGGATCTCCCGGGCGATCTCGGTGGCGCTGCCGAAGTCGTCGAGATACTGGCCGACGTCCAGGTACGCCTCGTCGAGGGACATCGGCTCGATCATCGGGGTGAACTCCCGATAGATGGCGAAGATCGCCTCGGATTCGGCCCTGTAGCGGGCGAAGTCCGGCCTGAGGAACACCACTTCCGGACAGAGTCGTCGTGCCTGAGCCGCGGGCATCGCCGAGTGGATTCCGTGGCGGCGCGCCTCGTAGCTCGCCGCCGCAACCACCCCACGCCCCGCCGGGTCGCCGCCGACCACCACCGGACGACCCCTGAGCGCCGGATCGTCGCGCACGTGCACCGCAGCGTAGAAACAGTCCATGTCGCAGTGCAAAATGCGGCGCAGCGATCTCGTCATTGAGCTATTTTACGTTCTATTTATGCCAGAGACAAGTTCGAGACCCTGCGCCGCATTTTGCGGTGGAGTCGCCACGGTCGTGAAATCGATGCGCACTGCGAACGCTACACTTCTCTTATGGAACCGCTGCTCGAGGCCGGACCGTTCTCGGCCCGCGACGGGGAGGGGCGATTGCTGTTCTCCGATGCGGTGGTGCGACTGCCCACCGCGACGGCGATCGTGCTGGACGGTCCCTCCGGCAGCGGCAAGAGCACGCTGCTGCGGCACGTGACCGGCCTGACGGGCGACCCGGCAAGCTCGGGTGGTGGCGCTGCCGCCCGCACCCTGAAGGGAGAAACGTTCCAGGGGGAGTCACTGCCGGTGTGGCGCACGCGGGTCACCCTGGCGGCGCAGGACGCGCCGATGCTGCCGGGCTCTGTGCGCCACAACCTCGAGTTCCCGTACCGGTTCCGTTGCGCGGGGAAACGCAGGTTCGACGTCGATCGGGCTCGGCCCCTGATGGATGAGGTCGGTTTGGAGATTCCTGTGGACCGGGATGTCTCGACCCTGTCCGGCGGGGAGCGACACCGGCTCGCCGTGGTCCGAGGGCTGCTGTGGGACCCGGCCGTGCTGGTGGCCGACGAGCCGCTCTCCGGGCTCGACGCCGACGCGGCGGCCACCTGCTTCGAGCTGCTGCTGGGATTCGCACACCGTCCGGGCCACGCGCTCCTCGCCGTGCTCCACCACCGCGAGCTCGGCGCGCGCGCCGACGCCAGGATCCGCCTGGAAGACGGTCGGCTGGAGGTTGTGTGAACGGCGAGCTGATCGCCCTCGGGCCCGTGCAGCTGGCGGTCGCCACCGGGCTGGTGGCGATCGCGGGGGCGATCTCTCTCCTGCTGCGTCTGAGCCTCGAAAAGCGGCTCGCGATTGCCGCCCTGCGCACCGTGATCCAGCTCGGGCTGGTGGGGCTCATCCTCGAGCGGGTGTTCGCGCTCCGGAACCCATGGCTGGTCGTGGGCCTGGTTCTCGTGATGACCGTTTTCGCGGCACGCGAGGCGGTGGCGCGCGCCAGCCGCGGCTATCGCGGTATCGGTGCAGACGCCTGGCTCGCCATCGCCGGTTCGTGCCTGATCGTCGGCAGCATCGTCACCCAGGTCGTGGTCGGGGTCGAGCCGTGGTACCACCCGCAGTACGTGATCCCGCTGATCGGGATGATCCTGGGCAACTCGCTGACCGGGATCGCGATCTCTCTCGACCGTTTCCTCGAGCACCTCGCGGTGAGGTCTGCCGAGGTCGAGCTGTACATCGCGTACGGCGCGACCAGGCGCGAGGCGCTGACGCCCCCACTACGGGCAGCGGTGCGGACCGGCATGATCCCGATCATGAACTCCATGGCTGCCGCGGGTATCGTCGCCCTTCCGGGCATGATGACCGGTCAGATCCTGGCCGGTTCGCCGCCGTTGCAGGCGGTGGCGTATCAGATCGTGGTGATGTTCATGATCGCCGCCGCCAGCTCGTTCGGGGCGATGGCGTCGGCGGTGATTGCGGGCCGTCGGTTCGTCGGCGCGGACGGAACCCTCCGCCTGGACAAGCTCCGGGAGAAGTCGGCCGGCTGAGTCGAGGGGTTGGGTAAAGACAGCCTCGGGTGTCGGATGGTAGATGCGAGTAGAAGGCAGACGACAGCACCTCGCGCGGGCGTGCCGTCTCTGACAATGTCGGGAACAACGCCACCGGGTGGCACGGTTCGCCGGGCCCCAACATTGTCAAAGGGGGCAACCTCGGGGAGCGCGCTGAGGAGAGGGCGGGTCGGCAGTGAGGGTGAAGACGAAGACGAAGAGCGGGGGAGGGATCTGGCATCTCAGATCTGGAATCCGTGCGGGCGGAAGAGCTTATAGCGCATGGCGTATAGCTCATAACGATCGGTGGGTGGGGGCTCAGGCGTCGGACTCTGCTTTCTCCTCCGCGTCTGAACGCTCTTCCGCTTCTTCCGGCAGCAGCGCGATCTCCTCGTCTGGCTGATAACCGGTGGGTGCGTCGTCACCCAGGGTCCACTTCTTGATCGCCACCACGTTCTTCATGTGGTCGATCACGTTGAGGCTGATCTCCTTGACCAGGCTCTCGATCTCCACCAGGCCAGGACCGTAGAACAGGTCGTCGAACGCGGCAGAGGCGAGCTGTTCGACCGCCTCCTGCCCCTCCTCGGACTCCAGCGTGGTGGCGATCGTCTCCAGGGTGGTGTCGACGATCACCTCGCCGGTGAAGTTCACGAGCGGCTTGAGGACGAACTTGGGTAACGGTACCCAGTGCAGGGCCTCGGAGCTGTCGGCTGCGTTGTCGATATTGAGCTGGAGCAACGTTCGGAGCTGGGCGAGTGTCTTCTCGTTGGCGATCGCCTGGCGGATCTGGTTCACCAGCACGCGCTCGATCTCCGCACGTCGTGGCTCGACCGTCGCGCGCGCGATCCTGGTGTGGGTGCCGTCGAGGATCTCCTCGTGCAGCTCGCCCAGGATCCTGATCGCCACCCGGTCCGACACCTCCTCGGTGATGACGTTGGAGAAGTAGGCGATGGTCCGACTGATGATGTCGTCGCCCACGTCCGAGAGCTCTGAGCGCCGCAGGCGCATGTACATGGAGACCGCGCGGAGCAGGCGGAACGGCCGGAACGCCATCACCGGGATCAGGCCGAGCACGTCGTACCAGTTGAACATCGGGAAGAAGAACCACTTGGCGTAGGTCTTCCGTTTGAGGGCGAGGTACCAGCGAACCAGGAACTCGACCCAGAACAGGGTCAGGAACGGCAGGTCGATCAGCCAGAACCAATCGGTGAGCCGGCCTCTTCGATTGAACTCGCGGTAGTAGTTGACGTCGAGCGCGCGGTGGACCTTCGGGTGGTCCTCCTCGAGGCGCACCCGAAGCGCGTTCGGATCGTCAGGCCACAACCGCTCGACGGCGACCTCGACATTCTCACGCCGCTCGAGCTGGTGGCTGTCCATCCCGGTAGTCTCTGCGACCGCCTGCTTCAGGCGATCGAAGATATGCGTTTGCCCCGACCGCTCGAACGGGTTCTCCGTGAGAATCCGAAAAGAAAGTGTGCGCAGCTCCTCGACGTGCTGCGAGACCTTCGGGGACCAGGGGTCCTCCAGCACCAGCGCCCGGGTCGCGTCGATCTCGTCGAGGTACGCCTGGGTAAGGGGGTGCGGCTCGATGCCCTTGACCGGGTCGTAGATCCTGGTTACCACCGGAATGAATCGGTAGTAGGTCGGCCGCAGCCACAGGTAGGTCAGGTCGAACAGGATCAGGTGCAGGTTGACCAGGGCGACCCACACCATGAACACGTCCCAGGCAAACTGGAGCTTGGATCGTCGGTCGAGGTCGCGATACTTCTTCAGGTAGGTCCTCAGTCTCGACATGGCTACTCCTGAGCTGCGCCGCACATTGTACGCGCACCGCCGGAAACCTGTCTGCACCTCGTACGTACCGTCCGGTGGTGGGGATCATCTACAATCGGTGCGATCGGCGCCGTCCGGTCCGGGAGGTGGAGATGCCGTCACTGTCGCGGAGGTCGGAGCAGCTCCAGGCATCGCCGATACGCAAGCTCGCCCCCCTCGCCCGAGAGGCCGAGGCGCGAGGGACAAACGTCATCTACCTCAACATCGGACAGCCCGACATGCCGACTCCGCCCGAGATGATCGCCGCGCTGCACGGGCTTCCGCTCAACCGACTCGCGTACGCCCCCAGCGAGGGACTGCCCGGGGCGCGCGAGGCGTGGAGCGTCTTCTTCAACAGCTGGGACATGGCGTTCGCGCCCGATCAGATCCTGGTGACTGCAGGCGCCAGCGAGGCCATCACCTTCGCGCTCGGAACTGTGGCCGCCGCCGGCGGCGAGGTGCTGGTTTTCGAGCCCTGCTACACCAACTACCTGAGCTTCGCGGTGCAGGCCGACGTGAAGATGGTTCCGGTCACCCTGCGGGTCGAGGACGCCTACCACTTCGGCTCGGCCGACAGGCTCCGCGCGCGGCTGACGCCGAACACCAAGGCGATCCTGCTGTGCAACCCGTCGAACCCCACCGGCACCGTCTACACCGACGAGGAGCTGGAGGCGGTGGCGCGGGTCGCTGTCGAGGCCGATTTGTTCGTAATCTGTGACGAGGTGTACCGGGAGTTCGTATTCGACGGCGGCCCGGTGCGGTCGTTCACCCGCTTCGGCGACCTCGCCGACCGCATCATCGTGGTCGACAGCGTGTCGAAGAGGTTCAACGCGTGCGGAGTGCGGATCGGATGCCTGGCCACCAGCAACCGGGAGGTGCTCGACGTGGCGCTACGGATGTGCCAGGCGAGACTGTCGGTGGCGACCGCCGAGCAGCTCATGGTCGTGCCGCTGCTGACCGAGGGCCGAGCCTACTCAGAACGCCTGCGCGGCGAGTACCAGCAACGCCGTGATGCGGTGTACGAGGGTCTGGGGCGAATCGACGGAGTGACGCCGCACCGCAGCGAAGGCTCGTTCTACACCATGACCCGGCTTCCGATCGACAGCTGCGAGGACTTCGCCGCGTGGATACTGAAGGAGTTCGAGCACGGGGGCGAGACTGTCTGCCTCGCGCCGGGCGAGGGCTTCTACGTCACGGACGGCCTCGGGGTGGACGAGCTCCGAATCGCCTTCATGTACGACGCAGTCACCCTGACCCGGGCCATGCGGGTGCTCGACGAGGCGGTGGCCGCCTATCCCGGCAGGGTTGTGCAGGGCGCGGAAGCACTGAGTAGGTAGCCGGCAGAGCCGAACCTGTCGACGCCTCGAGCAGGATGTGTCCAGGAACGGCCAACCACAAAGGCACGAAGACACGAAGCCCCCACCCGTCCGGAAGAGAAACCGCAGATCACGCGGATGAACGCAGATGGGAGAACACTGCCCCAAATGACTCAGATCCCCCTCCCGCCCGGGTCCCAGATTCCGTGTGCCTGACGCCAGATGTTCGATCCCCTGCGCTTTCAGGCGAACCAAAGACATGGGGGCCCAGGGAAGGAACGGCAAACACTGCCTTGGGTGTCGGTTGGTCGCAGCGAGTGGCAGGCCGATGACGGCGCCTCGTGCGGGCGTGCCGTCTTTGACAATGTTGGGAGCAACGCCACCGGGGTGGGGCGGTTCGTCGGGTCCCAAGATTGTCAACGGGGGGACCCTCGGGAAGCGCGCCGGGGAGAGGGCGCCTCGGGTGTCAGGCAGTCGACGCGAATGAGAGGCCG
>JBFELO010000115.1:0-14472 GCA_041552055.1 Candidatus Sulfomarinibacteraceae bacterium | reverse complement strand
GAAGCGCTCCCCGTGGGAGCCCGGTACAGAATTTCGAGGCCCCGTTGCCACACGATCCCCCGGCGATCGTGGACCTCGAAATCCTGTACCCGGCACCCCGCAGAAAGCGAGAGGACGGCACGCCCGCAGAAGGCGCTGTCGTGGACTTCGCAATCGCGTCGGCCATCTGACACTCGAGGCGCCCTCTCCCCGGTGCGCTTCCCGCCCGTTCCAATTGCAGAGCCCGGTGCCGGGCACTCGGTCGCACGCACAGGCATGGGCAAACGACTCGAGCCACGGGGTGCCCGGCACGGACACGCTCGTCGCGATTCCGGACTTGAGGTGCTGGGGGCGCGGAGCACCGGCGCCCCGCAGTGTCCGTATCGCGGTGTTCTCCTTGACACCCCCCTCTCTCGGTATCACCCTGGAATTGAGATGGAGGGATCCGCGGCAGTGGCCCTGCGACGTTTCGATCGCGACTTCTTCGACGGCAGCCAGAGCTTTACCGGTATCGGCTCGGGAGAGATCGGGGGCAAGGCCGAGGGCCTGCGTCTGATTCGAGACGAGATCCTGCCACATTTCGGCGTCGATGCCTCCCCCTTCTTCAACGTCGAGGTCCCGAACCTGACGGTCGTGACGACCGAGGTGTTCGAGGACTTCATGGAGGTCAATCAGCTCGCGGACCTCATCGAGTCCACTCCTCCCGACGACCGGATCGCGCACGCGTTCCAGCACGCCGAGTTCCCGCCCGAGTGGGTCGGCGATCTGCGCGCGATCGCGGCCCAGGTTCACACGCCGCTCGCGGTCCGCTCGTCCAGCCTGCTCGAGGACCACCTCGCCCACCCCTTCGCCGGTGTGTACGACACCAAGATGATCCCCAACGCGGAGCTCGAGGAGGACGCTCGTTTTCGACGTCTGATCGAGGCAGTGAAGTTCGTCTATGCCTCCACCTTCTTCAAGGGGGCGCGGGAGTACCTTCAGACGATCGGACTCCCGCCTGGGTCCGAGCGGATGGCGGTCATCATCCAGGAAGTCATGGGACGAACGGTAAACCACCGCTACTACCCCCACGTCTCGGGAGTCGCGCGCTCCTTCAACTTCTACCCCACCGGAGGCGCGCATCCGTCGGACGGGGTCGTCTACCTCGCGTTGGGTCTCGGCAAGACCGTGGTCGATGGCGGTACCTGTTGGCACTTCTCTCCGGCTGCGCCGAAGGCCCCGCCCCCGTACAACGACATCGGGGATCTGCTGAAGAACACCCAGACCTCGTTCTGGGCCGTCCATATGGGAGAGCCGCCGTTACCCGATCCGATCCGGGAGACCGAGTACCTCACCCACCCCGGGCTGACAGAGGCCGAGGACGACGGCTCCCTCAAGTACCTGGTCTCCACGTACGATCCGCAATCGGATCGGCTGTCCGCGGGATTGGGAGGTCGAGGTCCCCGGGCGCTCACCTTCGCGCCCCTGCTGGGCTCGCGCTTCATCCCGTTCACCCCGCTGCTCGAGGGCCTCCTGGAGCGTGCCAAGAGCGCTATCGGATCCGAGGTCGAGATCGAGTTTGCCGTGACGCTCGACGACCGTGACGCCGTGCCGGCGCGCTTCGGTCTGCTCCAGGTCCGCCCGATGATGGTCGGCGGGGAGGACGTCACGGTGACCCCCGACCAACTCGAGAGCGACACGGTGCTGGTGGCCTCGGACAACGTGCTCGGCAACGGTCATGACGACACCTTGACGGATGTGGTCTACCTGCGGCCGGAGGCGTTCGATCCCGCGCGGACGTTTCAGATGGCGGCCGAGTTGGAGGAGATCAACAGCGAGCTCATCGCCGAAGGGCGGCGCTACCTGCTGATCGGCTTCGGTCGCTGGGGCACGTCCGATGCCCGATGCGGCGTGCCTATCGTGTGGCCGCAGATCAGCGGTGCGCGAGCGATCGTCGAGGCCACCTTGCCTCAGGTCAATCCGGACCTGTCGCAGGGTTCGCACTTCTTTCACAACCTGCTCAGCTTTCAGGTGCTTTATTTCTCGGTCCGCCACGATGCGCTATCGACCATCGACTGGGACTGGCTCGATCGTCTACCCGCCGTGACCGAGTCGGAGATCGTTCGCCACGTGCGGATCGCCAACCCGCTGTCCGTCCGTGTGGACGGCGCCGCCAGACGAGGGGTGATCACACGTCATGACTGACGGAAACCGACGAGTCGAGAAGCTCATCGCGTCGCTCCAGGAGAGAGCCAAGGAGCTCAACTGCCTGTACGAGGTGGAGCAGATCTGCAGCCGACCGGATTTACCGCTGGCGGAAGTGTTCCAAAAGGTGGTCGATGCGATTCCGCCCGGTTGGCAGTACCCGGACGTGTGCTGCGCGATGGTCCAGCACGGTGACCGGGTCTACACGAGCTCGGGATTCCGGATCACTGAATGGGCACAGGCAACGGATATCACTGTCCAGGATCGCGCCGAGGGCAGGATCGTCGTGTGCTACCTGGAGAGACGGCCGCGCGAGGACGTCGGCCCGTTCCTCAAGGAGGAGGAGCGGCTGATCCGGACGATTGCAGAACGGCTGTCCCACTACGTCCTGTTCCAGCGGCTGCACAACATGCACGAGGACCTCCAGGATGCGAGTCGAGGTCTGGTCACCGAGCGAGAGGACAAGTGGCGCGGGCCGGTCGAGCTGCTCCGCCGTTCCGACCGGAAGCTCTACCTTCGGATCGCGCGCAAGATGGTGAACCACCTCTGTTGGGCCGGAGTCGAAGGTGCGCAGGAGCTGCTGCGCGAGGCGTACGGTGACGACCAGCTGATCGACGATGTGACCGGTGAGCTGAACGTACCTGGACAGACACGCACCCCCAACGAATCGATCCTGTTGAGCGGCACCCCGTTCGAGCTCGCCTCGAGCTATCTGGACGACGATGAAGTGCTGTCGTTGATCCAGAGCTGGATGGTGGAGGACAAGGCGAGCTTCCTGCCCAAGGTCCTCAATAACCCCAGATCCAGCCTGTCCGAAATTATCGAGAGCCTGCGTCGCTTCCACCATCTCATGGCCGACGGAGGGGATCTTCCCCACGCCATCTTGGACAGCTTGCGGGTTTCGCTGATCCGGCGGTTCCTCACCGAGCAGCTGGGGCTCATCGGGATCGCCAAACAGTTCCTGCACACCGACGACTTCCTCGATCTTCTCGACCGAGTCATCGTTTTGTCCGAGAGTCACGGGCGGCTCGGCGGCAAGAGCGCCGGATTGTGGCTCGCCGAGAAGATTCTCCGCAAGACGGTCGACCCGGACCATCCGATAGGCGAGTTCAAGGTGCCGCGCAGCTGGTACATCGCTTCGGAAGAGATCATGAACTTCATCGAGTACAACGATCTCGAGGAGGTCCTGCAGCAGAAGTACCGAGATATCTCCCAGGTACGTCACGAGTACCCGAACATCGTGCAGCTGTTCAAGAACTCCCAGTTCCCACCCGACCTCGTGCGGAGCATTTCGATGTTGCTCGACGATGCCGGAGAGGCGCCGCTGATCGTGCGATCTTCCAGCCTGTTGGAGGACCAGCTCGGCAGCGCCTTCTCGGGCAAGTACAAGAGCCTGTTCCTCGCCAACCAGGGGAGCAAGCAGGAGCGCCTGGCGGCATTGCTCGACGCGATCACCGAGGTGTACGCCTCGCTCTTCGGTCCAGACCCGATCGCCTATCGCCGCGAGAAGGGACTCATCGACTTCCACGAGGAGATGGCGATTCTCGTTCAGGAGGTCGTCGGCAAGCGCATCGGTGACTACTTCCTGCCGGCGGCGGGCGGGGTCGCGTTCTCCAAGAACGAGTTTCGATGGTCACCGCGGATCAACCGCTCGGACGGGCTGATCCGTCTGGTCCCCGGGCTCGGGACGCGGGCAGTGGATCGAATCAGCAACGACTACCCGATCCTCGCGGTGCCCGGCCAGCCGAGCCTCAGAGTCAACCCGACCATCGACGAGGTCGTCAGGTACTCGCCCCAACAGGTCGACGTCCTCAACCTCGCCACGAGCTCGTTCGAGACCGTCGACCTGGAAACTCTGGTGAAGCACACCGGGTCCGATTTCCCGGCATTCGAGCTGGTCTTCTCCGTGCTCAGGGAGGATGGTCTCAAACGGCCGGTCCCGCTGCTGTTCAGACCGGACCAGGACCGGGTTGTCGCCGACTTCAACGGACTGATCACCGAGACGCCCTTCATCCGCCAGGTGGGCAGCATGCTCAAAATCCTCGAGCGGCAGCTGGGCACGCCGGTCGACATCGAGTTCGCGTTCGACGGTGACGACTTCTATCTCCTGCAGTGCCGCCCGCAAAGCTACTCCGATGAAGCTGCCCCGGCCCCGATTCCCAAGGACATCCCGGACCAGGACATCGTGTTCCTCGCCAAGCGGTACGTCTCGAACGGTTGGGTACCGGACATCTCGCACGTCGTCTACGTCAGCCCCGAGGGGTACGCCTCCCTCGGGAACCGCAACGAGATGCTCGCCGTCGGCAAAGCGGTCGGGAGACTGAACAAGCTTCTCCCGAAGCGGAAGTTCATCCTCATGGGCCCCGGCCGCTGGGGAAGCCGCGGCGACATCAAGCTCGGGGTCAGCGTCACCTACGCCGACATCAACAACACGGCAGTCCTCGTCGAGATCGCGCGCAAGACCGGCAACTACCTGCCGGACCTCTCCTTCGGCACGCACTTCTTCCAGGACCTGGTGGAGTCGTCGATCCGATACCTGCCGCTCTACCCCGACGACGACGACGGCAGCATCAACGAGCGCTTCCTGCTGCGGGCTCCCAACCTGCTGCCGGAGATGTTGCCCGAGTACGAACGGTTGGCCGACGTCCTGCGCGTCATCGACGTGCCATCGGCCTCGGACGGACGGATCTTGCGAGTGCTCATGAACTCGGACCTCGACCGGGCCGTCGGGATGCTCGCCAGGCCCGAGACGGACGACGTGGTCGAGTCTCGAATGCCCGCATCGGAGGGCCATCCCCGCGTTCGGGAGCAGTACTGGCGGTGGCGGATGAGAATGGCCGAACGAATCGCCGCCGAGATCGACCCGCGCCGGTTCGGCGTGCGCGCCGTGTACCTCATCGGAAGCACCAAGAACGCCAGTGCCGGTCCCTCCAGCGACATCGACCTCCTGATTCACGTCGGCGCCGACGAGCAGCAACGACACGACCTCGAGGTCTGGCTGAAGGGTTGGAGCCTGTGTCTCGGTGAGATGAACTACCTGCGCACCGGCTATCAGACCCCCGAGCTCCTCGACGTCCACTTCGTCACCGACGAGGACCTCGCCGCCCGCACCTCGTTCGCGGCCAAGATCGATGCGGTCACCGACGCCGCTGTCGAACTCCCGTTATCGCAGAAGAAATCGAAGAGCGCCAAAGGAGCGCCGGACTGACCTCCCCTCGTCCGGTGGCTCGGGTTCTACTGGAACACAGGTCAGAGCAGCTCTCGCGTCGCGGAGTCGAGGTCGTGCGGATCGAAGCGTACGAGCGCGAGCTCGGGGCCGTCGTGGGCGGCCGAGAATGCGTGCGTACGACCGTACCGATGCCGCCACGATCCGGTCAGGCGGGCCGACTCGTGGATATGCCCGTGCAGCGTCAGCAGCGGCTGTCGATCCTCGATGAACCGCTGCACCGCGATGCTTCCCACGTGGACATCGAGTGGCGCGTGATCCACGGTCTGACCGTCGAGCGCCGCACGGTCCAGCGGACTCCCGTACGGCGGGGTGTGCAAGAGGATGACGGCATGGGAGAGATCCCGGTCGTTGGTGAGCGTCTTGAGGTCCTCCTGGATGGTGCGATGCCGGGTCTCCTCGGTTGACATCGGGACCGTCCGGAAACCCTCCTCCGGCGACACACACCCCGGATCCACGTACCGCGAGACGTCGTAGCGCTCCCAGTCCTTGAGCTGGAACGGGGTCGGCGGAACGCAGCCGTAGCCGAAGACCGTGAACTCATCGACCACCGTCGACCGCATGTGGAGGTATTCCCAGACACCGCGCCTCTGCGCCTCCAAGATCGTGGCCTCGTGGATGCGGGGGTCATCGTTGCCGAGGATGAGCATGACTCTGGGCGCGTCCTCTCCGAGCTCGTTCGACAGCGTCTCGAACTCGGTCATCAGGAACTCGGACGTGAAGTCACCGTGCGACCAGTCGCACTCGAAGGGCAACAGGTCGCCACCCAGGAAAACAATCGTCGGCCGCTCGCCGCGGATCACCTCGACCAGCTTCCGGTAACGGTCCGCCATCCCGTGGAGGTCGGAAACGAACAGGCAGGGACAGCTCGTCATGCTCGCACTCTTATAGCAGGGAATCCGGTCGTCGAGCGATCGGGTACCCTTGACCGGGATCTTCGATACTCGGGGAGGTGGCGATGACGACAGGGTCCGGACGCTTCATCTGGCACGACCTGATGACCACCGACCGTGACAGAGTCATCCCCTACTACCGGGACCTGTTCGGCTGGAACCCCCAGACGGTGGACATGGGGTCCGACCTCGGCACCTATCAGATCATCCACGCCGGGGATCGGCAGATCGGCGGTTTCGTCGATCTGGATCCAACTGCGGGGGTGCCTTCCCACTGGATCGGCTACGTGTCGGTCGACGACGTCGACGGCGCGGCAACGGCGGCAGAGGGAGCCGGCGGGACGCTGCGCATGGGAGCCACCGACATCCCCTCGGTCGGCAGGTTCGCGATGATCGCCGACCTGGAGGGCGCCCTGGTGTGTCCCTTCCGGTCCATCGAAGGACGCGGTGCCGATGCGCCAGCGCCCGCTGACGGCCAGTTCTGCTGGGACGGGCTCTTGGCACGCGACCCGCAAGGAGCCGGACTGTTCTACGCCGAGGTGTTCGGGTGGTCCCCAAGGCTGGAGGCGACAGTCGTGGGCCCATGCTCCGGCGTGTTCCTGGCCCACGACCAGGAGATTGCCGGGATCATCTCGATCCCCGAGGGCAGTCCCCAACGATCCGTCTGGCTCCCGTTCGTCGGGTGTTCCGACCTCGATGACCGCACCGGCGACGTGGCGCGCCTTGGTGGCGAGGTCTGGCAACTCCCGACCGCGCTGCCCGCCGGCGGCCGAACCGCGATCACTGCGGACCCGAGCGGTGCGCTGATCGGGTTGCTGGAGAAAGCCGAGGAGTGATGTCCCCACCGCCCGCCCGGATTCCAGATCCCGGATGCCAGATCCTCCACCCGCCCGGATGCTGACACCCGACGCGCCGTCTCCCCGTCGCGCTCCCCGAGGTTGCCCGGTACATCGTTTCGAGGGCCCGTCGTCTGCCGAATCGCGTAGTACGGCGGCCTCGAAACGATGTACCCCGCACGCCCGCGCGGGGCGCTGTCACGGGCCTGCCATTCGCGTCGGTCCGCTGACACCCGACGCGCCCTCTCTCCGAGGCGCTTCCCGTGGTTACTCGCGGACTGCGGCCTCGGTGACCTGCCGTCACCAGCGCGTGGCCGTTAGGCCGCCCCCCTCCCTCTCTGACCCCCCGGCTGCGGCCACAAGCGCTGCCGCCGGCAGGCGAGAGCCTGTATGGCGCTGGGATCCGGCGCGGAGCAGGTACCAAGGTTGTCAAGGACGGCATGCCCGCAGGAGGGGCTGTCGTCGACTTACAGATCGCGTCGAATGTCTGACACCCGGGGTGGTCTTTCCCCGGCGCGCTTCCCGCGGGTGCACCCTGTCACAATGTTGGGACCGATCGAGCTTTCCACTGCGGCGGGTGTGCCCCCAACATTGTGAAAGACGGCACCCTGCAGGAGGCGAGAGTAGGATGCGCCTCGGCGAACAGATCCACGAACAATTGAATGAGGGGACTCGTTGCCAGGCACCCGGTCGACCGTGCAGGCGTGGACAACCAACGCCAGCCACAGCGTGCCTGGCACCGACATGCGGCACCGACACGCACGAGGCGCTGTCGTCTACCGCACCGTCACTCGTGCGGTGTCGCCGTCGATCGATACGCCGGTCACGCGGGCGTCAGGCCGCGCCAGGTCGAGCACCACGTACAACGCCGGGGGCGTGAGCTCCGGGTGGTGCCCGATGCGGATCCGCTCGACCTCGGGCGTTCCGACCGGCAGCTCGTAGGAGCTGTACTCCTGCTGGATCTCGCGGATGCGCACGAGGATTCGTGGCGGCTCCGAAAGCCCGAAGGTCTCGACCGTGGACTCCGCGATGGTTCCGTTGCCACGAATCTCCACCTCGGTTCCGTCGGCGCCCGAGCGCCACACGATGGAAACCACCACGGTGGCCGGCTCGAGAGGCGGTTGCTGGATCGGAGCTTTCGGCGGCACCGCGTCCGCCTCCTCCACGACCCCTGCCTCGGACTCCGGCTCCTGCACGACCGTGACGTCCACGACCTCCTCCGAAGGGGCCGCCGGCTGTTCCGCTACCTGCTGAACTGACTCCTGGACGTCGCCGCCGAGCGACCACAGCCAGACGACATAACCAATCACACCGACGACGAGACCCACACCGATCGCCACCAACCACCACCGCCGTTCGGTGACCGGCTCGGGGGCGTCGCCTGGAGCCGCCTCGACATCGCCGGCACCGGAGTCGTCGGCCTGCACGGACATGGAATCGGCCACGACGTCGTGGACCCCTGATTCGAAATCCAGGCGCTCGGTGGTCCCGCCTTCTCCGGCGTCGGCCTCGACCTCGTGTCGCCATCTGTCCAGGAAATCCGGAATCACCGTCTCAGGGTCTGGATCTGGCGCGGGTTCATGGGGTTCTGTCGTGGTTGGGGCTGTAGGGGCGTCGACATCCGTCGTCAGTTCGATCAGATCCGGGTCCACCGGCTCGGTCACGTGCGTGACCTTGTCCCGCACACTCGCGATCGCCTCGTGCACCTGCGCCTCGACCGACGCCAGGTAGTCGTCCTCGGGCGATCCGCCGGTGCCCTGTTCGCCCGACGCCGGTGGGGGCTGCGGGCTGTCGAAACCACCTCGAATCTCGACCCGCGCGCTCTCGAGATCGTTGAGCACGTCAGCTGCCATCACCGGCTCGCGGCGTACCGCTCCTCGTTCGTCGAGGGACCGGTGATCCAGCGCGTCGGTGGGGAACGACTCAGCCGTTCCCGAGTCGGGCTCCAGGTTGAACAGCACGCCCCCGGATGCCAGGTGGGCGTCGATGATCGCGTCGATCGTTTCCTGCGTTTCGCTCGGCAACGATGCCCAGCGGACCGCGACGCCCGGTGGGCCCTTCTCATCTCCAACGCCACGCTTCCAGATCACCACGCCCGTACCCTCGATCAGAGTGAACTCCTCAGGGAGCATCACCCTGAACCGCACCACCGAGTCTGTCTCGACCGGTTCCTCCCAGGGAACGAACAACCCGTCATTCGACAGCAGCGGGGCGAGCTCGTTCTGCAGATCGCGCATCGTTTCGTACTTCAGATCGAGCTCGACGATCTTCCGCGCGTCCCCTCCAGGGGGCCCTCCGGAATCTCCGATCATGTCTGTTCCCCCGTGGTGTGGGAGTGGTTCAAACCCGGCGCCGATCCGCCCGTCACTTCCATCCATCTTCTGCGTGTGCACAGTGTACCCCAACGGGCGAAACGCTGCGCCGCACGGCTGCGGTCACTCTTCAGCGGGCATCTGCGCCGGCTGCGGCGGCGTCCCGATGTCGAGCACCGCCCGCCACAATCCGTCCCCGGTCGACTTGCGCCAGATCGTCACGTACGACCCGGACGATCGAGTCGTGCTACCGTCCTCGCCGACTGTCGTCAGCTGGTACTGACCGCGTGTGTAGCCGAGGTCGCCGGAGCGCGCCACCTTCACATCGAGCGGCTGCCACCTCAGGGTCGTGGGGCCGCCGGGTTCGAACAGCTGCGCCCAGTTCTGGACCACGGCCGCACGACCCTCGTGGATTTCCTGAGCGCCGTAGAACACGGCCTCTTCGTCGATGAGGTCCGTGAACCGTTCGAGGTCCTTCTCCGCCGCCGCCAGGTCGAGGGCGACATCGGCGCTCCGGATCTCCTCACGGGCCGCGTCGGGACTGTCCTGGCACGGCTGACACGCAACCAGGCACGCCAACAACGACCCCAGCCAAATTGGTCTTGCACGTCGCATGCTTCAGCTCCTGTCCAACGAGGTTCGAAATCGAAGATGGATCGTAACACGTACAATGCCCCGGTGACTGTGGAGATCGACCTCGAGCAGCGCCGCATCGTCGCCGGCGTCCGTGACCTCTGCGGTGACGACGGTCAGCGCGCTATTGGCCTGTCGGGCACCGGGCTCTCGCGGATGTGGCTGGGCCAGGAGCTTCACCGCCGGGTCCAGGTCGAGCTCGCGACCGGCGATGCGAACTTCCAGGCCGAGGTCCACGCCCAGACAGAACTCGAGATCGAAGGCTGGACCCTCGCTATCTCGGGCCGGGCCGACGGCGTCGCGTACCAGGACGGGGTGCCGGTCAGAATCGACGAGATCAAGACTCTGCACTTCGCGGTCGATCTTCGCAACCTCTACCACAAGGAGCGCATGGAGCGGTTTCGCCGGCAGGCCGCGCTGTACGCCTTCATGCTCTCGCCGCACCACCAGCCGGTCAGCGCGCGCCTGATCCTGGTCGACATCGTCAGCACCGCGATGGAGGACGAGGAGGTCGAGTGGGATCCCGAGTCGGTCCTCGCCTGGCTGACGCAGACGGTCCATCGGCTGGTCTCGGCCGAACGCCGCCGCCTTGAGCGTCTGAGGCGATTGCGCGAGGCCGCCGAACTGCTGCGCTTCCCACACGACGAGCCTAGACCGGTCCAGGAGCGTATCGCGGACGCCGTGGCCGAGTCGCTCGAGCAGGGTCGGCACCTGCTGCTGCGGGCTCCCACGGGCTGCGGCAAGACCGCCGCGGTGCTCCACCCCGCCCTACGGGTCGCGCTGTCACGCGGCCAGCGCCTGTTCTTCCTCACCGCCAAGACCCTGCAGCAGAAGATCGCGGTCGACACCGCCCGTGCGATGCAGGACGGGCTGTTCCGCTCGCTGCAGCTCCGCGCCAAGGGCAAGATGTGCGCGAACGCCGAGATCATCTGCCATGAGGAATTCTGCCCCTACGCCCGCGAGTACGGCATCAAGCTGATCAGGACGCAACTGCTGAAGCGATTGCTCGACAGCGACCACCACCAGGACCCCGACGACGTCTTTCACGCGGCACGCGAGCACGAGGTGTGTCCGTTCGAGGTCAGCCTCGACCTGCTGCCGGACGTCGATCTCGTGGTGTGCGACTACAACTACGTGTTCGATCCCAACATCGGCCTCGGCGCGCTGCTCCACGGCGGCGCCCTGCGGGACGCGGTGCTCGTAATCGACGAGGCCCACAACCTCGTGGACAGGAGTCGCGAGTACTACTCCCCGGAGCTGGATACGGAGCTCCTCGAGCGGGCGCGCTCATTTCTCCAGACTCGGGACAACACCGTCTACCGACAGCTCCGAACCCTGGTCGGGGACCTCGCCCTGGAGGTCGTGGAGGTCGTGTCGGAGGCGCTGCCGGCCGGCGAGACCGGAGAACGAATCGTCGAATTCGACCGGGAGCGCCTCTCCGGCCAGCGGATCGAATGGGACGGCGCCATGCTGTCGTACTTCATGTACAAGCGCGAGAACGACCTCTGGGTGGCCGACGACCCGGTGATGGACGTTTTCCTCGCGTTCACGCGCTTCCACCGCGTGCTCATGTTCGGCGGTGACGAGTTCGTCCACCTCGCCACTCGTGGCCGCGGCGGTCTCGAGCGCATCAAGATCTTCTGTCTCGACGCGTCCCGCTTCCTGGGCCAGCTGCTCGACGAGAGCGCCGGTGCGGTCGCCATGTCCGCGACCCTGGAGCCCTTTGACTTCTACCGCGACCTGCTCGGCTTCGACCAGCATCGAACCGACGAGCTTCGCGTGAGGTCGCCGTTTCCGGCCGAAAACCGGCTCGTCCTGGCGATCGAGGACGTGGACACTACCTACCGCAACCGAAACCGTCACTTCGACCGGATCGCGGCCTGGATCGGCCGGCTCGCGGCGCCCCGGCACAATGTGCTCACCCTATTCCCCAGTTACGAGTTCCTGTCCGCCGTGGCGGACCGGCTGCCGCCCACCACCCACTCACTGCTGCTCCAGGAGCCCGGGTCATCCGACGCCACGCAGCGCGAGTTCCTCGAGGCTCTGTCCAACGGCGACCCCCATCTCGTCCTGGCTGTGCTCGGCGGAATCTTCGCCGAGGGAGTGGACTACCCCGGCGACATGCTGTCCCAGGTCATCGTCGTGTCACCCGGCCTGCCCCAGTTCAATACCGAGCGTGAGCTCCTCAAGGCCTACTACCAGGAGTTCTACGGCCACGGCTTCGGCTACGCCTACCTCGTCCCCGGCCTCACCCGGGTCGTCCAGGCCGCCGGTCGGATCTTCCGCTCGGACGACGACCGCGGAGTGATCGTGCTGATGTGCCGTCGCTTCCAGGACCCTCGCTACGCCCGACTCCTGCCCGAGGAGTGGACCGACGAGGACCCGACCACCATGCTGCGCGAGGACCCCGAGCATGCAGTGCGCGACTTCTTCGGCGAGTGGTGACCCCCAGGCCGGCCAGATGCCAGATGGCAGATTCCAGATCCCCCTCGCACCCGGCCCTTGCGGCCTTACGGCTGTACGGCTATGCGGCTCCACCGCCCGCACCAGAACACGTGTCATCCTGAGCGAACGGAGGCCCACAGGGGCGGAGGGAGCGAAGGATCCCCTCAAGCAAGAGCGCCGACGCGATCGGGTCGTCGCTCCGGAGGGTTCGGGGGATTCTTCGCTCGCTGCGCTCGCTCAGAATGACGGTTGATAGCGTAGGCGCGCACCCCGTCTGCGCGCGAGGCCTCTTGATCGGCGAGACCGGCGGAGCTTCGAGGCGCCCTCTCCCTGAAGCGCTCCCCGTGGGAGCCCGGTACAGAATTTCGAGGCCCCGTTGCCACACGATCCCCCGGCGATCGTGGACCTCGAAATCCTGTACCCGGCACCCCGCAGAAAGCGAGAGGACGGCACGCCCGCACGAGGCGCTGTCGTCGGCCTGCTGGTCGCTTCGACTGCCTGACACCGAAGGCGCAGTCAGTGGCGCGATTGTCCGCTCATCGTCCTCGACGCCTCCCAACCCACCGCTGGTTACTGCTCCTTGGACCACCGGACTCCCAGAGCCTCTGCTTGCTGCTTACTGCTTACTGCCGACTGCTCACGACCTCCTGCTGCCTCGTTGTGCTACCATGTGCTACATGAGGCACGACATCACCGACGACGTGAACGTTCGCGAGCTTCGGCAAAACATCAGCAAGTACCTCCGCAGGGTGCTCCAGGGCGAGCGCCTGCGCGTGCTCTCCCGCGGCCGTCCGGTCGCGGTTCTCGGGCCGCTCACGGATGCGTCCGGCCCGATCGCCCGGCTGATGGCCGAGGGCCGGCTCGCTCCGGCGCGCGGCTCGATCGACGAGCTCGGGGCGCCCATCGAGGCCGAGACCGAGGTCACCATCAGCGACGCGTTGGACGAGCAGCGCAGCCGATGAGCGACCGACTCCTCTACGTAGACTCCTCCGCCCTGGTCAAGCTCGTGTTGGCGGAGCCGGAGAGCGCGGCGCTCGTGCGTTTCATTTCCGATCGCGAGCATCTCGTTTCCAGCGCTGTCGCTGCGGTCGAGGTGGTTCGCGCCGCGCGCCGTGCTTCCAAGTCGAAGCGAGTCGCCTCCCAGGCTCGCGACGTCGTACGCGCCGTTCACCTGCTGGCCGTCGATCTCAAGGTGCTCGAACACGCAGCCGAGTTGGCCCCGGTCAGTCTACGCAGCCTCGACGCGATCCACCTTGCATCTGCGTTGAGCCTGGACGACGAAATCGAGGCGATGGTGGTCTACGACGACCGGCTCGCTGCGGCCGCCAGGTCGGCCGGCCTGTCGGTGGTCTCGCCTCGGACGTGACCAATTCCCCACCCGAAGCTGGATGCCGGATGCTGGATGCTGGATGTGTCACGGCGCAGCGCGGAAGCGCGAAGCCGGATCCCACACCCACCCGTGATTGCCGCCGGTCCCTCGGCCACCCACCGGAGCACCTGGGCGCGCAGCGCCTGCGCGCGGCGTAGTCTCTCAGTAGGTAGGGCCGGCGAGGTTTCGACGCGCCCTCTCCCTGAAGCGCTCCCCGTGGGAGCCCGGCACAGAATTTCGAGGCCCCGTTGCCACACGATCCCCCGGCGATCGTGGACCTCGAAATCCTGTACTCGGCACCCCGCAGAAAGCGAGAGGACGGCACGCCCGCACGAGGCGCGAGTGGCGTGCGCCTCGGCGCACCCACCGTGGTACGAGCGAATGAGCGGGTCCGGTGCCAGGCACCCGGTCGTACCCACAGGCATGGACAATCCAATCCAGCCAAGGGGGTGCCTGGCACCCACACGCGCGATCGGAGACGCCAACGTGGCTTCGGCGCCTCCTCTCCCGACGTGCTCGCCGTCCGTTCCGATTCCAGATCCCGGTCCCCAGTCCCCTGCTCACTGCTTACTGCTCCCCCAACCCGTATCATTTG
>JBFELO010000114.1:0-14485 GCA_041552055.1 Candidatus Sulfomarinibacteraceae bacterium | reverse complement strand
TGGCCGTCGATCACGGCGGCGCAGAGGAAGGCGCCGACCGTGTTCGGCGAGTTCGATGGCGATCCCATGTACACCGTGCTGGAGCCTGACGCCATCCCGGCGATTCGCGACCCCGAGTTCGTCACCGGAGCAGCGGCGGCGGCACAGATGTCGCCGAACGAGCCGGTCATCGGTGTGGTCATCGGCGGTGAGGCCCACGCCTACTCCACCTGGCAGCTCGACGCGCACGAGATCGTCAACGACCGTATCGGCGGCACGGCCATCGCCGCCACCTGGTGACCGCTGTGCCACACGGGCGTGGTCTACGCCCGCACGCTGGGACAGAACACCTCCACCTTCATCGTCTCCGGCAAGCTGTGGCGCAACAGCCTCATCATGCAGGACCTCGAGACCGGCTCCCTGTGGAGCCACGTGACCGGCGAGGCGCTGCACGGGAGCGCCGCCGGCCAACGGCTCGAGGTCATCCCCTCGGTGCAGACGACCTGGGAGGCCTGGGTGCGCGAGCATCCGGAGACCAAGGTGCTGAAGAAGGACCGTTCGGTCACGAGCTCTGCCTACGAGAGCTACTTCAACGACCCTGACAGAATGGGCCTGTTTCGGGCCCGCTGGCTGATGGAGAAGATGCCGGGCAAGGCCCTGGTGCACGGCGTCGCTCGGGGTCCGCACGCGCTCGCGGCAGCCGACACTGCGCTCGAGAGCCTCGTCACCGCCACACTCGGAGAGGACCCGGTGGTCCTCTGGCGCGGTGCCGACGGCGGCGTGCGGGCCTTCATCGCGGAGATCGACGGTGAAGCCCTCGATCTCGCGTCCGAGCGCTCCGGGGGGTTGCGAGATCGCGCCACGGGTTCGACCTGGGACCTGGACCGCGGCGTCGCCCTGAGCGGCCCGCTCGCCGGGCGCGAGCTGCAGGAACTCCCCGTCACGACCGCGTATTGGTTCGCCTGGAGTGCCTTCTACCCGAACACCGGGGTCGTGGAGTGACGAGGGGACGAGCCTCGTCAGACGACACCGTCGTCCTGTGAGTCGAGTGCTCACACGGCAGGCGAACTCACGTCGACGCCGGTGAAGAACCCCTCGGCAATCCAGGTCTTAAACCAGCGGAAGACCCGGTCCTGCTTGCGGGCGGACTTCTGGTCCGCGGCGGCGGCCAGCGCCTCTCCCAGAGGGACGCCGTCGATAAGCGTCCGGAGCAGATCGTGCTCGGCGCGGCTCAGCTCGAGCCGCAGCACCGAGTAGTCGCGGCGGTACACCACAATCCACGTCGCCCGCCGGCGCGGGGTCGGGCTCGGCCGGTCACGGTGATAGGCCTCGAGATGGGGAACCACCGAGTACTTGAGCGGCAGCAGCCGCAGGGCGGCGATGGGGCGCAGGCGGGCGTGCTCCCAGTGCTCGGGAGGCACCGCCGCGAGCTCCTCGCCGCCGAGCACGGAGAACTCCTGCTCGTCGAAGGCCTCGGTCATGGCGAGCTCGAGCCGAGCAAGGTCGCGCAGGAACTCGGCCTGCGGCCACTCGGTCCGATCGGCGAAGAACCGCGGCAGGTGGTCACCGAGTCGGTTCAGGGTGTAGCTGCGCGACGGGTGGCTCTGAACGTACTCCCGCACCAGATCGTTGAAGGTCTTATCCCCGAGAAAGTGCCGTATCACCGGGTAGTCGGCCGCCAGCGCCTCCTCCATTCGCATCAGGTACATACCGTGGTAGACGCCGACACGCTCGGCCGGGCTCAGGGAGTGCGACGGCAGCACCACCTCGGCGAGCTTCTCTGACGGGATCTCCCGCTCCGCCCCGGGCGAGGCGATGGCCTGCGCGATCGTGCCGGGGTGGACGATCACCTCCTGCATCCAGCGCTGCAGGCGGTCGAGCTCGGGTCTCGGGTTCGGTGCGTCATGCGGCACGGGCCACCTCCTGCCGACGCCACTCGTCGGCCTTGAGGACCTCCTGGTGGACCACTTCGAAGGCCGGGATCTCGGCGTCCCACTCGAGCAGGGTGGCCCGCAGGCCAACGGTGCGCAGCGTGTGACCGTAGAGCTCCCACACCGGGTCGAGGACGTGGTCCGAGTGGGTGTCGATGATGTGGCTGCCCTTGTTCGTGTGGCCAGCCAGGTGGTACTGGCAGACGCGGTCACCAGGAATCGCGTCGATGTAGGTCACCGGGTCGTAGCCGTGGTTGTAGGCGGAGACGTAGACGTTGTTGACGTCGAACAGCAACCCGCAGTCCGCCTCCTCGGCGAGCCGAGCCACGAACTCCCACTCCTTCATGTCCGAATCGGCGAACTCGAGGTAGGTGGAGGGGTTCTCGAGCACCAGCGGCCCCTCCAGGAACTCCTGCACGGTCCTGATGCGCGCCACGGCGTGACGCAGGCTCTGCTCGGTGTACGGCAGCGGCAGCAGGTCGTGGGTGTTGCGCCCGAGGATGCCTGTCCAGCAGATGTGGTCCGAAACCCACAGCGCACCGGTCCTCTCTGCCAGCGCCTTGACCTTTGCCAGGTAGTCGAGGTCGATCGGGTCGGTGGAGCCGATGGACATTGAAACGCCGTGCATCACCACCGGATAGCGCTCGGAGATCCGATCCAGGATGTGCAGCGGTCTGCCACCCGTGTCGAGGTAATTCTCGGTCAAGATCTCGAAGAAACCAACCTCCGGCTCCTGCGACAGGATGTGGGCGTAGTGGGTGGTGCGCAGCCCGATGCCGAGCCCGAGATCCGGAAAACTCCAACGGTTGTCGCTCATGGTCACTCCTCCTCGTTCCGAATAGGGTCGAACGGTATCGCGTTCGAGCCAACCCTCCACGTTGGGAGGGCTCGATCGAACGACCACGAGTTGCGGGCCCCGAGAATGCCCTCGGGGCCCGCCCCTCAAATCGATCCTCAGGCAGCCGTCCCTTCTTCGACGGGAACCTTGCATCCGCCCTGGCCCTTGCACGAGTTCTTGCCTGCGCAGCCGTTGTCGCCCGACTCGCAGCCGCCGAGCCCCTTGCAGTCGTTCTGACCCTTGCAGGCGTGCTTGGCGTCCTCGGACGCGCAACCGCCCTGGCCCTTGCACGAGTTCTTGCCGGCACAGCCGTTGTCGCCCGACTTGCAGTTGCCCTGGCCTTTACACTCGTTCATGCCCTTGCAGGCGTGGCGCTCCGAGTTTTCGGCCTCGAACCCCGACGTGCCGCCGCAGCCGTCCTTGCCGCCACAGCTGTTCTGGCTCATACCCGGGCCGGTGGGCGACGCCGACCCCACCGCCGGTGTCATGGCGCCGACGCCCGCGATCATCCCCGCCATGGCCGCGTTGACCAACACTCTCTTGACCTTCGAGTTCATGCCTGCCCCTTTCTTCGGTTCTTCGGTTCTTTGGATCCGTCCGTCTTCGTGTGTTTCTGACTGAGTCTTCGTCTCAATAGAAGTCGACTGTTCTTGCCGGTCCGCACGAAAATGGTTACCGATCACGACCGCGTCGACTTCAGGCCGCGACCGAGCTCGACTCGCCGGCGGCCCGAGGTTCGAGCTGCAACCGACGGCGCAGCACGGCGTCGAGGCTGAGCCTGCCGGCGCCGTAGAACACCAGCCACAGCAGGAAGAGCAGGAACGTGAATGCGGTGATGTCGGTGGGAGACGTCTCCGCCGCGCGGCTCCAGGAGGCGAGGAATTCGGCACCGTGTGCGGTCAACAGGGCCACGACCATCGTGACGGTCAGCCCGCCGGCGAAGAAGCGGGTGAACAGCCCGAGAATGAGCATGATCCCCCCCACCGTCTCCATCGACGCCACCAGGCCGGCGTTGAAGGTGGGGAACGGGATCCCCAACGAATCGAAGAAGCCAGCAACGTTGTCGAAGTTCCGGAACTTGCCCGTGCCGGCCTGAAAGAAGGCGAGGCCGAGGACGATGCGCGTCGCCAGCGGTACGACGAAACCAACCGTCTCGGTGACGCGTTTCACCAGACCGTTCACTCGAGTGACTGTCTCTCTGAAATCCATACTGACCTCCATTCGTTGATCCTGGCTGTGCAGACCCTCGGCAGACGGTTACAGCCAGGGTCGTGAAGATTGCTGGAGACGGACGCGCACCACCCGAGGGTCACGCTGAGATTCCACAAGGTCCGTGAGCACCGGCTCAGCGCACGCGCACGGCGAATATGGTCTGATCGTCCCCCTGTTCGGCCCCACCGGTGAACTGCTGCACCGCGTCCACCAGACCGCTCACCAGGCTCCGCAGGGGCACCTCGCGGTGGCCTGCGAGGTACTGCTCGAGCCTTGCCTCGTCGAACTCTTCGTCGTCCTTGTCTCGCGCCTCGGTTATCCCGTCGGTCGCGAAGAGCAGCGTGTCCCCGCGCTCGAGGTTGACAGTGGCGGGTTGCGGATCGATCTCGGGGTCGACCCCGAGGATGATCTCCTGGGCGGCATCGAGGGGGTGGAGTTCCCTGTCCGCCGCTGCTATCAGGTAGGGGTACGGACTGTGGCCGCAGTTGCAGTAGCAGAACGTGCGCAGGTCAGGGTCGTAGATCCCCACCGCCACGGCGGCGAAGCTCTGCAGCGGCGTGAATTCGAAGAGATGTCGGTTGAGGAGCCGAACGAAGGAGACAAGTCCGTCCTCTCGTTCCAACCACCCCTCGAAGGTGGTCTTGATGATGGCGGTGACCAGTGCGGCACCCAGGCCGTGACCGCTGACGTCGGCAAAAACTACCGCCACGTGGCCCTGCGTCGTCGGCGAGGCATCGAAGTAGTCGCCGCCCACCTGCTCCTGGGGCACAAAGCTCGCAGCCCACTCGAGCCGATCTGCCAGAGGCATAGCGCCGAGGTCGGGCAGCAGCCGTTGCTGGACGATGCGTGCCCGGTCCATGTCGGAACGGATCCTGTCGTTGTACACCTTGAGCTGGGCGTTGACCTGCTTGAGAGTGTGGGACTTCTCCTCGTTGTCGTACTCCAGACTGCCTACGGTCATGAAGAAGACGTAGGTGGCGCCGAACATGGCCGCCGAACCCAGCAGGCTGGAGACCAGCAGCAGCATCCAGTTCACGTGGAGCGCATACAGCAGAAAGACGGCCAGTGGGCCCATCCCGACCAGCACGGCGTAACGGGGCGCCGCTCGAAACAGGGCGCGATGGTCGCGCAGGTGTGTCTGGCGCTCCTTGAACCATTTGACCAGCCGGCTGAATTGCGTCATGCAATAGCTGTAGGAGATCGTCAGCCGACCCCTGTCCAGACGGGTCACGGTGCAGGCCAGGTCAAGTCCATCCGGTGACAGAACGCGCGCTGCGGGGTGTGACGGTCGCCGCGGCCCGCAGCCGTCGTGCAACGCCCGCCGTTCGGCGTAGATCAGAGTGAGGACGTCGACCACCTGGTTACTCTCGAGGCGCGGATCCAGCTCGAGCTCACGGATGCCGACACCGCGGAGGAAGCCCCACAGCCGGTTCCAGCTGCCGGCAGGTTGTCGGTCCGAGTCACCGAGAATCGTTGGCCCGCCGTCCTCCAACCGGATTTGGACGGTCTCCAAACGATCCGGCAGCGCATCATCCTCGAGCCATCGCGCGAACCCGGTGATCTCGGCCCACAGGGGCGACATCCGGAGCCGGGTCGCGGCAAGGCGGTATCGGGCGGCATCCAGGGCGGCTGCGGTCACTGATGCCCGGCCGGCGTTCGCCTGGTGTTCCGGTTCGGGACTGGAGATCACTCGATTGTCGGCGTGCACACAGCCTCCTTCTCGGTTACCCATGGGTTCGTTCGACGAGACCTGGCCGCTTCGATCCAAGGATTATCCTCGATGATCACGATAAACACCATTGCCGTGAGCGGCGGGCGCCGGTGTTCAGGTCATCCCGGCTCGAGAGGATGCTCCCGTGGTGCTCGCGGACCTGGTTGGGGACCGTTTCGAGCTTTTCCATCCTTCTTCCCTTCAGAACATGCCCTCTGGCAAAGCGCTGTAGGCTGCGGCCAGCGCACGCGTGTCGGATCAACGTCGCCAGGCGAAGTAGCGGCGCAGCACCCTGCTTCGGCCCTCGGTGAGTCGGGTGCGATTGTAGAGGTCGCCCGCCTTGCGGATCGCCTCGGCCTGGGTCGGGTAGGGATGGATCACCGAGGCGAGCGTGCCGAGACCGACCTCGCCGACCATGGCGGTCGTCAGCTCCGAGATCATCTCTCCGGCGTGGCGCGCCACCACGGTGGCACCGACGATCCGGTCGCCGCCCCTCTTCACGTGGATCTTGACGAAGCCCGCGTCCTCACCCTCGGCGATGGCGCGGTCGACGTCGGACATCGGCACCGTGAACGTGCTCACCTCGATTCCCTTTGCCTCCGCCTCGCGTTCGTACAGGCCGACGTGGGCGATCTCGGGGTCGGTGTAGGTGCACCAGGGGATCGTCAGCGAGCTGACCCTCTTCCTGCCGGCAAAGGAGAAGAAGGCGTTCTGGATCACGGCACGGGCCATGAAGTCGGCGGCGTGGGTGAACTTGTAGGGCGAGCAGACGTCGCCGGCGGCGTAGATCCGACGGTTCGAGGTCTGGAGGAAGTCGTTGACCTCGACGCCTCGCGCTCCGAACCGCACGCCTGCAGTCTCGAGGCCGAGACCGTCGACGTTGGCGGTGCGTCCCACGCCGACCAGGATCGCGTCAGCCTCCAGGGTCGCCGACCGATCGCCGGTCGCGAGGTGGAGCACCTTTGTTCTGCCCTCGGTCTCGACTCTCTCCAGGGTCGTGCCGAGCCGCACGTTCACCCCGTCGCGTTCGAGCGCCGCACGAAGGACGGAGGCGGCGTCGACGTCCTCGCGGGGGAGGAAGTGTGCCCCCATCTCGATGATCGTCACCTCTGAGCCGAGGCGCGCAAAGGTCTGGGCGAGCTCACAGCCGATCGGGCCGCCGCCGAGCACCGCCAGACGAGACGGCTGCTCGGTCAGGTTGAACACGGTCTCGTTGGTCAGATAGCCGGCCTCGACGAGGCCCGGGATCGGCGGCACCGATGCCCGGGCGCCGGTGGCGATCACCGCGCGCTCGAAGTGGAGGGTCGCGCCCTCCACCTCGACGGTGTCCGGTCCGGTGAAGCGGCCACCGCCGAGAAAAATGTCGACCCCGTACTCGTCGCGGAACCGGTGGGCCGAGTCGTGGGGACTGATCTGCGCCCGGATCCGGCACACCCGAGCCATGACCTCGGAGAAATCAACTCCTGTGCCCTCCGGCACCTGCACTCCGAAGCGCGCGGCCGAGCGCACGTCGGATATGGCGCGGCCGGCTCGGATCAGGGTCTTGGAAGGCACGCAGCCGACGTTGAGGCAGTCGCCGCCCATGAGGTGACGCTCGACGAGAGCCACCTTGGCCCCCATCCCGGCCGCCCCGGCTGCACTCACCAGACCGGCGGTGCCGGCTCCGATGACGACCAGGTTGTACCGGCCATCCGGTTCGGGATTGACCCAGTCCGGTGGATGCACGTTGGCGATCAACTCCGTGTTGTATTCGTGGTAGGGGTCGGCATCAGGCATTGCGACCATCGATGGCTCCCTGATCGACTGCGGATTGAACCTTCACACCGTCAAGCGTGCGGTGCGTGTCGCACATTCACGTACCAGGCACACGCAGACGAGGCCGATTCAGCATGTCGATCATCACCTTATTGTGCCGGGACCCACGATTTGGTGACGACACACCTCTCCCTGCACACGAAGAACCTCGCGATCTGAGGTTCCTCACATACCGGTAGAGTCGATTCGTCGCCAGCTGCCGTGACCTCGGGTCAACGCTTCCCCCAGCGGCCGACCGGCCACGGCTCAGACTCGCCGGCTGCTCGTCGTGTTTCAACCCCTCGGTTCGTTGAGAAAGGCCACCAGGTTCGCCACGTCGCGGGCCGACAAGGTAGGCCATTGCTCGCCCCGGCGCTCGATCTCGTGGAGCATCTCCAGTCCGTGGGACCACACGGCTTCGACCATGCGGGCCGCCGATGCTCTGCCTTCTCCGAGCGTTCCACCAGCGAGCGACCCTGACTCCCCGTGGCACGACGCGCACTGTTTCTTGACGAAAAGGGAACGCCCCTCTTTCGGATTTCCGCGATCCTCGAAGCCGCCGCCAAAGTACACGAACGAGATCATGGCGCGCATCTCGTCGACCGTGAACTGCGGCGTTTCGATGCCAAATTCGGCACCGCGTGCCCGCATCTCGGGGGCGTGGTTCCACATCGCGGCGGTGAAGCCCGTCATGGTCTGAAAGCCCTGGAGGGATCCCCCCGACCTCGCGACGGACTGTCTCGCGGAGCCCAGGGTGTGGCAGCTGACACAACCCTTCGCCTCGAACACGGCGTGACCCGCCTCTGGATTCGACAGTGTGAGCGTGCGCGCTTGCTGCCGCGTCGAGGCGAGCCCCTGGAGGTAGACCAGCATGTCGGTCATTTCCTCCTCGCTGAACCGGGGCCACTTCAACCCCCGCTCCTCGAACAATCGGCTCATCTCTGCCGAGTGATTCCAGAGGCGCTCGGACCACTCCACTGGGTCTCTCAGACCCTGCCATTCGGACACCGCCGGCGCTCCGCCGATGTCATCAGACGTGGTCAGCGCGTGGCACCCGGCACAGCCCTTGTCCTCGAACACCTGCTTTCCCTGAATCGCCTCGCCGGGACCGTCGAAGTACCTCAGAGACCAGAAGTAGGCCAGCAGATCGTCGCCGTCGCGAGCTGTCAACGCCGTCGCCTGCTGTCGTTCGCCGGCCGGTTCTTGCCAGATCTCCGGGCCGTGGTTCCACATCGAGGCTGCGATCTCCGTCGGCGAATGACGCTCGCCGATCGACCGCCGGCCGAGGTCCGGGGCCGCCCCGGAGCCCGCGCCACCGATTGAGTGACATCTCAGGCAGTCCCGACTGCGCAGCACCTCGCGACCGCGCGACGCACTGCCGAACGGCTGCGCCCCGGCGCCCAGGCCGACCGCGGCGGCGACCAGTGCGGCGGCACTCATCACCTTGAACGACCGTCGTGGCCCGTTGCGCAACAAGTATCGCCCTGACCGCACGTCGATCGTGCCCCCGGGTGAGTCTTCCTGGATCTGACATCTGAAACTCGCATCATGATCGACCCTCCGTTTCGATGCGCCTGTGCGCGCGTGTGTCTCCGGTTGATTCCTGCATTCAACATTAGGCCCCGGCAGGGCATAGCGAAACTGACCGCGGTCACACGGCGGGAATGCACCGGTTGGCAGGCTCGTGCCACGGCGCGCCGGGGATTGCTGCTGCCGCCGCACACTTTCAACGGTGGGCCCGCTCCGCGTCGTCGTCCGCGGCCTCCACTGGAGGCCATGAGGAGAGTGACTCGGGTCACGAGACTTTGAGATCTAGTCGCACTATCTTCGTTGATTGCCACCTCGAACGCGGCCTTGCAGCCTTGAAGCGGACACCGACGTGGGCGGCTGATCGGAGAAGGGAGGCGTCATGGGCGCACTGGGGGCGCGATGGGGGATTGTTCTCGCAGGTGGCTCCGGCCGGCGACTGCACTCTCTCACCGCCGACGCGACCGGGACGGTGATCCCTAAGCAGTTCTGTTCGGTGTTCGAGGGACCCTCGCTGCTGACAACGACGATTCGGCGCATGGAGGCCGTGGTCGAGCCGCGTCGCATCCTGGTCGTGGTCGCCGCCGCACATCGCAGGTGGTGGGAGCCCGAGCTGGCCAACATCCCACCCGAGAACATCGTCGTGCAGCCGTGTGATCGCGGGACCGCGTGCGGTGTCCTGCTGCCACTGACGTCGATTCTGTACCGCGACCCGAACGCGCGCGTCGTCGTGGCGCCGTCAGATCACTACGTCCGAGACGAGCAGACGCTCAGCGCCTCGTTGCTGGAGGCGGTAGAACACGTGGACGAGCGACCCAACGAGCTGGTGTTGCTCGGAATGGAGCCTGACCGACCGGACACCGAGTACGGCTGGATCACGCCCTCGCCCGACGCTGAAGGTTCGGTTCGGGTCGTGACGTCGTTCGTCGAAAAGCCGGACGCGCACCTCGCACACGAGTTGATGCTCAGCGGTGCCCTGTGGAGCAGCTTCACCTTTGTCGCCACCGGCGAGACCCTGATGGACCACTTCCGCCGGACGCTGCCGTGGTTGGTCGATCGGTTCAGGTCTGCACTCGAGTTCGTTTCGTGGGACAGGCCCCACCACGTTCTGCTCCGGCTGTATGACCAGTTGCCGACCGTCGACTTCTCGAAACGCGTCCTGCAACTCGTCAACGAGCGGCTGCACGTGCTGGCGGTACCGCCGTGTGGCTGGACAGACCTCGGAACGCCGCAGCGTCTCCTCGAGTGCATCAACAACGGCGGCCCGTGCGTGTCGGCCGACGATCCGTGCTCGGCCCGGCTTCAGGAAGGGCACAGCGCTTTTCGAAATCAGGCCGATCGGCGCCATCGCCCAGCCGCCCTCGACCTCGCTCGGGCCGCCAGTCGCGCCACCGATCTCGACCTGCCGACCCACGGCTGACGCGACGCGGGTCCGGTGCTCGCTCGGCTCGCATCGCCGCGGGCCAGGTGCCCGTTCGTCACAGCTCGGCGTCCAGTCCTTCGGCGGTCCGATGGGGACGCCGAGCAATCCGGCCTCTGCGATGCTCTACCGCAGCAGAACATCGTGTGTGTCTGGTGACTACTCTTCGGTTACGGACGTGGCACGGCGGCGATCGATCTCCAGGTGGTGCGGCGAGCCTTCCCGGACCAGCGCAGTGCCGCACTCGGGACAGCGCTCCTGCATGCACGGTAGCCCGGGTTGGTGATCCTGCCTCCGGCCGCACTTGGGACACAGACACGTCCCGCCCATCCCGAGACCACCTCTTCCGGCGCCGGCACCATGGCCCATTCCTCCGCCGCCACCCTGATCCGCCCCGCCACCTCGACTCTGATTTCTCACGTCATCCTCCAGTCAACTGATCCGATTCTGGTGGTTGGCGCGATGCCCACCTCAGCCGATACCATCGCCTGGCTCGTGATGGCCGCAGTCGTGGAAGCCATGCTCGTGGCACGCCTCACCCGTGGCCTTCAGCGTCCCCTCGAGGTAGCGCTCGACCATCAGGTCCGGATCCTCCCCCCGGACTCCGAGCACCACCTCGATGCCGTGTTGGGCAAAGATCCCCACCGCCCGCGGTCCCATGCCTGCGGCCAGGATCACCTGCGCTCCGAGCTGGCGCAGCCACATCGGGTACACGCCCCGTCCGTGCTCGGGCGGGCTCATCGTCCGTCGCTCGTCGACCGAATTCGTACCGTCTTCGGTCGTGTACAAGGCGAACGCCTCGGCGCCGCCGAAGTGCTCGCAAAACCTCCCGTCACGCATCGGAATCGCGAGTGTCGTCATCTCCGTCTCCTCCATTTACAGTTCTTTGAAACGCATCCGTACTGCCCACAGAGCCTCCCCGGTCGCGACGGCAACGGCAGCCGCGCCCCCGGCGAGGCCCACCGCCGTGCACCGGGCACGGCAGCGGCTCGGCCGGTCCGGCCACCACCGGTCCGTCCTCCACCACCAGCAGTCGTTCCTCGATCAGGGCCCTCGCCACCGTCGACCGCGCCCGCGCGAGGATGCGGGCAAAGGTGGGTCGTGACACACCCATGCGCTCGGCTGCCGCCTCCTGGTACAGGCCCTCCAGGTCGGCGAGCCGCAGCGCCTCGAGCTCGTCCAGGCGCAGCGTCGCCACGTCCAGCCCGGCGGCTCGCCGGCCGACCGGCTTGAATGCCCGCCCCCGCGCCACGCATCCGACCCTCCTGAGCTTTTCCGGCCGTCCCACGGCACCTCCCTGTTTTGAACATATGTTCGTTACTCTTGAATGTCAAGGGGTCCCCAAGACGTCGGCGACGTTGCTCCGGCATCGCCGTCCTTGACGGCGATTTCCACCGTTCGCTACGCTCGACCCTGATGCAGGAAACCTCCCGCACAGTCACGTCCTGGTTCCGGGGTCGGCTGGCGATCGCCGCCGCCGGGACCGCGGTCGCCCTCGGGCTGCAGCTGGCGGCGGTGCGCGCGCAGTCCCTCACCGGTGACGGTGCCTACCATCTCGTGGCCGGCCACCAGGCCGTCAGGTACGGCCAGAACCTCCTCAACCTGGAGCACCCGCCGCTGGTCAAGCTGATCGCCGCGGCACCGTCGCTGCTCGAGGATCGCCCGCTCGTGCCGCCGGCGCGCGTCGAGCAGTGGCGACAGGCCATCAACCTCGCCCATCGCAATCCCGACGTGCTAGAGCGGGTCGTGCTCCGCGGCCGGCTGCTCGTGCTGTGCTGCTTCGCACTGCCATTGTTGGCGGCCTGCTACGCGCTGGGCACACAGTTCGGCGGTGCCGCCTGCGGCCTCGTGCTCACGCTCCTGACCGCCCTGTCGTTCAGCGTCGTGCCGCAGCTCTCCCTGCTCCAGACCGACACCGCAGTGGCGGCGGCGTTCGTCACGACCGTGGTGCTGTGCGCGCGGTACGTGCGACTCCCGACCCTCGGCAACGCCGCTCTGATCGGCCTCGCGTTCGGAGTGGCGATCTCGGTGAAGTTCTCCGGGCTGCTGCTGGTGCCGGCGGTCGTGATCAGCCTGCTGATGGCGGCTCGCCCGATTCGGATCCGGATCGCTCACCTGGTCGCTGTCGCAGCGCTCGCGGTCGGCCTGGTCGAGGCGACCTACGCGGCGGCGAACTGGCGCTACGACAGCGCTGCCGGACGTCAGACGATCCGCAGCTACTGCCGCGCCGCCGGCACCCTCAAGGTCACCGACCGCATGCAACCTCTCGAGGGGCCGCTGCTGGCGGTCGAGGAGGCCGACCCACGGCTCGCCCAGTGGCTGCTCGGTGCGGTCGGCATCGTGACCCAGGACCGGATCGGAGTCTATCCCTCGTACGCCTTCGGCACCGTCACCTCCCAGGGCAGGTGGTGGTACTACCCGGCGGTGCTGCTGGTGAAGACACCGGTCGCCATCCTGGTGGCCGCGGTTGTGCTCGCGATCCTGTGGTGGCGGCGACGATCTCCCGGGAAGCCGCGGCTGGAGGTTCCGAGGCTCGCCGTTCCGCTGCTGGTCACCGTCGCGATGTACCTGGCGGCGGCGATGACCTCCAACTACAACCTGAGCGTGCGGCACCTGCTGCCGGTGGTACCGATGCTCTACCTGCCGGTGGCGCTGGGGGTCGCTCGCAGTCGTGCCGCGTTCATCCCCCTGGTGGCCGTCCTCGCGGTCGAGAGCCTGATCCTGGCGCCGCTGTGGATGAGTGCGACCAACACGTGGTGGCTGGGGGACAGCAACCCGACGCGGTTTTCGCTCGGCGGCGGCGACCTCGAGTACGGCCAGAACTTCATCCAGCTCGCCAAGGAGACGCGTCGGCGAAACATCGATTCACTTCACGTGCTGTACCCGGTGCTCGAGCCGGCGGTGCTCGCGGCCTACCTGCCCGACGCCCGCCTGGTCGGCCCCAGCGACGAGATCGAGCCGGGCTGGTACGCGGTCAACGCCACCATCGAGCAGCTGGTGCCGGCGGTGCTCGCCGCACGTCCGGAGTCGCTCTACAACTACCGCGGCCTCACCGAGCTGGCGACGCGGTGGCGCCCGTTCTGGGAGGCCGTCGCGGCCGGCGAGGACCGCGGCTACGTGGCCGCCACCTTCCATTTGTACCACCACCAGGAGCCGCGCACCCCTCGTTCACTCGACTCCGAAAAATGAAAAAAAGGCGGTGGGCCGAGGCCCACCGCCGGGTTGGTCATGGAACCGGTTCCACGCTACGGCAGGAAGTCGAGCGTGAGCCCGGTCGTGTCGTTCGGGTTGCCCCCGCCGAACAGCTCGTAGGTCGTGCCGGCCGCGGGCCACGTCGCCGACGACGACAGATCGCTGGCGCCCGGGTCGGCGGCTCCGCCGCCCTCCGTCACGCCGGCGAGCCCGTCGGTCGCGTCGATGTTGCCGTACGCAACAGTGATCGAACCGTCCGAGCGGAGCGTGACGGCAAAGTTGTTCGAGTTGCCGGCGAGAAACTCCGGCACCGCATCGAAGGTCACCGTCATCGCACCGGCGCCGTAGCTCACGCTCACCTCGCCACCCTGGTTCGGGCTCAGGTCATCCCACAGCGGTGCGATCCGGGGCTCGCCGCCCAAGAAGTCGGCGACGCTCTCCGAGAAGTCGGTGTCGCCCGCACCGAAGGTCAGGTTGCCGTTGGAGTTGACGAAGACGTTCGTCCAGTCTGCCCCCTGGTACGGGAAGGTGAAGCCGAGCGGGACCTCCTCGAAGTCGTCGTCACTCAAGTCGAGCACGAACCCGTCCAGCTCGAACAGGTCCAGCACGTAACGGCCGCCGCTGCCGCCGGCCCCGGTGAGGCCGAAATCGGGGAACGTCGTGACGGCCAGGAAGTAATCACCGTCGGCAGGAACCAGTACCTGGATCTTCGACAGCAGGCCGGCGCCGCCGTCGTCGTCGAAGTCGACCAGGGCTCCGGAGGCGTCGAAGAGCGCGATCAGTGAGTCGAGCTCGCCGCTGACGATCTCCGCCACCAGGGTCTTGCCGCCATGTGCACCGAACCGGAACCAGTCGATGTCGGCACCGGTCGGCTCGATCTC
>JBFELO010000113.1:0-14550 GCA_041552055.1 Candidatus Sulfomarinibacteraceae bacterium | reverse complement strand
GCGACGCTGTCCCTGCACAGCAGCGCCGTCTACGGCAACACGACCGCCGGCGCCGGCTTTGTCGTCGGCAGCGGCGGAGGAGTCAAGAAGAATGGGTCTTCGAATCTGCGAGATGGAGTCCTCCCAGCGCCCCCGCGAGCGGTTGCTCGAGTTCGGCCCGACGGTGCTGTCCGACGCCGAGTTGATCGCCGTGTTGTTGCGCACCGGCCGACGGGGTCATGGGGCGGCCGTGACCGCGCAGGAGCTGCTGGCGGAGGCCGGCGGCGTGGCCGGCGTGTCGAGGCTGTGCGTGGAAGACCTCGTGCGAAGGCCCGGTATCGGGCCTGCCAAGGCTGCCACCCTGCTCGCCGCCCTCGAACTCGGCAGTCGCCTCGCCGGAGCAGAGCTGCGACGCGGCGAGCGACTCGACCGACCCGAAGGTGCCGCGGCGTACCTGGCCTGTCGTCTGAAGTCGGAGCGGCGTGAGGTATTCGGGTTGCTCTGCCTCGACTCGCGGCACCGATTGCTGGGGTCACACCGCCTCACGGTCGGGACGCGCACCCAGGCGCCAGTCGACACGGCCGAGGTGTTTCGCCGAGCGCTGTTGGACGACGCGGCCGGTCTGGTGCTGTACCACAACCACCCATCGGGAGACCTCGACCCGAGCCGGGACGATCTCGCCTTGACTCGGCGTCTGGCGCGGGCCGGGGAGACGATGGGGGTGACGGTCCTGGACCACCTGATCGTGGCCGGGTCTCGGTGGCTGTCACTGCGGTCGGTGCGGCCGGGGCTGTTCGTCGGGTCGGACCGGGGGGGCGATTGACATGTCAGCCGGCAGGCGTCAGCATACGCCGAGCGAGGGAGGTCGAAGATGAAACGGATTCTCGTGTCGATGGCGATGGTGGTGCTGGTGGCGGCAATCGTTGCCGGCGGAGAGGAAGCCGGGGCGGTCTATGGTGACGGCGTCACGATCCAGGATCCGGTACCGATGTCGCGTCTGTTGGGCGAACCGGAAACCTTCGTCGGGAAAAAAGTTCGGGTCGACGGTGTCATCACCGGGGTGTGCAAGAAGCGTGGCTGCTGGATACAGGTCACCAACCCCGACACCGGCGAGGGGATCCGAATCAAGGTGGAGGACGGGGTCATCGTGTTCCCCTATGCCGCGATGGGTGAGCCCGTTTCCGCCGAGGGCATCTTCGAAGCGGTCGCGCTGACGCCTGAACAGGTAGCGGCCCGCGCCGCGCGTCAAGAACAGCAGCCGGCAAGCCACTCGCACCCACCCGGAGAGCCCTGTGAAAAGGGTCTGCCCGGGAAGACCGGTTGCGACGTGCCGATTCAGGACAACACGGTCTACCTGATCAGGGGAACCGGCGCGGTCATCCATTCCTGACGGAATGCGGCTGCGACGGCTGGTCATCGCCACCCACCGCGACGTGGGTTACTTTTTCGCCGGGTTGACGGTGCTGTACGCGATCTCCGGCATCGCGGTGAACCACGTCGAGGACTGGAATCCGAACTACGTGCTCCGGACGGAGACGCGCGACCTCGGACAGCTTCAGGACGGCGATCGCAACCAGGTGGCGGATGAAGTGCTCCGCCGAATGGAGATCGCCGAGGAGCCCAAGTCAGTCGTGCGCATGTCACCGAATCTGATCAAGGTCTTCCTCGACGGCAGGACGATCACCGTCACCCTGCCTGAGGGTCGCGTGTACGATGAGCTGGCCCGTCGGCGCGGCGGTTTCTTCGAGCTCAACTACCTCCACCTCAATCACGGCAAGGGGTTCTGGACGTGGTTCGCCGATCTGTACGCGGCGGGATTGTTGGTGCTCGCGTGCACCGGGATCTTCATCATCAGCGGCAAGAAAGGCCTCGGCGGCCGCGGATTGTGGCTGCTCCTGGCAGGACTGTCTGTCCCGGTGATCTACCTGCTCTGGAGGCTGTGAGCCCCTTACCCGTGCCCGTCTCCGTGCCCGACACAACTGTGTGGACGTCGGAAACGGAAGCGGGTTCGGAGACGGAGACGGGCGAAACCTCCCCCCGTCCCAGAGTCTGGGCTACTCCGTGTGTCTGGCCCGCATCTCCCGATCCAGCTCGCGGATCTCCACCAGGTCTTTCTTCATCTTGGTGTAGCCGTACCACATCGAGGAGTCGTAGTTGAGGTGAAACGCGCCCTGGAAGTTCTTCATTGACCAGGGTCAAGGCCGCGGCTCCCGACTCCAGCCATGATCCTCCCTGGAGGGCCGATGGTGAAGCCGCCGAAGGTGCTGCCAGCTCGGAGGGTGACTCAGTGGGTCGCTGCGGCCGCGACCGTGGCGATAGGCGTTCAGTTCACCCTGTGGGTCATCCCCCACATCGCGGGGCGATGGCCCGACGTCTCACGCCCCGCCGGGGTCGAGGCGTTCCTGCCGATCGACGGCACGCCGGCGCTGCGACATCTCGTATTGACCGGCGTCATCGACACGGTTCATCCGGCTGGACTCGCCATCTTCGTCGGGATCTGTCTGATGTCTGCCGTGGTCGCCAAGTCGTTCTGCTCCCACGTGTGTCCAGTCGTCCTCTACCTCGGGGTGGTGACCGGCTTCCGGATCGCGGGGTATTGGCACACCGAGATCACCGAGGCCGAGTACCATCGCCGGCTGCCCGAGATCGCTTCACCGATCTACACCCATCCGCGCTAGCCGACATCATCGATCCACTCCGCGAGCGCCCGCAAGCGTTCGACATCGAGGATGTGCATCGTCTCCCCGTCGACCTCGAGGATGCCCTCGTCCTCGAGCCTACGAAAGGTGCGCGAGAGCACCTCCGGGGCGGTGCCGCACTGCGCGGCGATCAGGTTCTTCGGTTCGGTGAGCGCGATCGAAGCGCCTGCCTGGAGATCCCGACCGCCGGACCGGCCGAGCACGTACACGGCGAGCCGTTCCTCGACCCGCCGCTGGGTGAGGAGTTCCAGTTTGGCAGCCAGCTTGCGGGTCCAGACCGAGATCGAGCCCACCAGCGCGAGCCCCAGGTCGGGCGAACGTCGGATGAGCTCCTCCAACCGCTGACGAGGCAGACACCAGAGGCGCGTTTCCGACAGCGCGACGGCTGTCGCCGGGTAGGTTCCCGACCCGAACAACGCGGCCTCGGCAAACGTCTGGCCTGGCCGAACCAGGTGGAGCAGCATTTCCTTGCCGCCCGGCGAGTATCTGACGAGCTTCATCTGGCCCGTGAGGACGGCGTACATCGCTTCGGCGGGGTCCTGCTCGTGGAACAACACATCGCCCTTGCGCAGCGACTTGCCGTGTCCTGCGTCCAGCACGTCGCGCTGCTGGCTCTCAGAAAGATGCCTGATCAGCGGCAGGTGAGAGGGGGTCGTCGAATCGTTCAACGTGGTCCTTTCGGCGATTGACTCTCGCGGGCCCGGGTGACTGGCTCGCCTCAGAATCTCGTTCGGGAGCCGATCGTTCGGGCGAGCAGCTGAATCCGCTGGATCTGCAGGATGCCCGCCCTGACGAGGGAATCCGGATTCTGGAGAGCGAGCGGCACGAGGTCCGACTCGGGAATGCTTGCCTCCTCCATGTGGGGCCCACGCAGCAGCCCGTATCCGGACGCCGAGGTCCCGCTGTTCCCTCTCCGACTCATCCGCCGCGCCAGCTCGATCAAGTTCTCCCAGCGGTCGACGGGGTAGTTCGGTTGGAACGAGAGGGGATAGATGATGTACCCGACACAGGCTCGGAGATTGGCCCCGGCGAGCAGCGGTGAGTCCGACGCCAGCTGAAGCAGCCGCTGGGCGATCGTAAACGCGTACTTGGGATCGACGTCTCGGACGATCGCCACGTGCTCGCACTCCGAGATCTTGGCCGGGATATCCGATTCTCTCAGCACGGTCCGCAACAGGTCTGACACGTGGTTGGCGATCGCCTCGGCGCCGTCGTGGGGGGTCGGGTACACATGATCGGGCAGCGCTTCGAGTCGAACGAGGTAGAGCCCGATATGGGCGTCCGGCAAGGTCTCGGCGGCGAGCGTGCCCCAGACCATCGCGCGTCGCTGCGCGAGCAGCAGTTCGTACGGCAGGAACCGGTCCAGGAAGTCGTAGTCGACGACCGCCAGTCGCACGGGTTCGGACTGGTGCAGAGAGCCCACCCGGGGATGTTTGCAGAGATGAGAATTACCGTCAATGGTCTCGAGAGTCCCGTCTCCTTCTCCGTATCCGAATCTTCACGGGATTTGCAGGGCGGCTCGGGCACGAACGGATACGGGATACGGGCTGTCCGTTCGCGTCATGTCGACAGCGGACGTGCGGGCATGATCCCGAACCGGCGGATCGTCAGCCCGGACCGCCGATTGATCCGGACCGACGATCCCTGGTAGGCCTCACATGTTCCGCAACACGTTGAGGGCTGACCCCGACCTGAACCACTCGATCTGATCGGCGTTGAGCGTGTGGTCGAGCTGGATCTGTTCGTTGCTGCCATCGGCGTGGTGGATCACCGCGGTCAGTGGCGCGCCCGGAGCCAGCCGGTCGAGCCCGGTGATGGAGATCCGGTCGTCGACGCGGATCTTGTCGTAATCTGCCGCATCCCGAAATGTCAGCGGCAGCATCCCCTGCTTCTTGAGGTTGGTCTCGTGGATGCGGGCGAACGAGCGCGAGATCACGGCCGCGCCGCCGAGGTGTCGGGGCTCCATGGCGGCGTGCTCCCGCGACGAGCCCTCGCCGTAGTTCTCGTCGCCTACGGCGATCCATCTGATGCCGCGTTCCTTGTAGGATCGGGCAAGCTTCGGAAGAGAGACCGTCTCGCCCGTTTCCACGTCGATGCCGTGACCGGGCTCGTCCGCGAACGAGTTCACGGCCCCGAGGAAGAGGTTGTCTGAGATGTTGTCGAGATGACCCCGGAAGCGGAGCCATGGGCCGGCCTGGGAGATGTGGTCGGTGGTGCACTTGCCGAGTGCCTTGAGCAGGACGGGCAGTTGCTCGAAGTCGTCGTCCAGCCACGCGGCGAACGGTTCCAGCAATTGGAGACGGTTGGAGCCGTCGCGGATCTTGACGTCGAGCTCACTTCGGTCTGCCGGTGGAGCTACGAAGCCGTCGGCCTTGAACACGAAGCCGTCGGCCGGGATCTCCGGAGCGGGTTTCGGGGCTTCGAGCTTGAACGATCCGCCATCGTGGGTGATCTCGTCGGTCAACGGATTGAACGACAGACGCCCGGCGAGCGCGTATGCGACGACGATCTCCGGGCTCGCGATAAACGATTGGGTCTGCGGGTTGCCGTCGTTGCGCTTGGCGAAGTTACGGTTGAAGGAAGAGATGATGGAGTTCAGCTCGCCGTTCGCGATGTCCTTCCGTTGCCACTGACCGATGCACGGGCCGCACGCGTTGGCGAGCACTGTGGCGCCGAGTCGGGTCAGGGTCGCCATCTGGCCGTCCCGTTCGATGGTGGCCTCGATCTGCTCCGATCCGGGCGTCACCCAGAGCGCGGCCTCGAGGCCAGCACCGTGCGACAGCGCCTGCTCGGCCACATCGGCGCTGCGACAGATGTCCTCGTAGGAGGAGTTAGTGCACGAGCCGATCAGGCCGGCGCTGAGGACATCCGGATACCCGTGGGCCGCCACGTCCGCCGCCATCTGCGACACCGGTCGCGCCAGATCCGGCGTGTGTGGTCCGACGATGTGGGGCTCGAGTTCTTCGAGATCGATCTCGACCACGAGGTCGAAGTACTTCTCGGGCTCGGCCTCCACCTCCGGATCGGGTGTCACGAGATCGCGGTTCGCCGCGGCCAGGGTGGCGATGCGCGCCCGGTTCGTCGCATCGAGGTAGGTCTTCATGCGTTTGTCGAATGGGAAGACCGATGTGGTGGCGCCGAGCTCGGCGCCCATGTTGGTGATCGTGCCCTTGCCGGTCGCGGAGATCGACTCGACACCAGGGCCGAAATACTCGATGATCCGATTGGTGCCGCCCTTCACGGTGAGGATGCCGAGCAGCTTGAGGATGACGTCCTTGGGTGCGGTCCAGCCCTGGAGGGAGCCGGTCAGCCTGACACCGACGAGTTCCGGCTGCAGAACCTCCCAGTTGAAACCGGCCATCACGTCGACCGCGTCGGCACCGCCGACACCGACGGCGATCATGCCGAGACCGCCGGCGTTCGGGGTGTGGGAGTCGGTGCCGATCATCATCCCGCCGGGGAAGGCGTAGTTTTCGAGCACCACCTGGTGGATGATCCCGGATCCCGGTCTCCAGAATCCGATGCCGTACCGCGCAGACGCGGACTGGAGGAAGTCGTACACCTCGCGGTTGAGGTCGATCGCGGCCTCGACGTCCTCCACCGCGCCGGAGCGCGCCAGGATCAGATGGTCGCAGTGCACGGTCGACGGAACCGCTGTCGTATCGCGACCCGACAGCATGAACTGGAGCAATGCCATCTGGGCTGTCGCGTCCTGCATCGCCACCCGGTCCGGCTGGAGTTGGATGTAGGCCTTGCCGCGCTCGAGATGCTCACCCTCGGGGTCGGCGAGGTGGCCGAAGACTACTTTCTCGGCGAGCGTGAGGGGTCGCTGCAGGCGGCGCCGGACGACCGCCAATCGCTCGCGGCTCGTGTCGTACACGGATTGGACGCGTTCGGGCGTGGTTTCTATTGAGGACATGGCGATCTCCCTTCCTCGCGTTGACGAGGGGTTTGCCCGACGACGCGAGTCGCGCGATGGCACGCGGTATTCTAATACACGTTGCCGGAGGACGATGGAGAGACTGCTCAACCCTGTGATCTGGGTGCTGGTGCTGGCCAGCTTTTTCCCGCTGTGGGCGGCGACGCGGGTCGATCCCTCGATGCTGGGCGACGATGCGCTCATCACGCTCACCTACGCCAAGAACCTCGCCCGCGGTGATGGCTTCGTATTCAACCACCCACCGCCCGTGCTCGGCACCACGACCCCGCTGTACGCGATCGTGGTGGCCGCGGTCGGAGCCGGCATTCCCTTCGTCGACCTGACCACGCTGGCCTTATTCGTGTCGGCCTTGTGTTGGGTCGGTGTTGTGTGGTGCTGCTACGTCTTTCGCCGCGATTTTCTTCTCTCCGAGTGGCGTGCCGCCATCGTCGGCCTCGTCATGGCAGCCACCGGCTGGGTCAGACACCTGGAGATGGAGGCGTACCTCTTCGCGCTGCTTCTGATGATTGCGACCGGGCTCTTTTTCCGAGGGAGATTCTTCGCCGCCGGTTTCGTATCGGCTCTGCTGCTGCTGACGCGCGGTGAGGGCGCGCTGCTGTTCGGAATCCTGTTCACTCTAGCCGTCGTCGCCGAAAGGCGCGAGTCGCGATTCCAGCTCGAGAAGGACCGATCACGGTCGGGTGTGCTGTCGCTGAGCATCGGGTTCGCGATTCCCGTGTTGGCATGGAGTCTCTACGCACAGGTCACGTTCGGAGGCGTGCTCCCCAACACCCTGGCAGCGAAGGTCGCGCAGGGCGCGTCCGGGCTGTGGCGACCATTTCTCGAGCAGTTGCTGGGGGTGTGGATGCCCAGCTGGGGTAGGGGCATGGCACTGCCGGGCGTCCCGGCGTTCGGCCTGTGGTACCTGCTGGTAGTGGTCGGACTGGTCGTGGTCGTGTTGCGCCATCGCCCGTTGCTGGTGCCGGTTGCGTGGATGGTCGCCTACGTCGGCGGCTACTCGCTGCTCGGCGTGGCGGGATACCCGTGGTACGCGTTGCCCGTCTACTTCGTGGTGTCGCTACTGCTCGGGGTCGGGCTCGGTTCTGCGGCTGCGAAGGTCGTGCGACTGTGCCACCGTTTTCGATGGGGGGCGATAGCCTCGGCCGTCGTGGTCACCGCGGTGGTTCTGTGGCTCGCCGTCCCCACGGTGGGAGCGGCACTGACCCCTCGGACCTCACAGAGGCACCTCGCGTACTCCGAACTCGCCCGTTGGCTGCGCGACCACACCGAGCCGGCGGAGAGCGTCGCCTACCACGAGATCGGCTACCTGGGGTATTACACCGACAATCGCATCGTGGACCTCGTGGGACTCGTCACGCCGGACATCACGCCCCACGTCGCGATCGGTGATTTCGCCTGGGGATTCTGGGACTCCCAACCCGACTATCTCGTCCATCTCGAGACGAGCAAGTTCTTCGCGGGTATCGTCGGTGACCGGAGGTTTGCTCGATCGTACCGGCCAGTGGCCCGAGTGCCGGGAGACCACGGCCTGCGACTCACCGTGTATCGAAAGACGACCGTCCCCTGAACCGCCGGCTCCAACCGCGAGAAGGCGGCGGCCGTCCCGTGCCGCACCGGAGGGACCCGCGGCCGTCCGGCTGATACCATGTCGTCGCAGTGCGTCAGGTCGGCTTCACCTTCGTGCTTCTGCTCGCGATCGGCGGGATCTTTGCCTCGTGCACCGGGGGGCACGACGGCTGGACGCAGCTGAGGCGGAACGATTGGCAGTGGCACCACAGGGGGCGGGAGTGGGCCCTCGGCCTCGAGGCCCGGGGCACGCGGTTCCGGGTCGATCGAGGGGACACCGAGTTTCGCAGCGCCGTCCGCAACCTCGGCGACGGTCCCGCGACGCTTCGGCTCGATGGACCGACAGGATCGCGCAGGTGGCAGTTGGAGGCGGGAGCCAGGATCGATCTCGAGATCACCCTCGCCGCCGGTGAATACACGGTGGACGCCTCCTCGGGCGTCGTGCTCGGCTGCCCGAGGATCGGTCGACCGCTGGCCTCTTCCCGATTGCTGATCGTCATCCTCGTGGACACCCTGCGGGCGGATCACCTGACGCCCACGCTCACGCCGCGCATATCGAGAGCATTTGCAGATGGAAATTGGTGGCGGCGGGCGACCGCGAACTGTTCGTGGACGCTCCCGTCGGTGGCATCGCTGTTCACATCCAGGCCGGTGCTCGATCTGACGGCACCCGAGGGCGATCTGATCGGTGTGCCCGAGGGGGTGGCCACCTGGGCGTCCCGGCTGGAGGCCGCGGGTTTCATCGGGGGAGCCGTGGTCGCGAACTACACGATCCACGCCCTCAACGGTTTCTCGAGTGGTTTTGCCAGCTACATGGTTCCGGATGGACGGGCTCCTGCCGCGCACCCAGATGCGACGTGGGTGGTGTCGGAAGCCCGCCGCTGGCTTGCCCACCACCGGGGCGAAGACGCGTTTCTGTACCTCCATCTGATGGACCCCCACCAGCCATACCGCAGTCATTCCGATCCGGAGATCACCGCGCCCGACCTCGCCGAGCTGGCGCTGCGAAGGCGTGCGGCCTCGGACGAGGAGAGGGTCCTGTTGAAGCGGCTGTACGCCGAAGAGGTTCGACACGTGGACGAGGTGTTGGGGCCGTTTCTGGACGAGTTGCCCGACTCCGCCGTCGTCGCGTTGACCTCCGACCACGGAGAGGCCCTCGGGGAGCACGGAGCCTGGGGGCACGGGCTCAACCTGTTTCAGGAGGCGCTGCGGGTACCGCTCGCCGTCTCCGGTCCCGGGGTCCCGTCCGGAGAGATCGAGGACCCGGTCCAGCTGCTCGACCTCGGTCCGACAGTGTTGGCCCTGATGGGGGTCGAAGCGACGACCGGCATGGTCGGGCGGTCGCTCCTGGATGGCGGATCCGCACCGCCGATCATCAGCTCGACCTTCGGCGGCGGGCCGATGCGTTGGTCCTGGCTCGACGGGCGCGACAAGGTGGTGCTGCGCATGGCGGCCCAGGGTGACCTGGGCGCACAGGCGAGGTCGGCGATGCAGGAAGGGCAGCCGCTGCCCGCCGGTGGTTTCCACTTCGACCTCGAGGCGGATCCCGGTGAGCAGGATCCGCGGTCGATCCCGGACCGCCTGATGGACCGGTGCGGGCAGGCGTTTGCGAGCTCGGCAGGCCGCATGGTGCCGGGCCTGCAGCTCATGGTCTGGGGGCGGCGCGGTGCGGTGGCGGTGGCAACCGAGGTGAAGGGCGAGGTCGGGGTCGTGCAGGCGTGGAGCCGAGCGCCCATGACGGTGCTGCGCGACGGAGATCGGCTGTTGGTGAGCTGTTCGGCGTCGTACCCCGTGTGCGCGGCGGCGGTGGCGGTGGATCCGGCACCGCCCTGGGTACGGCCTCTGGATGGTGCCGCGACGTGGCGTGGAGTGACGGTCGATTCGCCGCTGTCCATCGATGATCTCGAGTCGCCCGGCAACACACCCCTTGCCCCGGGCACGTACCTGTGGTGGAACCAGGCCCGATCGCTCGTGGTAGGTGGCCACGAGGAAACCCTCGAACGTCTCCGAGCACTCGGCTATATCGAGTAGACGAGCAGCCTCTGCGCGCCCCCAAGAGCTCGCGACCGGATGCGCGACAAGAGAATTCAGCCACTCGGGTGCGCACGGGGTGCATGAAGGGGAGAGGGCGCGTTGAAGTAGAGTTCAGAGTTACTGCGCCGCTGCGCGGCTTGTGACTCACCGTCACCAGCGAGTGGCCGTAAGCCAGCCGTCCCCCTCTCCGGCCTGGCTTTGCCAGGCCTGCGATCCCCATGGCAACGGCCACGTATCGCTGCTGACGATCAGTTCAGGCCCCAGTCGGTCGATGGCCAGACACCGAAGCCGGTCCCCGGATCCAGGTTCCCGGACCCCGGATTGGGTGGGGGGTAGAGAGGACAGCGACCAGCGACGAGAGACTGGAATCGGGCGGGCGGGGGATCCAGCATCCAGCATCTAGAATCAGGGGGTGTGGATGGGATCCCGCTGCGCAATCGGCGGAATGACTGTTGGGGGTCGGCATGGTGCAGGCTAAGATTCCGACATGCCTCGCTTTGTCTGTGACGCGATGCTCGGATCCCTGGCACGGTGGCTGAGGTTCTTCGGATACGACGCAGAATACATGGATCCGTCGACCGAGGATCGCCTGCTGGCGGAGCGCGCCCGTTCCGAGAGCCGCTGGCTGCTGACCCGTGACCGGGAGCTCGCGGCGATCGGTCCGCGGACAATGTTGCTGCGATCGGAGGGGGTGGAGGAACAGCTCGTCGAGGTGTTCGGGCGCCTCGGTGTGCGGCCGATGGTCGGCCTCGGCCGTGCGCGGTGCGGCGAGTGCAACGGTGAGCTGGAACCCGCGGATGCCGGCACGGTGGCGCACGACGTGCCGCCGTACGTTCTCCGATCAGCTGATCGGTTCAAACGCTGCCAGGGGTGCGGCCGGGTCTACTGGCCGGGGAGCCACGGCGACCGAATCCTCGCCGCTATGGGCCGCGTCGCTGCCCGACTTCAGAGCCGAAGCACGTCGGAACCCGGACGGGAGTGAGTACGATCAGGGGTAAGATTGCTCCATGGTGCAGGCGGAAAGCGACCGGATCGCCGAGCTCGAAGGCATCCTCGGGCATGATTTTCAGGACCGGGAGTTGCTGCGACAGGCGGTGCGCCACGGCTCGGCATCGGCGGCGACGGACGGCGGCAGCTACCAGCGTCTCGAGTTCCTCGGCGACGCCGTACTGGGGCACGCGCTCGCCCTGATGCTCTACGAGAGATTCCCGGATCTCGACCAGGGGGGCCTGACGCGGATGCGGGCGCACCTCGCCCGGTCATCCACTCTGTCCGAGATGGCGGCTCTGTTGGGTTTGGAGAAGTTCGTCGAGCTCGGTCCGAGCGAGCAGATGAGTCACGGCCGTGAGCGCCACTCGCTGCTCGAGGACGTCTTCGAGGCGGTGATCGGTGCGGTCGCCCTCGACGGTGGTTGGCAGGCGGCGTTCGATTTTGTTCGTCAGCAGTTCGCGGAGGACGTGGAGGATCTCGACGAGCGCACGCTGACCCTGGCAAATCCGAAGACGGCGCTCCAGGAGGCGGCGCAGGCGCGCGGCTTGCCCGTGCCCGACTATCAGGAGGTCGGGGCGTCCGGTCCCGACCACCGCCGCACGTGGGCCTTCGAGGTCGTTTGGGACGGCGAGGTCATCGCCCGCGGCGAGGGCAGGAGCAAGCGCAATGCCCAGCAGCGGGCGGCACGGCGCGCGTTGATACGACTCGGGTTGGTTCCGGAAAGCTGAACCGATTGAATCTGGAGTCCCACTGGTGGAATCCGAGCTTCCACCGCGCCGGCAAAGCCGCTAGGCTGTCCACGTGAGCCCTGATCATCCCCTCGTGGAGCGCGCCCGGCAGGCTCCGGAGCAGCCGGGAGTGTACCGTTTTCAGGACGGCCGAGGTCGGGACATATACGTCGGGAAGGCGAAGAACATCCGCCACCGGGTCCTGTCCTACTTCGGGCGATCCGACCTTCCGGAGCGAACCGTGGCGATGCTGCATCGGGCGCGGAGGCTCGACTTCACCGTGACCGCGAGTGAGGTCGAGGCATTCATTCTCGAAAACACCCTGATCAAGCGCCACAGCCCGCGCTTCAACGTCCTGCTCAGAGACGACAAGACCTATCCGTATCTCAAGCTCACCACTGGCGAGGAGTGGCCTCGAGTCGAGTACACGAGGCGGGTGCGCGACGACGGACAGGCCTACTTCGGTCCGTTCATGGGCCAGTACATGGCGCGCCGGCTCATGGATCTCGCTCGGACGCACTTCCAGGTCCGGACCTGCCAGATCGACATCGACGGTGGGCTGTCGAGGCCATGTCTGTACTACTTCATGAAGGCATGCCTCGGGCCGTGCGTGGAGGGACTGACGACCCAGGAGGAATACGCGGCCGCTGTGGAGGATGTGCGGTTGTTCCTCGAAGGCCGCCACCGTGAGCTGGTGCCACGGCTCCAGGCCAGCATGTGGTCCGCTTCGGAGCGAGAGGATTACGAGCTCGCGGCGAAGTGTCGCGACCTGATCGCGATCGTGCGTCGGATCGACGAACGTCAGAATGTCGAGCAGCCGGGTCGCGGCGATGCCGACGTGTTCGCGGTGCACGCGGACGGCCGCAGCGCGACCGTGTGCGTGCTGCCGTATCGTGATGGAAAGCTGGTGGACAAGCGGGAGTTCCACTTCGAGGGGATCGGCGAGGTCACCGGTGCGGACGTTCTGAGCTCCTTCATCGCCCAGTACTACGAGGCAAATCCGGCGATCCCCGGGAACGTCGAGTGCGCTCAGAAGATCCCTGACGAGGACCGGGAGCTGCTCCAGGCCTACCTCACGCACCGCCGAAGCCGCAAGGTGTCGGTGACGACCCCGCGGCGAGGTCCCAGGGCGCGTCGCGTGGACCTGGCGATCGAGAATGCCCGGGCCGCGTTTGAGCTCCGATTCCGGTCGGCGCTCGGTCAGGCTCAGCATCTGGAGCGGCGACTCGGGGACGCGCTGGGCCTGACAGGCCCGGTCCGACGCGTGGAGTGCTTCGACGTGTCGCATTCGGGCGGCAAGGAGACGACCGCATCGTGCGTGGTGTGGCGGGGCGGACGAATGGACAAGCGGCAGTACCGGAGCTTTCACATCAAGGATGTTGTGGGTGTGGATGACTTCGCTGCGATCTCCGAGGCGGTTCGGCGACGCTACCGTCGGCTGCGCGACGAGGGACTCGAGCTGCCCGATCTGGTATTGATCGACGGGGGTGTCGGCCAGCTCAACGCGGCCATGGCGGCACTCGACACCCTGGGCGTCGAGATTCCGGTGGTCGCGATCGCAAAGCGGGAGGAGTTGGTGTGGCTGGCGGGATCGGGGGAACCACTGCGGCTCGACCGTTCGGACCCCGCTCATCTCGTGCTGCGACAGGCACGCGACGAGGCCCACAGGTTTGCGGTGAGCCGCCACCGGGGTCGTCGCCGTAAACGGACCCTCGCCACCGAGCTCATCAATGTGCCGGGGATCGGACCAGGTCGGGCACGGACCCTGCTGAACCGGTTTGGGTCGGTCAGGGGTGTGCAGCAGGCTGGCGTCGAGGAGCTTCAGCGCGCCCTGGGGCCCAGGCTCGGCAGCCATCTGTGGCGGCATCTTCATGCCGGTGAGGTGACGCCGGAAGACTGAGTCTGCCCGTCTCCGTGCCCGGTTTCCCCGTCAACAACCGCGGGAGGATTCGGAGACGGAAACGGATACGGAAACGGAGACGGGTTGTTGGGGACCTCCCAACTGAGTCAAATGTCAAGAGGAAAGCTGCTACCCTCGGGCCGGTGTACATTGTAGAGACCTTCGTGAGCCTCCAGGGTGAAGGTGGGCTGGTGGGGATGCCCTCCGTGTTCATTCGCACGTCGGGATGCAACCTGCGCTGTCGTTGGTGCGACACTCCCTACACCTCCTGGTTGCCCGAGGGGGCTCGGCGTTCCGTCGCCGGGCTCGTTGCAGAGGCAAAGGCGACGCACCTGCGGCACGTCGTGGTGACCGGCGGAGAGCCGCTGCTCCAGCGCGAGATCGGTGAACTGACCCGCAGGTTGCGAGAGGCCCGGCTGCACGTTACGGTGGAAACGGCCGGGACGCTCGCCCCGGAGTTCGAGTGCGATCTTCTCTCGCTGTCTCCGAAGACCTCGAACTCGGACCCGCAAGGAGCGTGGCTGGCGCGCCATCGCCGTCGGCGATCAGATCTCGAGCAACTGCGCGAGCTTCTCGAGCGCTTCCCCGAGCATCAGCTCAAGTTCGTCGTCGAGGAACGAGACGATGTGCCGGAGGTGCTGGAGATCCTCGAAACGGTCGGTCCGGTCGCCTCCGAAAGGGTGTTGCTGATGCCGGAGGGTCGCACCGCCGAGG
>JBFELO010000112.1:0-14588 GCA_041552055.1 Candidatus Sulfomarinibacteraceae bacterium | reverse complement strand
GGGTACAGGATTTCGAGGTCCACGATCGCCGGGGGATCGTGTGGCAACGGGGCCTCGAAATGCTGTACCGGGCACCCACGGGGAGCGCTTCGGGGAGAGGACGCGTCGGGTGTCAGCCAGTCGAAGCGAACCGTAGGCCGCCGACAGCGCCTCGTGCGGGCGTGCCGGGCTTGACGTTTCGAGGCCCTCCTCCGCCGCAAATGTCGCGTGACCCCGAGGCATCGAAACGTCATGCCGGGCACCCACGGGGAGCGCTTCGGGGAGAGGGCGCGTCGAAGGTAGACCCGGCCTCACCGAATGAAGTAGCCGGACACCCTCCAGGCACCGTCGCCATCCCGCATCGGGGTCACGGTTTCGACGGCGGTCTTCTTGTTCTCGAACGAAGTCGCGAACTGGATCACGACGTACTCGCCGTCAGGAGCTCCCGGCAATTCGGTGCGGTACTCGGTGGCCTTCACCTCACGTGACAGCACACGGCCAAGTGGACCTCGCACTGCTGCTGCCATCTCCCGCCACTTCTCCTGCCTGACTGAGCTCTTGAAGTAATTGGCGGCGGTGTCCCAGCTGTCGTCGTACTCCCCGGCGTCGATGAGCTCGAGCCACGCCTCCGCGGCTTCTGTCGCCTCCTGATGAATGTCTGGCTCATCGGCCGCGACAACGGCTCCCGCCGCGAGAAGGATCACGAACGCGAAGACGGCCCTACGCCTCGTCACAATCACCATGACGGTTCCTCCATCTGCACCTACGCGCGGTCGCCCCTCGCATTCCCAGCCGTGTGCAGCCGCGCTCGACCGGTCCCGGTCAGCCGTCGTCCACGACGCCATACATTTGGTCCGGCATCAACTCGTCCGGGAATCGATCACGCAGCGCGACCCGGGCGAGATAGCACAGGTGGCAGGCGTCCGCGGCACCAGCGCCCAGGTCGAGTTCGTACCGCCGGCACAGCTCGGCAGGGCCGCCGTGCAACAGTGGACCCACGATCGGGTGGGCGTCGGGTTCGTAGCTCTTACACAGCTCGCGCAGCGGTCGCTGAAAAACGTTTCCCAACGAGATCCCCTGGCAGATGTGCACGTTGCCGAGCGGGTCGAGGTGCACTCGGCCCGGCGACCGAAGGTCCTCGCACGGACACTCGGTGAAACCATCCCACGTCGGCCACGGCACCTGGTCGGCGAGCGCCTCGGCGGCGCGACCGCGGTACATCACGGCGACGCCTTCCTCCTGCAGGGTGCCCACCGTCACGTGCGCCTCCAGATCTCCCGGCTGGGCGACCGCGATGATCGACGCCGGGATCTCCAGCCGCGCAGCCGCATCGAGTGCGTTCCTCGCCAACCGACCGTGATCCTCTCCCCCGTGGTAGTCGTCACTGCTGATCGACAGATCGCGCACGATCCCGGCGAACGGCCGCAACCACTCGACGGCATCCTCCACCTCGATGGCCCAGTACGCGTTCGACACCAGGCCGACATTGAAGCCCGCCCGCGCCGCCTTCTCCGCAGCGATCCTCAGCACGGGATAGAACAGGAACGGCTCGCCGCCCTCGAGGTAGAACCAGTCCACCGTCGCCATGTCCTGCGCCTGGCGCAGAATGTCGTCGAGCCGCGCCAACGACAGCGTCCCCTCCTGACGCGGGCTGCCCCACGCGAAGCAGTGGTCACACTCATAGAGGCATGTGTAGCTCAGCAGCACGTGAACGCCGTCGAGGCGCATCGCAGACTCCTTCTCCGAAATTCTCGCCCACACCCCTCCTATACTAGAGCCAGAAAGGTGACGCGCCACAACACCACCCCGGTTCGCGTCGGCAATGTCGTTATCGGTGGCGGAGCTCCGGTCGTGGTCCAGGCCATGACCAACACCGACACCGCCGACGTCGAGTCCTCGGCCGCCCAGTGCCTCGAGTTGGCACGGGCGGGTGCGGAGCTGGTGCGGCTCGCCGTCAACGAGTCCGCAGCCGCGGCCGCCGTGCCGGAGCTCCGCCGTCGGCTCGACGATGCCGGTTGCAGCGTGCCCCTTGTGGGAGACTTCCAGTTCGGCGGCCACCAGCTCCTGACCACGCACCCGGAGTGCGCCCAGGCCCTCGACAAGTACCGCATCAATCCCGGCACCGTGGGCACCGGAGCCCGGCGCGACGCCAACTTCATCACAATGTGCGAGATCGCAAGGGACAACGGTAAGGCGGTACGAATCGGAGTCAACGGCGGATCGCTCGATCAGGCGCTCGTCACTCGTGAGATGCAGCGCAACGTCGATCAGGGGCTGGGCTTGAGCTCCGACGGGGTCCTCGAGGCGTGCATGGTCCAGTCGGCCGTAAGGTCCACCGAGCTGGCACTCCAGACAGGCCTCGGTGCGGACCGAATCCTGATCTCGTGCAAGGTCTCGAGCCCCGTCAGCCTGATCCGGATCTACCGACGACTCGACGAGGAGACCCGCCAACCGCTTCACCTCGGACTGACCGAGGCGGGCATCGGTACGAGAGGGCTGGTGTGGTCCTCGGCCGCGATGGCGGTGCTCCTCGCGCAGGGGATCGGAGACACCATCCGCGTGTCCCTTACCCCCCGCCCCGGAGGAGACCGCTGCGACGAGGTGCGTGCCGCGTGTGAGCTCCTCCAGGCGCTGGGCATTCGATCGTTCGCACCGTCGGTCGTGGCATGTCCGGGCTGCGGCAGGACGACGAGCACCACATTTCAGGAGCTCGCCGAGCGGGTGGAAGACCACGTGCGGCAACGCATGCCCCAGTGGCGGTCCGAGTTCGAGGGTTTCGAAGACCTCACGCTGGCGGTGATGGGTTGCATCGTCAATGGGCCGGGAGAGTCCAGGGCCGCCGATATCGGGATCAGTCTCCCCGGCACCGGCGAGGAGCCCAGGTGCCCCGTGTACGTCGACGGGCGGCAGGTCACCACCTTGCAGGGCAACGCGGAGGAGCTCGCCGCCGGGTTCCTGGAGATCGTCGACGAGTACGTCGCGGAGCGATTCCCGAGGCGGCCAGCGGGAGATTAGACCGCCGCGATGGTTGGTCTTCACCCTGCGGTTCGCATCGTTCGTCTGACACTCGAGGCGCCCTCTCCCACACGCGCTCCCCGCGGGTGCCCCCTGTCACAATGTTGGGACCCAGATGAACCGCCCAGCCGTTGCGACGGTGGCCCCAACATTGTGAAAGACGGCACTCCCGCAGGAGGCGATGTCATCGACTTGCCGTTCGCGGCAACTCGCTGACACCCGAGGCGCTCTGTCCCCGAGGCGCTCCCCGTGGGTGCCCCCTTGGACAATGTTGGGCCCTGACGTCATCTCCTGTGCTGCGGCCCGGTTCCCAACATTGTCAAAGACGGCACGCCCGCACGAGGCGCTGTCATCGGTGAGACATTCGCATCGACCACCTGACACCCGAAACGACTTTCTTTGACGCCCGGTGGCCCTCGGTGCCAGTGCATCCCACTACTTCTCTGTTCCCCCGTGCCTCTGTGGTCGTCATCGGGAGGACGGGTGGTGCTCCCTGCTCCCTGTTCCCTGCATCGGGCGGGAGGGTGATCTGTGTCATCTGTGGGCAGCGTTCTCCCATCTGCTTTCATCCGCGTGATCTGCGGTTTCTCTCCTGGGACGGTGGAGGCTTCGTGTCTTTGCGCGTTTGTGGTTGGCTGTTCCTGCACACATCGTGCTCGCAGCTTCAGCCGCGAGTGCCGGGCGATCAAGCCCTCAAGCTCTCTCTATGTCATCTCGGGGCTGATGAGGGCCACCAGGAGCCAACGGCCGGAGTTCCGGGTCAACACCACTACCCCGACCTCTGCGAAACGGAGGCTGGCACGGTCGGCGTCCCCGGTCAGGAGACGGCTCGCGAGCTTGTTCAAGAACGGCAGATGGCCGACCAACATCACGGGTTTCCGATCCGCTTCGAGGACCCCCGCAATCGGTTCCACATCGTCCGCCGGGGACAGACCGGCAACCGGCCGTATTCGAGCCGGCGCAAGCCCGAGGCCCCTGGCCAGGATCTCCGCGGTCTGCTGCGCTCTTGGTTTTCCGCTGTGCCAGACCTCGTCCACCCGCAAGCCGAGCCGGGCGACCCAGCTCGACATACTCTCGGACTGCTGGCGACCTGTGACGCTGAGCGGACGCGAGGGGTCTTCCTCGGTGCTCATCGCCTGACCGTGCCTGACCAACACCAGTAACTGCAAGTATGAGCTCAACATCCGAACACTCCGATGTCAGATCCTACAGGCCCGACGACTGCGCGTCACGTCGGCCACCAACCACCCACCGTCAGCAGGCTCGCCCACAGATTGAAGGCCACCGACAGCACGATCAAAAACACACCCATCCGCCGGTCCACCCGGTGCAGGCCCAAAGCGGTCAGGATCAAGAACAAAGGCCAGGCATCCATCAGGTACCGCCCTCCCCACTGGACCCAGCCGGTGTTGAAGAACAGCATGGACGGTGTCAGCATCAGACCGAGGCTGATCCAGATGGCGAGAATCAGGCCGCTCGCCCGCCACCGACCGTGCGCGGTGAAAAAGATCATCAGAAACGCAGGGGTCACGAAGAACACACCCATGCCATGCGGGTCGCTGACGAGGAACGGAAACGTCGGCGATCCGCTCTCGGGATCTCTGACCACGACCGGCGGCTGAAGCAGGGTGTACCGGATGTTTCGCGGCAGGTGCGCCAGGCTCAGGGTGCCGTGCACGTCAATCCGCTCCCGAAGCTCGGGTGGAGTGAGCTGGTAGCGGTATCCGAAATCGAGGGGCGAACCGAACCGCGCCTGGTTGAGCGCGAGATGCCCCACGCCGATCGCGACGGGGAACAGTGCTGCCGCTGCGAGCGCCCGCCACGGTGACCGGGCCCGGCCGGAACCCGTGCGCGCACGGTACCAGACGATCGCGATCATCAGCGGCAGCGCCAGCAGCGTAGGTGGCCGACTTGCAATCGCAAAACCGAACGCGAGACCCGACCAGAGCCACCTTCGTCGCCAACCCAGCACCAGGCACAACGTCAATGCGCTGGTCGCCGTCGTCTGCGCGAACATCCATACCTCGCCCTGTGGCACCAGCCAGATCCACAACGTCCCGAGCCCTGCCAGCGCCAACAGCCCCCCTCGGTCGTACGACCCGACCGCGCTCGATCCCCGGAGAACATTGAGACACCAGCCGATCAGGAGATCTGCAAGCGCCACCGCCAGCCCCCCGAGGATCGCCGCCAGCCACTGCGTGGCCAGTGCTGCGCCGAACACGAAAGACAGCGGATACAGGAGGAATGCCGGCCCGAGGGGACTCCCCACGTGGCATTCGAGGCGTTCCATCTGGAGTCGCGCGGCGAGCGAGTCGGCCGGCAAGTAGCGCACCGGCTGGAGTCGGCCGGCGTCATCCCTCACGCCGGCGGCGAGATTGGTCAGCAGCACACGCTCTCTCGGGTCGTCGATCACCCAGTCGCCGAAGTACGGCGTCACGTCCAGCCTGGGCTCCACGGCGATCACACGGTCCGAGCTCCCATCAGGGGCGGTGAGCACGATGTCATCGCCGCGCCACGCCCGCACCTGGAGCAGATGCTGGTTGACCCGAGGCCACGACCCAGTCTGCCGCAGCCCGCCGTGCCCCAACCCCGCCAACACCGTGTAGAGGAGCGCGAATCCTAGCCACACGGCGAGAAATCGTTGTCGGGGCAAGCCGGTCATCAAGCCCCCTCGTTCGCTTCGACCCAGAGGATCATCTGCTCCAAGACCGCGATGTTCGAACGCGTGGCCTTGACCGCCACCTCCTCGACCCGTTCCGCGGTCTCGCGCGACTCGGCGGCGATCCGTTCGACCTCATCTTCGAGCTCCTCGGCCAGTTGTTCCAGCTCCCCCTCGATTCTCTGGATCTCGTGCTCCGACTCCACGACCTGGCCCTTGGCACGCTGGCGCATGCGTCGCTTGCTCGCGGCGGTCTTCATCTGCGAAGCCGCTTTCCCACCCGCCGACCGAACACTCTTCGAGCCGAGCAGCACGGAGAACAAACCCTCGACGGCTCCCATCATCTCCTCGGCCTTGCGCGACTCGAGCTGCTGCCGGTCCCGCGCGAGCTCGTCGCGTTCGCGCTCAAGCCGCCGCTGCAGCGTCTGAATACGCTTTTCGTACTTCCTTCGCGCCCGTTCCTGATCGTCGTCGTCGGCACGGTCCGCTTCCTCGAGGCATCGACTCAGGAACTCATCGTGGGGCTCACCCGGCTCCGCGACGAGCTTGAGAGTCGGATTGGCCAGCACCATGATCGGCTGACGCGCCCGCCACACGACGAAGTTCTCCTCGAGATCTGCGAACTCCGCATCGAGTGCGTGGGGAAATGCTGCGGGGAACAGCACACCCTCGGGGACGTCATCCACCGACGCTGGGAGGCTGTCCCTTACCGTCGCTCGATCCCAGCCGATGCCCCCATCCGAGGCCGCCGGAATCCGCCACCACTCGTCCTGGGCCCGATACAAACCCAGGGTCTTGCGTTCGATCGTCACCCGGTCCCGCACCCACAGCTCAGGGTGGACACGACCGACCGCATCCGCCGCGTACCTTTGGCGCATGGCCGTCGAGGCCACCGGCGGGTTCGGTTGAAGCGACGGTGTGGCGTCCGCCCCCCGTCGTGTGGCGGCCGCGGCATCCGCTGACTCCGTTGCCACTCCGTTATCCGCCAGCAGCGGTGCCATTTCGGCCAGAGCAATCGGCCCGCGCAGGTAGCTCATGGCCCACCGGGACGCAAAGGTCCGCGTTCGCCGCTCCTCCCGCACGTCGACCAGCAGGAACTCACGCTTATCGAGGCCGGCGACGACCGCGTCCGCGTCATGGCCGCCGTCCAGTCGCCGCACGCCCAGGCCCTCGAGGGCCCGCTCGCGATCATTATCGGTGATGAGCCGACCCACGACCTTGATTCCGGCGTTGCCGAGCGCCTTGTAGTCGAGGTCGACCGGGTTCTGCGTCGCGAGCCACACACCGACGCCGAACGCCCGCCCCTGCTTCAGCAGTGTCAGCAGCGGGGCTTTTGTCGGCGGGTTGTAGGGGTGCGGGGGCAGGATTCCCTGGACCTCGTCCACGTACAGCAGCGCGCGCAGACCCGCGGCCGCCGGCTGGCGTCGCATCCAAGCCACCAACTCGGAGACCAGCAGGGCGAGGATGAACAGACGCTGCCGGTCGTCGAGATGTGCCACCGTCACGATCGTGGCGCGCGGCTGGTCGGTGGGTCCCAGGAGCTTCCCCATGCTCAGCGGAGTCCCCGTCGTCCACGCCGCGAAGGCCGGGCTCGCGACCAGGGTGTTGAGCTCCATGACCAATCGCATGCGGTCCTTCCTCGGATAGGCGCTCTCCAGAGGCAAGGCTCCCAGGGTGGTGAAGGAGGGGTCGGCGATGCTTGCCAGCAAGCGCATCAGGTCGAGCTGATCACCCCCACGCCAGTGATCGAGGATGATCGTGGACAGCAGCACGTGATCCGGATCGCTGAGCGGATCGCCGCCCTTGTCGATCAGAGAAAGCAGGGCCGAGGTGACGCCCCCGACCCGTTGGTTCGCACCGTCGAGGTCCTGATTCGGATCCCAGCCTGGCGGTGCCGACAGAGTCGGCAGAATGTCGATGGGAGCCCCAGACGCCACTCCAGGCGTCAGCAACTGCCAGGCCACTCCCGACCGAACAGCCTCCAGGTCCTCGGAACCGAGCCCGGAGCGCCTCAGCCCCGACCGCCAGAGCTCGGCCTGTTCGACGGCGACATCGCCGCGATCCCGATCTTCGACGGCATCGGCGGGAAGCCAGGGTTCGAAGTCCTTCGGCGCCAACGCCGGGAAGTTGAGCAACAGGTTGACCATGTCGCCCTTGAGATCGACGACGAGCAAGGGAATTCCGCGCCGGGCCAGCTCTTCCAGGACCACGATGCCGAGGCCCGTCTTGCCGGAACCCGTCATGCCGAGGCATGCGGCGTGTGTGGTGAGGTGGTCAGCGTCGAGCTCGACGCGTCCGGCCGCGTCGAGCTCGGATCCGATGTACAACGTGTCGTCGGCCATCACTGCCCCCCTCTGCGCAGTCCTGGAAGGGTCGAAGTATAGACCACACTGTGCCTATCCCCTCGAGTAAGATCTGCCGTCCCGTTGTACCCCTTCCCGTTCCCGTCCTCACTCCCGGAAGACCAAGGTTTTCGGTACTGCGTGTCTTCCGACGAATACAGACAGGCTTCCGCGGTCTCTCGTGAAGTGTCGCTCGGGCACGGGAACGGGAAGAGGAACGGAGAGAACCCGAGTTGTGTGAACAGGCCTTGACCACGCGGTGCGCAGTCCTTCGAGTCGTTTCCCTCCTCGATACTCACCGCACATCGATCCACACTCCGTCTCCTGTGACACACGCCTTCCCGCGCGAGAGTGCTACGGAGGATGACAACGCAACTGCAACCCGGTATCATTGCGCGGTCCGCAGTACTAAGAGAGAGCGGAGAAAGAGGAGGCTACAAACATGGGTCTATTCGGAAGATCGTTCGAGGAGAAGGTCCACGACGCCCTCGGAGAAATAGAGGCCATGGGCCTCGGCGTCACCAACCTCGGCGCCAAGATCGAGGGCAAGATGGTGACTCTCACCGGCGACGCACCGTCCATGGAGGCCAAGGCCAAGGTCATGGCGGAGTTCAACGTCAGGGTCAAGACGGACAACACGCTCAACGCCATCCGTATCCCGGAGGCGCCCAAGCCCGAGCCAAAGCCCGAGCCCGCGCCAGTCGAGGTCGAGCAATCGCAGGAGGTGTTGTACGAGGTCCAACCCGGCGATACTCTCAGCGGGATCGCGCTGAAGTACTACGGCAAAGCGAACGAGTACATGAAGATCTTCGACGCAAACCGCGAGACCCTGGACAACCCTGACCTCATCAAGCCGGGACAGAAGCTCCGCATCCCCGATGCGTGAGGCCTTTGGGTCGATACAGGCGCGGACGCCCCGCGCTCGAATGAACGAATGAAACTTTCCGACCGGGACGCGCGAATAACTTCAGGAGAGGATCACCCGATGAGGGGCTTGTTCGATCGATTCATGGCGGCCGTACATACAAGAATGAGGCGAGCCGTGCGTCAGATCGAACGGATGAACCTCGGCGTCGAAAACCTCACCGCGACCATCGAGGGCAAGTTCATCACCCTCCGAGGCGTGGCGCCCAGCCGAGACGTTGCGGCGCGCGTCATGGAGCACTTCAAACGCATGGTGGGCGCGGACAACATCTTGAACAACATCAAGATCACCGATCCACACATCCACAATCACCAGCAGTGATACTCCAGATTGCCCCGTTCGGTGACACCGGCGGGGCGGTCTTTTCTCTCGCCACCCCGTCAGTATCGCGCCGCCGACGTTGAGACTTGGAGCACCTCGCAACCGTCGCGAGCAACGCCCGACTCCAGGATTCGACCCGACGGCGCGGCATCGAACAGCGCCTCGGCGATCCGGTCGCGAAATCCCGGTGGATGCCACACCAGCAGACTGCCGCCACCCCCGGCCCCGCACGCCTTCACAGCGGTCGCGCCGGCGTCCCGCGCACGGCGCACCGCCTTCTCCACATCATCCGGACACACCTCCGGCGCGAGACGCCTGCGGGCTGCCCACTCCGCAGCCACGGCCACGCCCACTTCGTGCTCGTCCTGCGCGAGGAGCGCCTGTCGGCACAATCGTGCGGCATCCGCGATCGACTCGAGAGCCGACCTGGTCGATTCGTCGCCATCCAGTCGCCGCCGGATGACCTCCCAGTTGACCATGCCCGAGTGATGGTTGATGCCCGTGAAGAACACCGTGAGCCGTTCCGAAACCCAATTCTGATCGACCTGCAGTCGCTCGATCGACTCGCTTCCAGGCTCGATGTGCACCGCCAGGACACCGCCCCGGATCGCCGCCCAGTGGTCCTGGGTGCCGGTCGGAATCCCGAGAACCCGCGCCTCGAGATCCCGCAGCAGGGCAACCAGGGCGCGTTCCCCCATCGACCTTTCCTCGAGCGCGAGCACGCCCCTCGCGAGCGCGACCGCATAGCTCGAGGAGCCGCCGAGCCCGGATCCGACCGGCGCCTGTTCGAAGACCCGCACCCGAACTCGACCGGTCGATCGAAGTGCGAAGCAGACTGCGGCCGTGAGGTCGTGGGCCGTGTCCTCCGGGCCCAGCATCCGCAACGGCCCGTCTCCCTCGGCATGCTCGACATGTCCGACCGGCCCCGCGAACTCGACCTCCATCCTGACTCTGGTCGGGATCGCCACGTTCACCGTCAGCGATCCGTGATGCAACAGACCGAGGGGCCAGATGTCGAGCGTTCCGCCCGCCATGTCGACCCGACAGGGAGCCGTCACCGCGACCCGCACTAGCGATCCCTTCCGGGCAGCATCGAACGGACCATACTCGACTTGCGCTGATCAGGGCATGACGACGTCACGGAACCCACCTCCGGTGCGCGACGAGCGATGAAGTCGCAGGATCTTACCACTCGCGGCGCCGTTCTCGCATCAACATCGTGCACCAACCGGCGCCTCACGCCCTTCCAGGAGCTCCAGGACCGCGAGAGCGTGCGCCAGGAATCGCTGCAGTCGACTGGCGTCGAGTGGTTTGGTGGGCGGCGAGCTGATGGTCAGGGGGTTGATCCACCGCCCGTTCTGCTGCACTCGGTAGTCGAGATGAGGACCGGTCGACAACCCGGAGGACCCCACGTAACCGAGCACCTGGCCCTGGACGACCCGGGCTCCCTTGCGTATCCCGGAGGCGTACCGGCTCAGGTGGAGATAGTGGGTTTCGTAGCCGTTCGGATGTCGGACGCGAATCATTCTGCCGGCACCACCGTTTCTCCCGAGGAACGTGACGGTACCGTCCGCGGTGACCAATACGGATGTCCCGACCGGCGCCCCGTAGTCGACACCGTAGTGGGGGAGCCGTCGTTTCAACACCGGATGAAACCTGCTCATGCTGAACCGCGAGGTAATCCGACTGAACTTGAGGGGTGATCGGAGGAACTGTTTGCGGAGAGCGCGACCTTCGACATCGTAGTACCCGAGACGACCGTCGTCGTCCGGGTAGATCACGGCGTCGTAGGTGCGCCCATCGTTGATGTAGCGCGCCGCAAACAGCGTTCCGTAGCCGTAAAACTCTTCGGTCACCGTCTGGTGGTCGACCACGGCCACGAAACGATCGCCCTTGCGGACGTCGCGGAAGAAGTCGATGTCCCACTGGTACACCTGCGCGATATCGACCGCCAACTCGGGCCGCGCACCGGCGTCCTCTATCGCGCCGAACAGCGAAGATGTGACCTCGCCTTCGATCCGTACGACCTCGCTCGTCAACGGGCGCACAATCATCTCGACTCGAATGTCCTCCCCAACGCGGGCCAGGTGGAGCTCGGACCTGCGATCCAGCAAGACCGTGAGCTCCTCGAGCTCGCCGGCCGGTGTGCACCGCCCCTCGAAGCGGGTTCCGGGCAGGAGCCGCCGAGGATCGAGTTCGGTGACGAGTGCATCTCGCCAGCGCCGCCACTCATCCCCGGCCAGCCGACGGCTCACGCTCTCGATGGTGTCCCCGGATCTGACCTCCGTGCTGACGGGAGGGTGGAACGGGTCTATCGCCGCGACAGAGATGGGCTCGGTCTCGACGGGATCCACCGCGCTGACGCCGCCACATCCCCCGAGGCACAGAGCCACACCGAGGGCCAACATCAGGCCGTCGCCTCGCATCGAACCCATCGCCGCGTGCTTCCTTCGCCGTTCCCGTCCCCGGGATATCGCACCTCTCGCGCCCATTTGGCGTGAGTATACCGCGGTGGGCAATGCCTGTTCGCTTGCCTCACGCAGAGCCCCCGTCTCCGTCTCCGTTTCCGGGCCCGTCTCCGATCGCGCCACCGGGACCCGACGCCCGATTCGGACAAGGAGACGTAGACCGAGACGGGCCCGGAACCAAGACCGCGCGAACTCTGTTCGTCTCCACCCGCGATCCGACGGAACCATCCGCCGGCCGGCTCGTATAGAGTCGCCATATGAATCGTTCAACAATCCCATGCGTATCCGCCGCGATCCTGTTCCTCTCGCTCTTCATCGTCGGTTGCGGGCCGGCGAAGCCGCCCGAGCAGGCGCGCGAGGGCTGGTCCCTGGGAGCGCCCTACCCCGAGACTTCTCGGCAGGACCTCGTGGAGGACTTCTTCGGCACCCCGGTGGCCGATCCCTACCGCTGGCTCGAGCAGCTCGACTCCGAGCAGACCCGGTCGTGGATCGAGGCCCAGAACGCGCTCAGCTTCCCATTCCTCGAGTCGGTCCCGGCACGCGAGGCGATCAAGCAGCGACTCACCGATCTCTGGAACTTCGAACGGTTCGACCGCCGCGACGTGCCGTTCAAGGCGAACGACAGGTACTTCATCAAGCGCAACCCGGGCCTGCTCGATCAGGCGATCGTGTACGTCACGGATTCGCTCGACCACGAGCTCACCGTCTTCCTCGATCCGAATACGTTCTCGGAGGACGGTACCATCGCCCTCGGCAATGTCGGCGGCCACACGATCGTGCCGAGTCCCGAGGGCGACCTGGTGGCCTACGCCAAGGCGGATGCCGGCTCGGACTGGAACACCTGGCACTTCCGCGAGTTCGCGACCGGCGAGGACCTGCCCGATGTCATTCGCCACTCGAAGTTCTTCCCCGTGGCCTGGGCGCCGGACGGGTCGGGTGTGTACTACAGCCGACACCCTGCCCGTGAGGACGGCACCGGCGACGGGTCCAAGCCCATGCGCCTGTTCTTCCATACGATCGGGACCGAGCAGACCGCGGATGATCTCGTCTACGACCTGATCGACGAGCCGCGGCACCGCGACCTCCAGCCCTACCCGGTCGCCGAGACATCGGACGATGGGCGGTACGTCGTCATCACCGTGGTCGCCGGCTCGTTCGAGAACCAGGTCCACTATCTCGATCTCGCCGATCCCGGGGCCGGGATCCGACGGCTCATCGGCACCTGGGAGGCGCTGTACGGGTACATCGGCAACGACGGATCGACGTTCTTCTTCACGACCACCAAGGACGCACCGAACTCACGGGTGATCGCCATCGACGTCGCCGACCCGGATCCATCGCGTTGGCATGAGCTCATCCCCGAGGCCGAGGAGGCCCTCCAGGACGTCTCGTACGTGGGCGGTCATCTCGTTGCCGAGTACCTGAAGGACGCGAAGTCCCTGGTCCGCGTGTACCGCACCGACGGCACCTTCATGCGCGACGTGGAGCTACCCGGTATCGGCACCGCCTACGGCTTCGACGGCCACGGCGACGACCCGGAGACCTTCTTCCTCTTCACCAGTTTCACCACCCCGATGGAGCTGTGGGCGTACGACGTCGTGGCCGACGAGGCCACCCTCGTGAGACGCCCATCGGTGTCGATCGATCCCGAAGATTACGTGACCAAGCAGGTGTTCTACACCAGCGCCGACGGAACTCGGATCCCGATGTTCCTCAGCCACAAGAAGGGGATCGAGCTCGACGGCGCCAACCCCACCTTGCTCTACGGTTACGGCGGATTCAACGTCTCCTACACCCCGAGATTCTTGACGTCCACCGTGGTGTGGATGGAGATGGGAGGCGTGTACGCGCTGGCCAACATCCGGGGTGGCGGGGAGTACGGCGAGGAGTGGCATCTCGCCGGGGCCAGGCTGAACAAGCAGAACGTGTTCGACGACTTCATCGCCGCCGCCGAGTGGCTGATCGCCAACGACTACACGTCCACACCGAAGCTCGCGATCGAGGGCGGCAGCAACGGAGGACTGCTGGTCGGGGCGTGCGTCAACCAACGACCCGACCTCTTCGGCGCCGCCGTCGCCGAGGTCGGCGTGCTCGACATGATTCGATACCACACCCAGAGCGCCAACGCCCGCAACTGGTCGACAGATTACGGTCTGAGCGAGACCGAGGACGACTTCCGCGCCCAGATCGCCTACTCCCCGTACCACAACACCGTGGAGGGAACGTGCTATCCGCCCACGCTGATCACCACCGCCGACCACGACGATCGGGTCGCGCCGTGGCACAGCTTCAAGTACGCGGCGGCGCTCCAACAGGTCCAGGGGTGCGACAATCCGATCTTGCTCCGGGTCGAGACAAGGGCCGGGCACTCCGCCGGGAAACCCACCTGGATGAGGATCGACGAGGCCGCCGACGCGTGGGCGTTTCTGGCTTGGGCGCTCGATATGTGAGGCGGTGGAGATCCTGAAGGACCACCACGAGGTCGGCGTCGGGATCCACCTCACTTTCAACTCCGAGTGGGGGCACTACAAGTGGGGCCCGGTCCTGGGAGCGTCGAGAGTTCCCTCTCTGGTCGACGCCAACGGTCACTTCTTCGCGTCCGAAGGCGAATTCCGGGCCGCCGCCATCGATCCGGAAGAGGTGCGAAGCGAACTGCGCGCCCAGATCGAGCACGCGCTCCGGGCAGGGTTGCATATCGACTATCTGGATGCCCACATGTTGATGGCGTACGCGACCCCCGAGCTCCGAGCCATTGTCGAGGACCTCGCCCGCGAGTTCGGGCTGGGCATCGCGCTCTACTTCGAGGAGTGCTCGGCCTCGCTGTGGGACGTGGCGCCCGACAAGAAGCTTCCGACCTTGCTGCGCTTCGTCGACCAGCT
>JBFELO010000111.1:0-14608 GCA_041552055.1 Candidatus Sulfomarinibacteraceae bacterium | reverse complement strand
GCGTTCTCGATCGAGGGAGAGGCCGGTCGCGACCGGATCCGCTGTCGCGACGACGGCTGCGGCATGACCTTCGAGCACGCGCGTCGCTACCTGTTCACCCTGTACGCGAGCAGCAAGCGCCATGAGAAGGGGGTGGCGGGTCGCTTCGGGATCGGCTTCTGGTCGGTGCTCCGGTTCGACCCTGAGACGATATCCGTCCGATCGCGGACCGCTGGTGGTGAGGGGTGGGAGGTGATGCTCGACGGATCGCTGGACTCCGCCACCGTGGCTTCGTGTGTGATGCTGCCGGGCACCGAGATCGTGCTCGAAAGGCTGGCCGGCGAGGGCGCGGGCGAGGCCGAGGTCATGCGGGTCATCCGCGGCGACGCGCGCTTCCTGCGTCTGCGTGGCGACCCGGAGAGACGGCTCGAGGTGACGGTCAACGGGCGTCCGGTGTCCGCCGATTTCGGGCTGCCGCCGCCCAGTCTCGAGTTCCGGCAACCGGGGTTACGGGGCGCGGTGGCGCTGTCGGTCGAACCCGGAGTCGAGGTCTTCGCGCACGGCCTGAGGGTTCGTCGCGCCGCGTTTCTGGACGAGCTGTTGACGGGCGGTGACCGGGACCGCCGTTCGTCGGCAGAGCTGCCGGACGGATTGGTGCCGCGGGTTCTGCTCGACAGCGACCGCCTGCAGGTGCTGATGGCGCGCGGCGAGGCGCGGGAGGACCGCGTTCTGCGTCGACTGGTCGGGACCGCGCGACGTGAGCTGGCGCGATTGGTGCGGGCCGAGCTGGACCGGCAGGCCCCGCAGGGCCGGCTGGCGAGAACCTTGGAGTGGATCGCCACGGGGGCGCGGCTCCGGTCGGTACGCTGGATCGGTGGGACGGTGGCGATGGGGGTCCTGATCGGAATTCTGTTCGGAATCGGGCTGCCATATCCCGAGTGGTCGGTGCCGGGAGTCCGGCGTGTGGAAGGGCAGCGTGGGACCTCTCAGTCGCGGCCGTCGGCTTCGAGTGTCGAGATCGTGCGACGTCCCTTGCGCGATGTCGCGGCGGCCTACGGCGGCCCGACCGTGGATGCACTCGACCATCTGTCCGCGGTCGATCTGGCGTATCGGCCGGTGTCGGCACACCCGTTGTTCGCCGTGCTGCGTCTCACCGGGCTCGACGCCACGGGGGGGCCGCAGACGGGGATTGCGGACAACGATCTCGTGGGCTACCGAGGATCTCCCTGTGTCGGTGAATGCCTCGAGGTCGAGGTCAGGATCGCGGCGTCCTCCGGGGTGCTGCGGTTGCCGGTGGCGAGCGGCCACCTCATCGATCCGGCCACGGTTCGGCTCGACGGCGAGCCGATCGCAGTGCGTGCCACGCCGGCCGGGGAGCCGGCCGTCGTGTTGGAGCGGGAGACGCGAGGCACACTCAGCTACCGGAGCACGCCGTCGCGTGGCGTTGGCACCCTGCAGGTCGGCGGGTGGCCGCGATTGCCCGATGCGGTCGCGCGGCGCGCAGACCGACTGCTCGCGCTGCCGGTTGCGCAGCGCGTGGAAGAGGCGGAGGATTCGGTCCGATCCTGGATCGTCTACGACCGCTCGCCGGCGACTGCGGCACGGCACGATGACGCGGCCATGGAGGGGACGCCGGTTTTCGAACGGGCGCTGATGATCGGGGCCGGCGACTGCGACGTGCAGAACGCCCTGCTGGCTGCGGTCCTCGACAGGGCAGGGGTGCCGTCTCGGCTCGTCATAGGGTTCATCGGATCGGATGGCCGAACCAGACCCGGGCTGCACGCCTGGGTCGAGTACCTCGAGGACGGCGGCTGGCAGGTGGCCGATTCGAGCACGACCGCGGGGCCGGTGGGACCGCCGGAGCAACCGTGGACGGCAGCGCCGGAGACCGACATCGTGGCGGGCTCTGACGAGCAGGTCGCCGCTGATGACGCGTCGGGTGCGCCGAGCCGGGTGGGCGGTGGCGGCCTGCGTGTGGCCGGGGTCGCGGCGCTGGCCCTGGCGCTGGTCGTGGTGGTGATCGGCAGAGTCCGGTGGATGCGGAGGGGCGGATGGGCCAGGCGAGTGACCGCCCCTGATGACGGTGCCGACATGGCGCGGCTGCTGCGTGGAGCGTTGCTCCGACCGCAGGCGTACACCAACGTCGGGGCGTTGTACTCGAGACCGCTGGTGCCGACCGTGGACGGCCGCACGTTGTCGTTGCACCGGATCCAGCGGTTCGCGCGCGGTGGCAGGCTCTATCGCAGTGACCGGCAGTCCAGCGTGGCACGGGATGCGGCCCGTCGGGGGTTGCCCGTGATCGACGCGAGCCGTGACGAAGGTCGCTGTGTGGCAGACCTGCTCGGGGCGCGCGACCTGGACGCGTGGGACGGCCTCCTCGACCGATCCCGAAGCACAGGTGCGACCCGGCTCGTGGAGTCGGCCGCCGCCCGATGTGGTGAGCGTTGGCTGGTGAGGGTGGCTCGGGGTGCGCCGCCCACGGTAGCGGTGCATGACGGCGAGCCACTCGGGCTGGCGAGGGAGACCCGTGTGGCTGTCGTCGCCGAAGAAAGCCGACTGTGGACGGCCGTAGAGACGCTGGACGGACGATGCGGCCGCGCGGCCCTGCTGCTCGCGACCGCGCTCGTCGACGAGCTCCAAATCGCACCGCGGGCGCGGGCTCTGGTGCTCGCCGACCTGGCACGACGCACGGTGCAGGAGCAGGCCCGGTGAAGGCCTCCGACCTGCTGGTGATCGACGTTGCCGGTGAGCTCCAGGCGGTGTGTCGCGAGCAGCTCCGGGGCAGCTGGCAGGTCGCTGCCGAGCTCGCTCGACTCGGCCTTCAGCGGGGCGCCGAGACGATCGACATGAGGAGTCTCCGCAACGGGTTTGCGCTCGGTTTTCCGGGCGCCTCCCTCGGTTTGGCCGAGATGGCCGACCTGCATGCCGTCGCTGGCGGATCGAGCGATCTCGGTCGGCGTCACGACGCGGTCGAGCGGCTGGAGGCTTCACAGGCGCAAGCACTGCTGTGGGCGCTCGGCGTCGAGGGCTCTCGGGTCGAGGTGACTGCCTGGCAGGGGGGGGCGAAGTCTTGTTTGCGGGCTCGTCTGGACGGTGGGACGACACTCGACCGCACCGACTACCCGGGAAGAACGAACGGATTCGAGATTCGCGTGACCTCGCCCAGGCTGGATCGTCGTCGGACGCTGCGGTGGCTCGAGACCGCCGTGCGGTTTGCGCCGATCCCGGTGCGGATCGATGGTGAACGGCACGACGGCGGGTTCGAGCAGTGTCTGTTCGAAACCCGGATCGACCGGCCGATGACCGGCCGCATCGCGATCACCTCGACCGGCGACGCTCCCCACCTGTGGCTACTCAGGCACGGCGTGTTGGCCACCCGCGCCGCGGTGCCCGGGTTCCCCGCGTTCGAGGCGGTGCTCGAGATGGGCGAGCTGGCGCGCGCCGGGGCAGGGCCGGACGAGTTGCGCGAGGCGGTCAATCCCTACCTTCCCGCGCTGATCGACAAGGCGGTACTGATGATGGTCGAGGCGGCGGACCTCCTACCGACGTTGGCCGACGAGTTGCGCGAGCGGCTCGCCTGCCTCCTGTTGCGTGCTGCAAGAAAGGACCTTCATCGTGAGCGGATCCTCGCCCTGCCGCTGGTGCGCGTGAGCGACGGCTCACCCGAGATCCGTTGGTGGACTCCGAGGCAGGTCGCCGAGCGCGGCCGTGGTGGGCTCGCCCGTGACGCTCCTGACCACCCTCGCCGCGGCGTCGTCGGCGACGGCGCACCGGTGGTCCTGGGGTCTGCCGAGCAGCGAGGCCTGCTCGCCGAGTTGCTCGGGGTTTCGTTGCAGCAGGCGCCGCGCCTCTCTCGACGTTTCTGCCTGCGCAGGGCCACGGCAGCGCTGTATCGCGTCCCTGCTCGGCTCTCGCAGCTGCTGTGGGGGGCGTCGGGTGGTCGAGTCGTCCCGCGCGAGGATCTGCTGGCTGCCGAACGCAAGTTGCTCGAGGAGCTGAACCGTCGGGCGACGCCGCCGACCGAGGTGCGGCTGTGCGCCGGTGCCGGACCTCTCCGGCCCCGGGGCCGCGTGTTGCTGCTCCCGCGCCGCAACCGGCTGGTGGCCGCGTCGGTCCGCATGGTGTCGGACGGTGAAGGCTGGCATTATCCGGTGGTGCTGGCCCTGCTCGGCGATCGCGTCGGAGACATCGGCGAACTCCGAGTTCGCTGGCTGAGAGCTGCCGGGGCTCTCGATGGCACGGGCTTCCCGGGTAAGGTCGAGAACGGCGGTACGGCCCGACCAGTGAGTTGATCGGCGACTCCCCCTGCAGGCCAAGTCTTCGCGCGTACCACAAACGGGGGCCGCGGGCAGCCCCCGTTTGAATTCGTAGACTCTCGGTCCTATTCGACCGTCATGGGGATGGTCGTCGGGTCGCCGAAGCCGCCGTCGACCACCGACGCGTAGCCCCACACGGTGCAGTCCGCGGTGAGCACCTCCGCCTTTGCGTAGGCGTTGTCGTGCTCGCCCGCTCCGGCGCGGTTGAAGATGTCGTTGTCCTGCTTCCAGCCCGAGGGTTCGGTCCTTATCGTGCGTGTACTGCCGGTTTCGTTGCCCAGCGCGTCGTACAACGTGACCTGGACGCGGCACGCCTCGTCGCCGAGGTTGATGAACCCGATATTGGTACGAAACTGGTCGTTATTCGCGAGCTGCGAAAGAACGCCGACCTCGCCCGACGTCAGGGTGTCCCCCTGCAGAACCCCTGGGAGAAACTGTCCAAACGTGCCGCCCGTTGACTGGTTGTAGGTACGCGCCGTGACCACGACCGGCCGGTCGGCGTCGACCCGGATCGAGCCGGACGAGTCGTCGGCGCCGAACAGGTCGATCGCCACGTCGTCCCACGCGACCAGCTCGCCGGGCATCAGGTTGACGTCCACCGAGTCGATGCCGGACCCCTGGACGAAGATCACCGTCGCGCTGGCCATGGCGTCCGACGTGTTGAGCAGAGCGAGCTTGGACCGCCACTGACTCGAGTTCGCGCCCTCGCCGTGGGCCATGCCCGCGACCAGGTACGATCGATCGGTAGGTTGCAGCGCGGCTCTCAGCATCCAGTCCGCATCGGTGAAGGGCTCGAGCCCCGCGATGCCGCTGTCGGACACGAAGCTCTGTCCACCGTCGCCCGCCTCGTCGCACTCCATGTTGAAGTCGGTGAACGCGTGCGGAGCCCAGCCGCGGTTGACGAGCCAGAAATCGCCGTGCAGGGTTACGGGCTCGTCGAGCACCACCACCGACTCGCCGGTCGCTCCGTTGCCGGTGATGATCGTTCCCTGGGCCAGCACGACGCTGTCGTCCGGGGCGCCGTCGACGTCGGGATAGAGGAACACCTCATTGGGCCAGAGGCCTTCAATAGGGAGCTGATTGCCGGCACAGAAAGCCATGATCTCGACCGTGCCGGGCTCGTAACCGAAGTCGGCGAGCTCGAACTTGACCGCCACCATCTTGTCGGGATCTCCCGCCTGGCCGCCGCCAAACCAGAAAAACTCGACCGACTCACCGTCGTCGTAGCCGACGTTACACGCCGAGGACTGCGCCGCCACCGGAACGGCCGATACGAGTGTGCCGAGACCGACAAGGGCGGCGCACAGAGCTACTGTTCTGGTTCTTTTCTCCATGATTGGATCCTTGCCTCTCAAAATTGCAATTGAGAATCTATTTCATTCATTTCGAAAAGGCAAACACCACGAGCCGAAGGCGGCTCGAGAGATCGCGCTGAAGACGATCCCGACCGCGGCCTGCAGGCCCATCGAAGCAACACTGGCGGCCAAAGGAATCAGAGGTCGCGACGGGCCCCGAGATCACCGGGACGCGGTCCGATTATTCGATGACGATCGGAACCGTGGTCGGATCGTTCGAGGTCTCGTCGATGACCGAGGCGTAGCCCCACACTGCGCAGTCGTCGGTGACGAGTTCAACCCGTGCCCAGGCGTTGTCGTGCTCTCCGGCCCCGGCCCGGTTGAAGATGTCGTTGTCCTGGTTCCAGCCGGAAGCGGAGACTCTCAGTGTGCGTTGCTCGCCGACCTGGTTGCCGGCTGCATCGTGCAGAGTGATCCGCACCCGGCACGCGTGGTCGCTGAGGTTGACGAAGCCGATGTTGGTGCGGAACTGGTCGTTGTTGGCGAGCTGCGATAGCAGGCCCGTTCGCCCCGAGACGAGCGTCTGAGACTCCGCCACGCCGGGCAGGTATTGGCCGAAGGTGCCTTGCTCGGACAGGTTGTACGTGCGGGCGGTGACCACCATCGTTCGGTCCGCGTCCACCCTGATGGCGCCCGAGGAATCGTCGGCGCCGAACAGGTCGACCGCGACGTCGTCCCACGCGGCCATCTCTCCGGGCAGCAGCGTGACGTCGACCGGAGTCGACTCGGTGCCCGACACGTACTCCAGGGCGGCCGCGGCCTCGGACTCCGAGGAATTCAGCAGTACGAGCTTGGAGCGCCACTGGCTGTCGTTCTCGCCCTCGGTGTGGGCCATCCCTCCGACCAGGTACGTGCGCTCGGGCTCACGGAGGTTGGCGCGCAGCGTCAGATCCCCCCTCAAACCGTCCTGGTTGAGACCCGCGATCCCCGTCTCCGACGAGTAGCTGTGGCCGCCGTCCGCGGAAGCGTCGTACTCGATGTTGAAGTCTGTGCCCGCGTAGGGCGGGTATCCGCGGCTCACCACCCAGAAGTCGCCATCGAGCACCACCGGTCGATCGAGCACGATGACCTCTTCGCCGGAAACGCCGTTGCCCGTCAGGATGGTGCCGTGACCGAGCACGACGCTGTCATCCGGTGCGCCGTCGATGTCGGGGTAGATGAACACCTCATTCGCGAAAAACGCGCGATGCCCGGTGTCGATCTGGCTGCCGGCGCAGACCGCGGTGATCTCGACGTTGCCCGGTTCGTACTCGAAGTCCGCGAGGGCGAACCGAACCGCGTACATGTAGTCCGGGTCTCCGGCTCGGCCGTCGCCGAAAAACTCGAATCCGACCGAGGTGCCGTCGTCGTACGACGCGCTGCAATCGGACTGGGCGGCTACCTCTCCGATACCAACGACCGCCGTGAGCAGCAACGCCGCGCCCAAAGCGAGCAGTTTGTTTCCACGTACCATGACCATCGACCCCTCCAGTTCTGGCTCCGAGATCCTATGTCAACCGCAGGGGGAGCGCAACGCGGAGTGGGAAGACCCTGGTGTCGCGCGGCCGCCCTCGACGGGTTCCTGAGCCCGTCCCCCAATCTCCTCGCTTGACTCGAGGAACGTGCTCGTCTCCGTATTCGTCTCCGTGCCCGAATCGCCATTCGACACCGAGTGAGTGATCTGTCGGGTATTGAGACGGAGACGAAAACGGGCCTGTCGGGGTGGCCAGTACCGCGATGTCAGAACACGGGAACAACTGAACTATCCGAGAGGTGTCTACCGCTGACGGAGGGTGCGACTGGTTGCGCGATGCTCGGGAGACGATCCAGGACACAGTGGTGGCGTACCAAGGATCGAATCTCAGCGACGCGTGCTCAATCGCACAGATACGAAGGAGACTGCGACCGGCGCGGTGGGCGAGCTGATGGCAAGATCAGGTCAGTTTTCCCACTTGTAGTCGATCCACCTGTCGTAGCCCGGGTTGGTCTCCCTGGACCAGCCCGCGATGGTGGGCGGCCCCTCGTCCTCGATGTAGACGTAGTTGGCCAGCTGCCGGTGGTCGTGCTGGCAGACGATCACGAACTCGATGTCCTTGCAGTCGCGGTTGTCCTCCGACTTCCCGGGATTCTCCTCGTCGCAGATGTCGAGGTCGTTGCCGTGGCCGCTGTTGCGATCTATGTTGTTGGGGAAGTAGTGGTAGGGGCCGGGTCTCTTTCCGGACCAGGCGCTCTCCCAGAAGGTGCCGTATTCCGGCCAGGTGATTCCGTCGCTCATGGTCCACACCGTCGACTGGATCGACCGGATGTCGACGAAGCATCGGGCCAGCTTGGCCTTCTCGATGCGGCCGTTGAGGATCCCGAGGGCGAGGACCGAAAGGACGCCGATCAGCCAGACCGCCACGATCAGCTCCATGAAGGTGAAGCCGGCCTCGTGACGACGATCGTCGGCGTCCAGGTCAATACGGCCTTCTTCGATCTCCGCCTCGTGCAATGGGTTGATCCCTGCGTGCGTCATGGTTCGATCCTCCCTTTACGGGATGTCCTGCCGTGAGCGACCGAAACCACCGGCTTCATGACGTCTGGAAGCCGCGCGGGTCCGATCACCTCAATTACAACTCTCCGTCCTTGTGTACAGAATGGCAGCGATTCAAATCACCAATCGGCAGCCGAATAACGGGAAATGCGCCGAAAAGGTGTTGCACATCACCAAATCAGGTGTCACCTTTGGGGGGATGGAGAAATCTGGGGTGGGCTCGATATCGACCAGGGGAGGCGATCGATGAGGCGATACCGTTCGATGGACAGCGTGCTGGCGGCGAACCGCCGTCAGTTCCTCAAAGGGCTCGGGGTGTGCACGGTGGCGAGCGGTGGCGTGGTGCTCGGCGTCCCCTCCGCCTTCGGCGAGGAGCAGGAGGGCGGACCGCGCTCGGAGGTTCCGGCAAAGACCGAGACGAATATCGACGACTTCATGAAGGTCCCGCGCGCCGCCGGCGCCATTCCGGGTCCGTTCCCGGGCCGGGTGGTGCAGGTCACCGATCCGAGGTCGCTGAAGGACGACGTGGTGGACGCGAAGGTCGTTCGCGAGATGGTGGCCGACGGCCTCGGCCGCCTGACCGGGGTGGGGCCAGAGGAGAGCTTCAAGATGCTCTTCAAGACGGACGACGTGGTCGGGTTGAAGGTCAACCCGGTGGGTCCGCCGCTGATCAACACGCGGCACGAGCTGGTCGATGCGATGATTCGGTGGCTCGTCGACGGCGGCCTGTCGAAGAACAACATCGTGATCTGGGACCGCTTCGACATGATGCTCAGCGATGCCGGCTACACCGCCGAGAACTTCCCGGGCGTGCGGATCGAGGCCCTCCAGACAATGGACGAAGAGGGCGACGGCTGGCGCACCGCGGACGGCCGTCACGTGAGCGAGGACAAATTCGACCGCGACGCCTTCTACCTGGCCAAGGGAGTAGTCGGCAAAGGCGTGCGGGGCTACAAGGACGACGAGTTCTACCTCAACCAGCACGTGTTCGCCGGCGAGTACTCCTACTTCGGCAAGCTGGTGACCCGCGACGTGACCAAGATCGTCAACCTCCCGGTGCTCAAGAACACCGGCAACGGCATCTCGGTGGCCACCAAGAATCTCGGCTACGGCGCGTTGTGCAACACCGGCCGGCTGCACGTGCCGCTGTTCTTCGATGTCTGCACCGAGGTGCTCGCGGCGCCCTGGGTGCGCGACAAGCTGGTGCTCAACATCGCCGACGGCCTGCGCGGCCAGTACGACGGCGGCCCGATGATGAACGCGCAGTTCGTATACCCGCACCACTCGCTGTACCTCGCCACCGACCCTTTCGCACTCGACATGGTCTGTCACCAGCACATCCTGAACAAGCGCAAGGAGATGGAAGTGAAGGTCAACGAACACCCGCGCTTCACCGATTACCTGCGCTATGCGGAGCGCCTCGGGCTCGGTGTCACCGATCCGGGCAAGATCGAGCACCTCACGGTGGAGAGAGGATGATTCGAATACGTCGCGACAGGCGCCGTGCAGCTCGCGCCCTCCGGTGGACGATCCACTGGTGCGCCTGTCTGGCAGTGGCCTGTGCCGTCACGACGTCGATGGGGTGCGGTGGACGAGGGATATACGAGGCAGACCCGTTGCCGCCGGATGGCTTTCTGGAGATTTGGCAGCGGGAGGCCTCGCCCCGTGTCTTCCAGGGCGCCGACCTGTACGGCCACATCAACGGCGGCGCCGAGGTCTTCCTGGAGCTCGGATTCTACCGGCTCGACGTGCAGCGCTACGAATCGGACGGCGGCGCGATCGAGGTCGAGCGGTATCGCATGACCGACCCGACCGCGGCGCTCGGCAGCTACCTGATGAAGTGCGGCAGCGAGCGGCCCGATCCTGCGCTGGCGGCGCGCCACACCGCGAGTCCGCTGCAGCTGCAGATGGTGCGCGGCTGGGACTACGTGATCGTGAGCTCGCTTCGGCCGGAGGAAGACCTCGGCGAGGCGCTCGTCGCGTTCGCGAGCTACATCGCCGACCGCACCCCGGACGATATCGGCGATGATCCATTCTCGGGCCTTCCGACCGCGGGCCTGGTGGCCGGCAGCGAGCGCGTGATCCGCGGCCCGTTCACCCTGGAACCGTTCATCACCCTCGGCGAGGGCGACGTGCTCCTGCTGGGAGGCGAGCGGACTGCGGTCGCGGCCGAGTACGAGGATGGGGACGGACAACGGTCCACGAGGATCGTCGTACCCTACGGCGACGCTGCGGCAGCGGGCCGGGCGCTTGCACACCTGGTGTCGAACCTCGATCCATACCTCGAGGTGCTGTCGAGCGATGACGATCGGCTGGTGTTCGAGGATTACCGGGAGCGTTACGGCGAGGTGGTGCTCGACGACGGTTGGCTCCGGCTCCACGTCGACCTGGTGTCGCGGCCGGAGTTGTAGACCCGAGCAGTTCAAGGGGGATGTCGAAATGCGCATCACGACCCTGGTCGAAAACGACAGGATCGAGGAACGAGAGGACCTGACGGCCGAGTTCGGGCTGTCGCTCCACGTGCAGGTCGGCGAGCGCCAGATCTTGTTCGACACCGGGACCTCGGGCGTGTTTGTCGACAACGCCGAGGCGCTCGGCATAGACATAGCCGCGGTTGATCTCGCCGTCGTTTCCCACCACCACTTCGACCACGGTGGTGGGCTGGAACGGTTTCTCGAGATCAACCGGATGGCGAGGGTCTACCTGCGCGGGGGCGATCTCGCGGGGCGGTACTTCAAGGCGCTCGGGTTCATCAAACGACCGATCGGTATCGACCTGGAACTCTTCGATCGGCACGGAGACCGGTTCGAGTTCGTCGAAGGGTCCGCGGAGGTCGCTCCGGGAGTCGTGCTGATCACCGAGATCGGATCTACCCACGCGCGGCCCAAGGGCAACCGACACCTCTTCGTGAAGCGCGACGGGTCGCTGGTTCCGGACCCGTTCGACCACGAGCTGGTCATGGTCGTGCGCGAGGAAGACGGGATGGTCGTCTTCTCCGGGTGCTCGCACAGCGGCGTACTCAACATGATCGAGGCGGCCGCGGAGCGGTTCCCCGGGGTTCCGATCAAGGCCGTCATCGGTGGTTTTCACCTCATCGGCCTGCCCTTCATGAACACCATGGCCGCGAGTCGCGACGAGGTCGAGGATATCGGCCGCACGATCCTGGGTTTTTCGCCCGGCAAGGTCTACTCGTCCCACTGCACCGGTGCCAAGGCGTACCGTGTACTCGAGGGCGTGATGGGCGACACGCTGGAGTCGTTCCACACCGGCACGCGGGTCGAGTTGTGATGCGGTCGTGGTCCACGCACCGGCGTGAGTTGGGGAGGAGCGACGCGCAGAGCGGACCACCGGCGTCACCCAGAGTCGAGAGACGGCGGCGGGCCGCCGCCATTGTCGCGACGGCATGGCTGATGTGGACAGCCCTCCCGCCGTCACTCTGCCGAGCGGACGCGCCCGAGCCGATCGTTCTCGAGACGATTCCAGGGCAGTCGCGTCCGATGGTGTCGGTGTCACTGAACGGGCAGGGACCGTTTCGGTTTTTCGTCGACACCGGCGCCGGAGGCAACGTCCTCTCGGCTGCGGTCGCCGGACAGCTCGGCCTCAAAAGCCTCGGTAGCCAGAGGATCTTCAACCCGGCCGGGGGCACCGCGACAGAGGTAGACATCGTCGAGGTCGCCGTGACGGAGGCAGGAGTTTTGCGGCTCGACGATCTTCGATTCCTGGCGGCGGACATGCCGCAGCTGGGAGATGACCACGGCGTGTTGAGCGTGCACAGCCTGCCGCCGGGGCTGGTCACGTTCGACTTCGCCGGGGGAACGATCAGCATCGGGCCGGGAGCACTCGAGGGGGACGGTCCCGGCGTGATGCCATGCCAGCTCGCCCCGGTGATCAGCGTGGTTGGCGAGGTGGACGGCCGTTCCCTGGTCTTTCATGTGGATACCGGCTCACCCGACGGCATCACCCTACCGGGGACCCTTGCCGCGGAGCTAGTCTTCGATGGAGAGCTGATCATGGTGCGGGAAAGAGGCCCGCTGGTCGTCAAGAGCGGCCGGCTGCGCGGCACGGTCCGCATCGGTCATCTGGAGTTGCGGGACCCGGAGGTGTACGTGGTGGACCTGTTCCCCGACTTCGGCAACATCGGCAGCCGATTCCTGCACGATAAGCTGCTGACTATCGATCGCGAACGCGGGCTGCTGCGTCTGGCGGATCCGGTCGAAGACATTCAACACTAATCTCCGTCAGAGCGCCGGGTGACGAGTCCGACGTGTACGATCTCGCTGCCGTGCCCGCCTCGCAGTATGCATGCCATGTGTCTGACGTCCGCGGGCTGATGTCGAGTCATCTCGTGTGTCGGGAACGGCTCGAGACGATTGCATGACGGCAGGTCCGCGCCGGTTGATCACGGGTTCTCGTACGCGCCGACGTCAATCGGTGACGTACGCGCGCGGCCCCGCTGGTCGGCCGGCGGTGCCCCGCCGCTGACCCCGCCGCCGAGGGCCGGGCTGAGGTTGCCCGGGGGCATGGTCTGGCTGATGCCGCCGTAGTCGCCGATCGGCAGCAGCAACGGGTCGGCCCAGACCACGGAGGCGGTGGCCGGCTCCTCGGTCTGACCGTTCGGACGCGTCGGCGGCCACTGCAGGTTGCCGCCGCCGTCGAGCACGGTGCGCCGGATGTTCCACGGGTTCCACACGTTGCCGGCCGTGTTGTCGGCGAGGATCGTGTTGCGCAACGTCAGGGCGTTGACCGCATCCACATTGAGGCCGGCCGCGAAAGCGAACTCGCCCGGGGCGTGGTTGTCGACGATGGTGCCGTTGACGATGTCGACCGGTCGCGAGGTGTTGACCGTGATCGCCCCGGCCAGGCTCTGGCGGGCGAGGTTCTGGCTGAACGTGCAGTTGGTCAGGTCCCCGGTGGTCGAAGGGCCGAGGAAGAGGGCGCCGACACCGTTGGCCTCGTTGCCCCTGAACAGGCAGTCGCGGATCGAGAACGGGCCGCCCTGGACGTAGGCGCCACCCGCGAACTGATCGTCGCCCGGGTTGCGGTTGTCGCGAAAGGTGCAGGCGACGAACTCGGTCAGGCTGTCGTCGTCGTACATCACCGAGAAGAAGCCGGCGCCGTAAGCGTTCGCGATGTTGTCCCGGAACGTCGAGCCGCAGATTCGGACGGTGCGCGCGGCACCATCGACTCCCAGGGCGCCGCCGTTGCCGCCGTCGCCGGGGTTGCCGCCGTCGCCCGTCGCCACGTTCGAGGTGAACGAGCAGCCCGTGATCGCCACCTCGCGGCTGCCGAGAGAGTAGACCGCACCGCCGTTCGATCCCTGGTTGCGGTCGAAGGTGCAGTCGGCCAGGACCAGCCTGTCCAGACCGACGGCGTAGATCGCGCCGCCGCCACTGTCCTGGGCCGTGACCACCGCCCGGTTGTGCGCGAACTCGCACTCGACGGCGACCAGGCTCGTGGCCTGCCACGCGCCGCCTCCGGGCGCCAGAATGCCGCCGCCGCTGTCCTCGACCGGATCCGCGGCCGGCGTCTGTCCGTGCACGATCCCGAGTCGCTGCAGGGTGGCCGTGTACGCGTCTACAGGTGCCTAGGCCGGGACCACGCGCACGACTCTCGTGACACCGCCGCCGCTGAGGGTCACCAGGCCGTTGCCGTCGAGCACCACCTCGCGGGTGATGACCAACTCCTGGTCGAGGACGATGGTCGACGGCGACGAACCGAGGTCGAAGGTGATGTGGCCGCCGTTGTCGAGCGCGGTCTGGATCTGTGCCCGGCTCACGCTGCCGGGGCTGCCGTTGCCGAGGACGGCCGGGTCGCTCAGCGGTACCGGCGTCGCCGCCGGGGTGCACACGGTGTCCGGCACCTCGGGCAGAGAGGCCGACCAGAACCGCGCGTCGCGCGTCTCGAAGTCGTCGAACAACATCAGCGAGCGCTCGCCGGCCACTGCGGCCAGGGCTGCGGAGAGCGCAACACCGGCGATCAGCAATCTCTGTCGACCGTCCACCATGCTTCCTCCGCGCACTCCGGTTGTCACTCCATGATGCCCGTGGTCACCTGGTTCCGGCCGGTGACCGGGCTCACGCATCGAGCCCAGCTTCGCTGAGATCCGGGATTGAAAAGCTGGAGGTTCACGATCGAGGTGCCGCTTCAGCTTCGAGGTAACCTGTTCGCCGGAGACGGAGACGGAGACGGAGACGGAGACGGGGACGAATCCGATTCACGGCGACCGACACCCTGCCGGGGTGGGTCCCGGAATGTTCACGGCGACGAGTCCGACCAGGCGCCGTGGTCTCCGGTTTCGAAGTCGTCGGTGAAGATCCACTCGCGGCCGAACTCGTGAGCGCCGATGTCGAGGGCACCCACCGTGGGACGCGGCTCCGAAGCCAGCGGGTGCACGTAGTGGGCGACCGGGGTCAGGTCGAAGCCGCCGGACGATCCGGGGTCGCTGC
>JBFELO010000110.1:0-14989 GCA_041552055.1 Candidatus Sulfomarinibacteraceae bacterium | reverse complement strand
TTCTTCAGGGCCTGCTCGCAGACTTTCTGTTCGGCTGTGATTCGGTCGAACAGCCCCTTGGCGAGGATCGAGATCCCCCCGGTGGCCACCGCGATGCCGGTCGAGGTCATCGCCTCGAGCGGTTTCATCTCGATCTGTGGATCGCCGAGCGTACCGCCGAGCTTGATGTACGGGTTGGTGATCAGACTCGCGCTGACGCCGATGCCTTTGCGGGGCTTGGTCACCCAGTTCAGAGCGAGTTCCTCGGTCGAAAAATCGATCGTGCCGCCACCGAGCACGGTCATCACGTCGGTTTGCACGGCCATCGGTTCCATCACGGCGACGCCGTCTTCGACCTCGATGACCACGACGGCGCACTCGAGACGGGTCGGGGGTTTCTCCTTGCTGAACGGGTTGAGCGCCTCGAGCAGAGTGGTCAGGACGTCAGCCGCCACCAGGTGCATGATCGACCTGTCCATCACGCCTTCGGAGGCGACGAGCTGCATGCGACCGTTGGCCGTGCTGGCAATCTCGTGCGGCGAGCTTCCGGTCCCGCCGTACTCGACGTTGATGTCGAACGTCGGCCGCTGGTCTCGAAGTTGGTCGTCCCTCGACACCCTCATTCTGACGTCGTCGACGATCAGCCTGGACTGGAGCGTGTAGGCACTGCCCGAAGGCTCGAGTACCAGATCCGCATCGAGTGTTCCACCACCCGAGCCGGTAACAGACAGCGGCCCGACCTCGAGCCGGCCGTCGGCAAGGACGATGTCGATTTCGATGTCGCTGAAACGTTCGATGGGAAGAACGAAGTCACCGACCCTCCAGTTGACGTCGGCGTCAACCCTGTTGAGGAGTCCCAGCTTGAACGGCGTATCGGAGATGACGAGTGCACCACGGGGGCGAGTTGGTGTTCCCGCTGCCGCACTCGCTGCGTCCGTCTCGGCCTTTCTCGCGGCGCGTTCCTCGAAGTAACGCCGGACATTCAGGACCTCCGAGACGAGCTCGGCCTGCAGCTTCGGCTTTGCCTCGAGATCGACGCGGAAGGAACCACCGACATCGCTCGCACCAAGTCTCGCCATGAACTGGTCTGTCTTGAAGCGTCTGGGATCTCCTTCGAACGAACCGGCGATTTCGAAGGGCTGGTCGGGTAAATCGGCGACACCGGTGAGCTGAGAGACGAGCACCAGGCTGGGTCCCTCGGCGCGCATGTCGAAATCGGTGCCGATGAGCTTCGGCAGCTCTCCAAGGCGACCGTCTGCCTCCAGGTTGTAGTCGCCGAGCTGGACCCACAGATCGTGGAACCGGAACCCCTCGGCAAGGCGCTCGATGCGGCCGTTGACTCGAAACGGTGCCACCGGCACGCTGACACCGGTAACCGCGGTGAACAGCGACGCGTTGGGACCGTCGCCGTGAACCGTGAGATCGGTACCACGAAACTCCGGGGGAATCCCCAGGCGCCCATCCAGGCGTGCGGTGGCGGTGCCGAGGGTGCCTTCCACGCTCCTCAGCGAATACCCGTCGTCGTCGATCGCCACTTCGGCGGTGATACCGAACGGCTCTCGCGGAAGCTCGGGCAACTCCACGAGGCCCGTCTGAGCGAGAAGGTGCCCGAGATATCCGAGATCCGGTGCCGTGAATTCGAGCTGCAGATCCGTCCCCGAAAACGTCTCGGATGGGACCACGATGCCGTCGATCACGGCGCGATTGCTCGCGAGTTCGAGGACAACCGAGTCGAGAAGGTAACCGGCGGTGCCGATCTCGACCGAGCCGGACAGTGAAAACGGCGCGGACGGGAGCGAGCGCTGCCGCAACAACGGGCCGAATGTGGCCGCGTCGGGTCCTCGAGCGTCGACGTTGAGCGCCGTGCCAACGAGGTCTGAGGCCGGCGAAATCCGTCCGGTCACCGTGGCCGACGCCTCGCCGACCCGCGCCCGGATTTCGTCGAGCTCGAAGGTGCCGTTCGCCATCCGCAGGCCGCCCTCGATCCTGAACGGCTCCGGCGGCACGCCCGGCGCGCCCGCCAACGATGCGGGAATCGAGAAATCAGGTCCCGCTGCGACGACGCGGAGATTCGTGCCGGCGAGGGCCGGCGGGCGGCCGATGCGACCGTCCACGGTGGCGGTGACCTCGCCGATGCGGGCGTTGACGCCGTCGAGGCGGTAACCCGTCTCCTCGACCACGAGACCGCCCTCGACGCGATACGGCTTTCCGGGCAGGTCGGTGAACCCGGTGGGCCCCTCGAGCCAGGACAGATCAGGCCCCTCCATCGAGAGGCGCACGTCGCTGCCAATAAGACCGGCGACGGTCGCCACCGAGCCCTCGATGCGGCCAGAGTTGGCTCCGAGGCGTGCGGCGACGTTCTCCAGGCTGATGGAGTCACCCTCGGGCCTGAGTCGTCCGGCGAACTCGAACGGCAAAGCGGGCAGTTCGATGCGAGCCAGGGCGGAAAACGCGGACAGATCAGGCCCTCTCGCATCGATCTCGAGGTCGGTGCCGGCGTAGGCGGGCGGGTCACCCAGGATGCCGTTGACCCGGACGATTGACGGGCCGACGGCGGCCTCCACGTCTTCGATGCCGATTCCGTGATCCACCCGCACCAGCCGACCACGGAGGTGGAAGCTTTCGGCCGGCAGCCCGAAGCCTGCGAGGACGGAGACGGTAGAGACATCCCGTCCCTCGGCGTCGAGGCGGAGGTCGGTTCCCATCAGGGTGGGCGGGGCACCGAGCGTGCCGTCGAGAGCGATCCGGTTGCCGCCGACGGTTGCCGTGACGTCGTCCAGAGCGATCGGGAAACCCTCCCAGCGAACGTGACCCGACAGCGCGAACGGTGTAGGCGCAGCGCCCGCGACACCGGCCAGCGCGACGACGGCGGCGAAGTCTGGACCTGTCGCCCGGACCTCGAGATCCAGGATCCCTGGATCGAACAGCGCATCGGTGACTCCCGATGCCCAGATCGAGACCCGTCCGAGTGTACCGTCCAGAGTGACCGCGAACTCGTCGCCTGCGGGTTCGGCCGAGGCAGCGATCCGGAAAGGGCCCTCCCCGAGCGAGTCCAGACCGATGAGCTCGGTGATCTCGGACATGCTGGGACCGTCGATCGAGATCTCGAGATCGGCGTCGGCAAAGGCGGCAAGGTCGCCGATGGTGCCGCGCGAGGCGAACTCGACGTCGCCGAGGTTGCCCTCCAGGTCGTGCTCGATCTCACCGGCCACCAGCAGCTCGGCGAGGGTCCCCAGCCGACCGGACAGGCCGAGGTCAGCTTCGTTGAGAGCGCCCGCGATCGACAGGTCGAGTATCTGGGCGTCCCCGGTCTCGAATTCCAGGCTGGTGACCGTCAGCTCGAGTGGCCGTCCGAGCGAGGGGACCTTTACGATCAGTCCCCCGTCCTGGAGACCGGCCTGGGCGATGACGAAATCGAGTGCCCCGCCGCCCTCCGTGTCGGCCGGTTTCCCGGTGTCGAACTGCCAATTCGCGCGACCGCTGCCGTCCGATTCGAGGAGCACCCGCGCCCCCTCGATCTCGAGATTGTCGATCCGATACGACCCGCGGAGCAGCGGCAGCAGCTCGATGTCGCCCGCCAGTCGGTCCACCGACACCATGTACGGCTCGGCGCTCCACGCGGGGTTGGCGAGGGTGATACTGCTCGCTTCGAGGTGGGACGTGAAGCCGATTTCGGGATGGAAATCACCGGCTATCCTGAACTCGCGGCCGAGGGCGTTTGATAGCAGCCGTTCGACCGTTCCCCGGTGTCTGCCGAGATCGCCCAGGAAGAGGTACAGCACGACTACGCTCACCGTCAACACGACGATTCCGATCACGACGGTGAAGGCGATGAGGATCTTGCGTCGCACGCTGTCTGCCTACCGTTACAGGAGACGGCAAGGATAGCACTCCGTCGTTCGATGACCTTTTGGAGTATCGGATCTGTCTCGGTGGATCGGTGACGAAGGCCGGCGGTCGACACGCGGTAGGAGCGTCGAACGCCGAGGATCTGTTGAAAGGAGAAGACCTGCTCACGAAATATCGTGAGAAGATCTAGAATCAGGGTTACTCGATCGGCAGGGAGTTGTTCTCGCGATGAACCTGTACGCCAGCTCGCTTCTTGTGATTTCGGTTGTGTGCGTCACGGTGGGGCTGCAGCACCTGCTGATCGCGACCCGGATCGAGAAACGGCAGGTTCGACTCCTATTCTCCGTGGCGGCCTTTGCCGCTGCGGCGGACGCGCTTTTGGAAACCCGTCTCTTCCGATCCACGACGCCCGCCGAGTTCCAGTCGCTGATGCCTTGGACAGCCGTCTTTATCTGCACGTTCCTCGCCGCGCTGGCGTGGTTCATCGCTCTCAGGACGGGTGCAGCACGGCGGTGGCTGCTGCTCGCGGAGACAGGGGTGCTCGCCGCAGCCGCCGTGCTCGACCACACACTGCCGACCGGAATCGCCTACCTCGAGATCGAGGGGCTGCGCGAGGTGATGCTGCCATGGGGCGAGGCGGTGCGTTTCGCGGTTGGGGAACCCACACGCTGGCGAATCGTCGGTGACATCGCCAACGTGGGCTTTCTGATCTTCCTGCTCGACACCACGATCCGTCTGGTACGGCGCGGCGAGCGCCGCGAGGCCTGGCTGATCGGCGGCAGCCTGTTCGTACTCAGTGTGTCTGTGCTTGCAATCATCCCCACGGACCTCGGTCTGGTGGGTATCCCGGCAACCCACCCATTCGCGTTTCTTCTGATCGTCGCGGCCATGAGTTGGGACCTGTCGGACACGGTGGTGCGGGAGGCCAGGCTTTCGCGAGAGGTGGTCGCCAACGAGAGGAGGTGGCGGCAGTTCATCGACAGCGTGCAGCTGCTGGCCGTGAGTCTGGATCGGGAAGGGAAGATCGTGTCGTTGAATCCTTTCGCCGAACGGGTGTGGGGGTACGCGGCAGCCGATGTGGTAGGTCGCCATTATCTCGACTTCGTACCGGCTGGGGATCGGGAGGAGGTCACGGCATCCGTCGAGCGTGGACTGCGTGGCGATCCCGAGTCGGGAAACGAGCGAGTACTGATCACCAGACAGGGCGAGCAGAGGATCGTCCGGTGGCGCAGCGTCGTGCTGCGGGAGGCCGAAGGTGAGGTGGAGGGGTTGCTCAGCGTAGGCGCCGACGTGACCGAAAGCCGCCAATCGGAGGAAGAACTCAGGCGGACGGCCGCCGAGCTCGAGCGAACGGTCGCCGAGCTGGAGGAGCTGAGGTCGCGGCTCGAGGAGGAGGTCGTCTCCCTCAGGGAGGAGATCGCCTCCGAGCACGGCTTCGAGGAGATCGTCGGCAGCTCGGACCCGCTGCTCTACGTGCTGCACAAGGTGAAGCAGGTGGCGCCCACCGACGCCACGGTGCTCATCCACGGCGAGACCGGGGTCGGCAAGGAGCTGGTCGCTCGCGCGATCCACCGCGAGAGCGGGCGATCGGGCCAGAGGTTCGTGGCCGTGAACTGTGCTGCGCTGCCGCCCAACCTTGTCGAGAGCGAGCTGTTCGGTCACGAGCGCGGCGCCTTCACGGGTGCCGAGCGGCGGCGAGAGGGACGGTTCGAACTCGCCGACGGCGGCACCCTTCTGCTTGACGAGGTCGGCGAGCTGCCAGCCGAGGTCCAGCCGAAGCTGCTGCGGGTGCTCCAGGACGGCGAGTTCGAGCGCGTCGGAGGCAGCGCCACCTTGCGCGTCAACGTGCGGGTGATCGCCGCCACCAACCGCGATCTCAGGAACGACGTCGAGGACGGCCGCTTTCGCGAGGACCTGTACTACCGGCTCGAGGTGTACCCGATCACGATCCCGCCGCTGCGCGACCGGCGCGAGGATATCGCGCCGCTGGTGCAGCACTTCGTAAGGCAGATCGCCGGTCGTCGCGGCGTGCGGATCGACGAGGTACCGGCCGAGCTGATGCGGCGGCTCGAGGCGTACGACTGGCCGGGCAACGTGCGCGAGCTGCAGAACGTGGTCGAGAGGGCGGTACTGGTTTCCACGGGGGGTGTACTGCGATTGGCCGAGCCTCTTGCCGAGCCGGCAGGGGCTCCGAGGGCCCGGTCAGCTGCGACGCCGCCTCGGCCAACCCTCGAGGAGCTCCAGCGGGACTACATCTCCGAGGTGCTGGAGGCGTGCGGCGGCCGGATCGCGGGTGCGGGAGGTGCCGCCGACGTGCTCGGCCTCCACCCCAACACTCTGCGGTCCCGTATGAAGAAGTTGGGCGTGAAGTCTCCCAAGAGTGCACGCCGACGGGTCGACTGAGGGAGTCAACAGGTGCACGGCGAGCGCGAGAACGGGCAAGATGCTTGACACGAATTTCGTGGAGCACTATTCTCGTGTCATGAAGAACGTCACGATCACCATGGACGAAGAGGTCGCACGTTGGGCTCGGGTGGCGGCAGCCGAGAGGAACACGAGCGTGTCCCGCATGGTCGGTGAGATCCTGCGCGAGAGGATGGAGTCGGAGCGCCGCTACGAGCTGGCCCGAGAACAGTTTGGGGCGGTCGAGCCGCGCCCGCTGAGACAGCCCGGTGAGCGCCTGCCGTCCCGGAAGGAGCTGCATGACCGTGCGGGTCTTCGTTGACACCAACGTCGTGGTGTACCGCTTCGACAGCTCCGAGCCGGACAAGCAGAGCGTTGCTCAGCAGTGGCTCGACCGCTTGTGGGCCGCTCGGGCCGGCAGGGTGAGCACGCAGGTTCTCCATGAGAGCTATGCGACTTTGACCCGCAAATTGGGCATGCCGAAGGCCGAGGCCATGCAGATCGTGCGAGCCCTTCAGGCCTGGGATCCCGTCATGCTGGACGAGGGCGTCCTGAACAGGGCATTTCACCTCGAAGATCGCTGGTCGCTCGCCTGGTGGGACTCCCTGATAGTCGCAGCCGCCTTTGCCTCCGGTGCTGCGTATCTGCTCTCCGACGACCTTCAAAGTGAGCGGGACTTTGATGGGGTCAAGGTCATCGATCCGTTCTCGGTCGTGCCCGACGTCGTCGTTCCGCTGCCAGATCTCGACGAAGAGTCGTAGCCGGGCGGCGCGCGTTCGCATCGACACGAGCACGGAATATCGTCACGATATTTCGTTACTTTACGGGCGGTGACTCCCCAGTGGCAGATGTTCTCGCGGCATAGGCTCAGTCCAAGTCAAATTTCTGCAGTGATTTAGGAAAAAGAAACCGAGAGACGATGTCATCTGGCACGGCTCGTGCTCTCTGAGGGCCCGTGCCGACGACACAGTGGTCCCAGTTCAACGTGGAGGTGGTGCTGCGCACCACGGGCTTTCACCGACGCGAGCTGATTCAGACCCTCGAGGGGCTGCGCGCACGCGATCGGGAGTTCTGTGAAGTCTTCGAGGATGTGGGAGAGGACAACCGCTTCCTGTGGCGGCGGAGGTGCGCCGATCGCGCGGAGGCAGAACGCTGGCTCGGATCCGACCACTACCGGACGTTGATGGGCGCCATCAAGGTGCTCGGCACCCTCGAAGGAGTCCGGATGTGCGGGCTGCGGGGAATCGACGAATGAGTTGTTTTCGCGTCGACGTCATCCCGGAGCGTCGTGGACGATTGGTCGACGTGGAGCCCTGAAGCAAAGGAAGGTGGGACAGATGAAACATGCCTGGGTGAGAGAAGGAGCCTGCAGGATGATCCTGCGTTGGGTCCGGGTGGTGTCCGTGGGCGTGCTGCTGGCGATCGGCGGGGCAGTCCCGGCAGTCGCGCAGGACACTGCCGACGAGGGTGGTCAGGACGCCGAGACCAAGGCGCTCGACTCGACCGCCACCCAGTGGTCGTTCCAGTTCGCCTACCAGTGGATGACCTGGAAGGACGACATCCTCGACAACGGTGAGACGAGGCGGGCCGGGCTGGACAACTACGTGCAGCTCAGGATCGTCGCACCAGTGCCGCTCAAGGGGTTCACGATCCTGCCGCGCCTGACACTTCGCCACTACGAGAACGTGAACAGCGGCGAGTCCGGGTTCGGCAACACCGAGATCTTCGCCCTCATGATCCCGTCGAGCTGGGATTGGGGCAGCGGCCGCTTCGGCATCGGTCCGCTGGTGACCCTGCCGGGCGACAAGGAGGTTGCCCGGGATGAATGGGGCTATGGCTTCGCGACCGCAGCGGTCAACTCCAAGGGGAAATGGTTCTACGGCCTGCTGCTGACCCAGTCCTGGCGCGCCATCGACCCGAGCACGCTGCCGGCCGGCACCAGCGACACCAACCCGCTCGGCATCGCGCCGATCGTGAACTTCAGGATCGCGAACGGGTGGTATGTCGGCAACGGGGACATGGTTGCCCAGTACGACTGGGACTCGAACAAGTTCTTCCTGCCGATCGGTGTCCGCGTGGGCAAGGTCTTCGTCAAGGAGAAGGGCACGTGGAACTTCTACGGCGAGTACCAGACCAGCCTGATCTACGACGACTGGCCGGGCTCGGCGGTGGACACGTCGATCCGCATCAACGCCACCTTCAGCATCCCGGTGGGCTAGCGGGACGGGTCGATCGGCGATGGCGGTCAAGGAGGGCAAGATCATCGCAGTCGGCGATCTCGAGGTCGAGGCGACCGTGATGAACGGCCGGATCACGTACTTCGCGGCGCCTCAAGGGATGTATCACCACTGATGGTAGGCAGCCCGGAGCTTGTTCGTGGACAGAAAGATGCGGATCGATCGACGGCCGGCCGACCCGAGCGATGGCGACTTGGGCGTGGAGACCGGCGCGGAGGGCCAGAGCCTGGAGTCCGCGGCCAACGACGCCACAGCAGCCATGTGGACCTTTCGGCTCTCACTGGAGGGTCGGACCTGGATCACCGACGAGGGTCCCACTGGGCAGCCGCGCCCCGAGGGCAACCGCGATCAGCTCATGCTCCGTTTCGTGGCGCCGATGCCACTCGGCAAGAACCTCAAGCTGATCAACCGGGTCACATTGCGCGACAACGAGGCTGCGGACAAGTCCTCGGGCGCGGGCGACGCCGAGTACTTTGCACTCTGTGTTCCCTTCGAGTGGTCCACCGGTCGGTGGGGGATCGGCCTCCAGATCAACTTCCCTGCCGAGAGCGCCAAGTTCGGCAACGACGTGTGGCGCTACGGCTTCGCGTCGGCCTGGCTCGAGCGCGTCGGCAACAAGATCCTGACCGGGGCCCTCGTGCAGCGGGTCTGGGGCAAGACAGACCGCGAGGACCCAGATCGCCAGGTGGCGCAACCGATCACCATCCAGCCGGTGTTCAACTACTCGCTCAAGAACGGCTACTACGTCAACATCGGCGAGACCGCCTTCAGCTACAACTGGAACGCCAACGCCTGGCTGATTCCGTTCGGCTTTCGGTTTGGCAAGGTGTTCATCACCGAGAAGGGCTCGACCTACAACCTCTACGGCGAGATCCGCAAGGCTGTGGTGTGCGACGATTGGCCTGGGAGTGTGCTCGATACGGCCTTTCGGGTGAATCTGTCGTATGCGTTTCCGATGTAAGTCAAAAGGTCAAAGAGTCGAAAAGTCGAAGAGATCGACGAAGTGAAAACGGAGAAACCGCAGATCACGCAGATAATGAAACCCCATCAGGGGAGATTTGCGTTCATCTGCGGTTTGACTATTTGTCTGACGAAAATGGCAATGTAAACGAAAGGAGAGAGTGATGAAATCGAGAATCGTGACATTAGTGTGTCTGACGATAGTCCTATTTGCGATGGCTGGGACAGCCATCGCACAGGACAAGCCGAACATCCTCGTTATTTGGGGTGATGACATCGGCCAGTTCAACGTCTCCGCCTACAACATGGGGATGATGGGCTACAAGACGCCAAATATCGACCGTATCGCAACCGAAGGCGCCATATTCACCGACTGGTACGGCCAGCAGAGCTGCACCGCGGGCCGAGCCGCGTTTATCACCGGTCAATCACCCATGCGCACGGGTCTGACCAAGGTCGGACTCCCCGGCGCGCCCGAAGGCATGAAGAAGGAAGACCCGACGATCGCCGGGTTGCTCAAGGAACATGGCTACGTGACCGGCCAGTTCGGCAAGAACCATCTCGGCGACCGCGACGAGATGCTGCCGACGAATCACGGGTTCGACGAGTTCTTCGGCAATCTCTACCACTTGAATGCCGAAGAGGAGCCGGAGCACCCGGACTATCCGGGGGATTTCGTGTTCCCCGACGGCAAGACTCTGCGCGAGAAGTTCGGCCCACGTGGCGTGATCCATAGCTACGCAGACGGCAGAATCGAGGACACCGGGCCACTCACCAAGAAGCGCATGGAAACGGTGGACGAGGAAGTCACCGCCGCGGCGCTCGGCTTTATGGACAAGGCTGTCAAGGCCGACAAGCCGTTCTTCGTCTGGTGGAACAGCACCCGCATGCACGTCTGGACCCACCTCAAGGCCGAGTCCGAGGGCAAGACCGGTCTCGGCGTGTACGCCGACGGCATGGTTGAACACGACGGCCACGTGGGCCAGCTGCTCGCCAAGCTCGACGAGCTCGGCATCGCCGACAACACCATCGTCATGTACTCCACCGACAATGGCGCTGAGTTCTTCTCCTGGCCCGATGGCGGCACCACGATGTTCCGCAACGAGAAGGCCACGCAGTGGGAGGGCGGCTTCCGCGTGCCGACGGCGATCCGCTGGCCCGGCGTCATCGAACCGGGTACGGTCAACAACGAAATTACCTCGCACGAGGACATGCTGCCGACGCTGCTCGCGGCCGCGGGCGATGCCAACGTGAAAGAGGATCTGCTCGAGGGCAAATCGGTCGGCGACATGACCTACAAGGTCCACCTCGACGGCTACAATTTGCTGCCCGCGTTCAAGGGAGAGGCCGAGTGGCCGCGCCACGAGTTCCTCTACTGGACCGACGACGGCAACGTCGCAGCGCTGCGCTACAACAACTGGAAGATCACCTTCCTGAAGCAGGAAGCCGAGGGGATCGACGTCTGGCGAAATCCATATACGGCGCTACGAGCGCCGATGGTATGCAACCTGCGAATGGATCCGTTCGAGCGCGCCGAGCATGAAGCCATCGGCTACGAGAAATGGTGGGTCGACCACATGTTCGTGATCGCGCCCTCCGCCGCCTATGTCGGTCAATGGCTGCAGAGCTTCCGCGAGTTTCCGCCCCGGCAGAAGCCCGGCAGCTTCAGCCTCGACCGCGTGATGGAATCGATTACCAGAGGCGCGGGCGACAAATAACGGTAGAACCCACCCCGGGGGCCGCGAGGCCCCCGGAGGCGATTGGTCCCGCGACAGAAGAGAAACCGCAGATGGCGCAGATGAGCGAAGAGATGCCGGCTGCGCCGGCTGATTCTGGGTGCTAGATGCTGGATCTCCCGCCCGCCCGCGATGTGAGGGGGTTGGAAAGAAAGTCGAGTATCACGCATCGAGGATGTGAAGGTGATGGTGGTGCGAGGGCTTCCGAGACTCTCTCAGCTGACCGCCACACGCCGCAGGTCACGGCGGCATCTTGAGCGAGACCGAGGGGAAGTACGCCTGGAATCGGCCTTGATCAGCGGTCGCGAGTTCCCAGCCCATGATTTCGGCGTGGGCTCCGATGAAGAAGTCCGGGAGCGGCATGACCGGGGCCGGCGAGTCGGGTTGCGGTGCCCGCCGTTCCCGATATCGGCGGTACGCCTGAGCACACATCTCGGCTGCGGCCGTGGGCACGTCGAGTACTTCGACCCCCCAACTGCGAATCCGATCAGCGACGGTCGGCGGGTCGGCGTCTCCGACACAGATTTCGGCAAGGCTCACGGCATTGATGGCCGCGCCGTCACCGGCCACGGCGTCGGCGATCGTCTCCTGCGCCCACCAGCGGAAGGGCGAGTCGGAGTCGAACGCGTAGATGGGGACATTCGTGTCCAGCAGAATCATGGTTCACGCGTCAGCTCGCGCAGTTCGTCCCACGACATGGTCGGACGCAAAGGGGATCCGTTCATGGCTTCCAGGCACTCCGCTCGACTCATCCGTGCGGATTGCTCCGGCTTCTCCAGCCGGATCAGCACGAAACGCCCTTCCGCCTGCTGCTGGATGTCGAAGACATCTCCTGGTCGGCCGTTCGGCAGCACGATTCGTTTCTTGGAGTCGACCTTCGACGTGCTCATGGTGGGATTATCCCACCAAGTGAGCCGCCCGTCAAGGACATACGCCCGCTTCATGAGTGGAGGAGTGGAGGAGTCCCGACCAACTGATGCTGGTTCTGGATTCTGGATCCCCAGCCCACCCAAGGAGGGATTACCGTTTCTGTGCATCCAGCATCGAGAATCGAGCATTGAGAGGGGGTTGATATGACCGAGCAGCCGTACAAGGCGACGGCGCGGAGCCAGCTCGAGCGGCTGGCGACGCTGACCGACGTAGTCTATGCGGTGGCCCTGGTGCTCATCATCCAGTGGTTGCCCATGCCTGCAGAGAGCCACACCGAGGGGGTGGTGTGGCTGGTCGACCTGTTCGCGGAGTACGCCTCCAATATAGTCGCCGTGCTCATCGGGCTGGTGTTCGTCATCCTCTACTGGATCCGTTCCAACACCCTGCTGTCCGCCCTCGATCGCACCGACGGCGTCCACACCGGCTTCTCGATAGCGTCGGTGTTCTTCTTGCTGTTCCTGCTCTACATCGTGCGGGTGAGCGAGGAGGTGGCCGGCCCCAGTCGGCGCGCGGGAGAGAGCATCGCCGTGGCACTCATCGGCTTGATGGCGGCGGCGGCGTGGTGGCGCGCTCGGCGCAAGAGCCTGGTTCGGGATGGCCTGACGAAAGAGGACCTGGTAGGCATCCAGCTGGAGGCTTTCACCGAGCCTGTGGCGGCGCTGATCACCCTGCCCTTCGCCTTCGTCGGCGAGCTGGCCTGGAATCTTTCGTGGTTGGTGATCATTCCGGTCACCGCCGTCATGAGGCGGAGGGCGCGAAAGGACGTTTGACTGAGCGAGTGGGGAGAGATTGTGTCTGATGCTGGATGCTAGATGCTGGATGCCAGATCCACCCTCCTTCCCGGACGCGGGGGTGGCCGAGCGACCAGTAGCCAGCGACGGGCGGGCTGGTGAGCCGCTGGTCGCTGGTCGCTCGTCGCTTGCATCTCGTCTTTGGCAGCTGCCGACACAGCGGGCGCGTGGGGATTTCAGCATCCAGCATCGGGAGCTGCGACGGCTGGATCATCACGCTCGCTGTGTGATCGTGGCGACCGTGATTCTTCTGTCGGTGTCGGGCGGGTGGCCCCAGGAGTTCGAACCGCGAGCCTATGCGGTGGCGCCCGTTGGCCTCAACTTCCTGGCCATCGGCTACGGCTACTCGAACGGGGCCGTGTTCATGGATCCCGCCCTGCCGGTGGACGACGTGGATGCCGACATCCACGCGGTTCTGGTCCGCTACGTCCGCACGTTGTCACTCTTTGGCCTTCCGTCCAAGATCAAGGTCGGCCTGCCGTGGACCGACGGGCACTGGGAAGGCATGGTAGAGGGAGAGTTTCGCACCCGTGACTCCGTGGGTCTGGCCGACGCGAGGGTGGTCATCGAGACTCAGTTTTCCGGCGCGGAAGTCAGAAATGTGAGCGAATTCAGGGGCTACACACCGGCACCCACCGTGTGGGGCGCTCGCTTGCAGGTGATCGTGCCGATCGGCGATTACGACAGCACCAGGGCCATCAACCTGGGCGCCAACCGCTGGGGTCTAATACCCGAGTTGGGATTCGGGCGAGCCGTGGGCAGGTGGAGCTTCGAGGGTGCCCTCGGTGTCTGGCTGTTCGGAGACAACGACGACTATTACGGGGGCCATTACTTCGAGCAAGATCCGTTGTTGGTGGCGAAGCTCCACGCGATTCGCACGATCCGGCCCGGCTTCTGGTGGGCCGTCTCCGCGGGCTACGGCTACGGCGGCAGGACGACGATGGACGGCGTCCGGCGTGACACGATCCAGCGCAACTGGCGGATTTCGGCGATGGTGGCATACCCGATCACGCCGACACAGGGGTTGAGCGTATCGGTCCTGACCGGTGGCAATGCCGGTGCGGGCACCGACTTCGACGCCATCGCCGTCGGTTACCAGATCGCGTGGGGCGGCGGGTAATGCACGCCGAAAATGTCCGTGACGCAGCCACGCTCAAACGTCGCAGGACGCGGTATGATGTGGCAACAGGTGAATCCGATCAGGAGGAGGCAGCCGTGAAGAACTCGCCCTCGCACATGGCAGTGTGTGTGTCCTTCCTTTTGGCGACGGTGTTCGTCGCTTCAACAGCCGAGGCCCAGCGGGACTACGAGCCGCTGCTCGACAAGTTCAACCTCAGGCTCGAGGCCAGCTGGGTTGGCATGACGACGCAGATCCGGCTCGACTCCGAGATACTCGGCGAGGGCACGACGCTGACGTTCGAGGACGACCTTGACCTCGACTCACAGAAGACCATCCCGACGCTCGCCTTCGAGTGGCAGATCTCGCGCCGCCACCGCCTCGGGGTGCGCTGGCAGGACATCACCCGCGACTCGACCTCACAGGCGCTGACCGAGATCCAGTGGGGCGACGAGATCATCCCCATCGACGCCGAGGTACGGCTCGGCTTCGACGTGACACAGTACTTCGTCGACTACACCTACTTCCCGTGGGTCAAGGAGCGGTGGGCGGGCGGCTTCGGTCTCGGCCTGCGCGTCATGGAGCTGTCGGCGACGCTGGCGTGGATTGTGGAGGGAGAAGAGACGCGCGGGGGCAGCACCGACGCCAAGGGCACCGGTCCGCTGCCGTACCTCTACTTCGAGTACCGCCGACTGTTCTCCGACCACTGGCGTTTCATGGCCGGCCTCGGCTGGCTCTACGTCAGCATCGAGGACATCTCGGGTGGTCAGTGGATCGGCCGACTCGGCATCGAGTACCTGCTTGGGAGGCACGTGGCCCTCGGTGGTTCGGTCAACCTGTCGTCCATCGACGTCGACTGGGACGGCGTGCAGACGGAAGAGGGCGAGGGCGTGCTGTCAGCCTCCATCGACTACGACATAAACGACTTCAGCGCGTTCGTGCGGTTTCGATTCTGAGTTGCCGCCCGCCCGCCCGATGCTGGATGCT
>JBFELO010000109.1:0-15081 GCA_041552055.1 Candidatus Sulfomarinibacteraceae bacterium | reverse complement strand
GGGACGCATGGACCCGGCGATGCTCGAAGCAGCGCTGGGTGACGACGTGGCGGGCGTGATGCTCACGAACCCGAACACGCTCGGAAAATTCGAATCTGACATTGAGACTATCGCCAAGCTAGTCCACGACGCCGGTGGGCTCCTCTATATGGACGGCGCCAACCTCAACGCGCTGATTGGTATCGCTCGACCGGGGGACCTCGGCTATGACATCGTACACCTGAACCTCCACAAGACGTTCTCGACGCCGCACGGCGGCGGCGGGCCCGGCGCCGGGCCGGTGGCGGTCTCCGATGCGCTGCTGCCCCACCTTCCGGTCCCCCGGGTGGTCAAGGAGGGCGATCGGTTCAGCCTGCTGTGGGACGATCCGGCCTCGATCGGCGCCATGCGCTCGTTCTACGGCAGCTTCCTGGTGCTGGTGCGCGCGCTCACCTACATCCGCTCGCTCGGCGCCGACGGCCTGCGCGAGATGTCGGACGTCGCCGTGCTGTACGCCAACCTGATCCGGCACCGCCTGCTCGACGCCTACCACCTCAAGTACGACTCACCGTCGATGCACGAGGTGGTGTTCGACGACTCCATCCAGGCCGAGCACGACGTCCACAACACGGACATCGCCAAGCGGCTGCTCGACTACGGCTTCCACCCGCCGACAATGTCATTCCCATTGATCGTGCACGGGGCGCTCATGATCGAGCCCACCGAGAGCTCCTCGCCGGAGGAGGTGGAGGCGTTCTGCGACGCCATGCTGGCGATTGCCCGCGAGGCCGAAGAGGACCCTGAGCTCGTCAAGTCCGCCCCCCACGACACCCCGGTACGACGCGTGGACGAAGTCCGCGCCGCCCGCTCGCTCAAGGTCCGCTGGCTCCCGGAAGACGACAGGTAGGGTGCGCCTCGCCGCATGATGGGTCGATGGGGACGGATAGGGATAGGGAACAAGGGACTCGGGGCGAGAGCCCACCAGCGCCACGCTGTCATCCTGAGGCACGCAGGGCCGAAGGATCCCCTCCGATCTCCGGAGCAACGACCCGACTGGGGTGCCGTCCGTGCCCGCTCGCTTGCGGTGGTCGCGCAGTTTCATCGCGCCGATTCTGTCGAGGCGCTCCTCCGTCGGTGCCTTGACGTGCGGGGCGCCCCCTCTGGCCCTCTGCGGGGTGCCGTCTTTCACAATGTTGGGGGCGCACCCACCGCAGTGGAGAGCTCGATCGGTCCCAACATTGTGACAGGGGGCACCCGCGGGGAGCGCGCCGGGGAGAGGACGCCCCGCGGCGGCGGTGATCTTTCCGAGCGTGCGTCGCCTTCGGACGGGCGGGGGTCGAGCGACCAGCGACAAACGACTAGCGACGGTCGGGGGATCCAACATTTGGACGGGCGACCGCAACGACTCACCGTTTGATCCTCAACACCGGCCCAGCAACGCGATGGCTCCGGCACATCGGGCAGCGGCCGGGGGGCTTGAACGACTCCCGCCGGAAGCGGAAACCGCAGTCCGAGCACACCGGTCGTTCGACGTGCAACCGCCCACCCGCGCCGCGCACGCTGCGCGCGACGTGGCGCAGGTCCTCGTCGAGCACGTGCACCGGGACGTCCAGCTCGCTCCTCAGCTCTTCGAAGTCGAGCGCCGCCTCGCTCAGCCGAACGACGATCTCCTCGCGTCTGGTCCTGTTTCGCATCGCGATTGATTGTAGTCCCGGCTACCCCTACTCTAGCCGGCTCACACGTCATTCCCCGAGTCACACCCGCCCCAACCACCCTCACGGCTCACTGATTACGGCTTACGGCTTACTGCTTGCTACCCATAGTGCTACCGTATGTCATCGCAACCGGGAGGACCTGGCCGTGACCCAACTCGACCTCGATGCCCTGAACCGACTGCTGTGGTATTTCGGCGCCCACCGGGTAATCACCGTGGCCGCGCGAGTCGGCATCCTGCGACGACTCGCCGAGGCCAGCTCGTCGATAGAGGAGTTGTCGGCCGAGCTGGAGCACGACCCGCTCGCCACCGGGAAAGTGGTGCGGGCCCTCACCGCCTTGGGGTTGGTGGTCAACGACGACGATCGCTATCGCGTGGCCGAGTCGTTGGTCCCGTACTTTCGCACCGGTTCCGACGACATCGCCCCGTTCCTCGAGCATCACCACGGCATGTACGAGTCGTGGGGGGCCAACCTGGAGCCGTGGCTGAAGAGTGGCGAGTGGCAGACCCGCCCGCGAGCACCCGAGGACATCGCTTGCTTCGGAAACGCCATGCGGGCTATCGGAACCCACGCGGCACGGCGGGTGGTCGAGCGGCTCGATCTGAGTTCAACAGAATCGATGCTCGACGTGGGTGGCGGCTTCGGCCACTGGGCGCAGGAGTTCTGTCGTGCGAACCCGGACCTCTACGTCACCGTGCTCGACGTCCCCCCGGTGGCCGAGATGGCGGGGTCTGCTCTCGTCGGAGGAGACCTCGCCGATAGGATCCGGTTCGTGGGAGGCGACTACTTGACCTCCGACTACGGCGCGGACTACGACCTGGTACTGTTCGCCAACGTGCTGCACCAGGAGAGCGATGACCACGCCGCCGAAATGGTACGGAAGGGGGCCGCCGCGTTGGCGCCCGGCGGCAGGGTGGTGGTGGTCGACTTCGCGATCGACGACGCTCGGCAGAGCTCGGTCATGGGCGCGCTGTTCGCGATCCAGATGCGATCTTTTGGTGACACCCACCCCGAACCTTCCATTCGCGGCTGGATGGAAGCGGCAGGCCTGCGCAACGTGCGCCGGACCGACGTCGGGACGGACCGCTGGTTGATCGAGGGAGAAAAAAGGGACTGATTCGATCGAGATCGGCGGGGGCGCCGCGGGACCGCTGCCTCAGCGGGCGCGCGACCGTCCCCCCTTCGTTGGCTTTGTGTCTTTCGCGGCGCCCTTCTTCTTTTTGGGTCGCGTTTTGCCGTGGCTGCCACGCCAGATCTTGCCGCGCTTGGATCGCCTGTCACCCTTTCCCATGGGGCTCCTCCCGATCCCGGCAAGGATACCACCGCATTCGGCACACCCGTCTCGGTATCCGCATCCGAATTCTCAGCCGCTTTCGAGGGGTGACTCGGGCACGGATACGGAGTCGGATACGGGCACTCCCCCACCATCACGCACACGGATTTGTTCAGGGTCAGGACCGCCGCGCCACCAGCACGAGCTCGCCCGGATACTCCGACCCGTACGGGCTTCGCTCGAAGTCCGAGTAGACGTTCTCCAGCTCGAACCCGCACCGCGCCAGCAGATGCTCGGCCTCGAACCGGAACAGGTACCTGAAGTCGAACGACACGGCGAACTGCTCCTCGGTCCCGTCGGGATGGGTCACGTCGTGGATCATCTCGACGCGGTTGACCTGGCGAAAACGGTCGCACGACAGAAGGCGGTGCCGGCGCACGACCCTGCGCCCGTTCGGCGTGACGAACTCCGGCTCCTCGCCGAACTCCGCGCCATCCTCGTGCTCCACGAGCAGCTCGAGCCAGGGGTTGAACAGGTCTAGGATCAGGAGGCCTCCGGGGCGGAGGTGATCACGGACGCACCCGAGGGAGGACATCTGCTCGGCGACGGTCGTCAGGTGCTGGAATCCCCGGAACGGGACGGTCACCAGATCGAACGACCTGTCCAGCCGGAAGCCGCTCATGTCGCCCTGGACCAGCTCCACCCGACCGCGCACCTCTGGTGCTTCTCCCTGCAGCTTGGACTCACAGACCCCGAGCATCCCGGGCGAGACGTCGAGCCCGACGATGTCGACACCGGCCCGCGCAGTGGGGATCAGGACCCGACCGGTGCCGCATCCGAGCTCCAACACCGGTCCGGCCGCCTCGCGGGCGGAGTCCACGAAGAAACCGATGTCGCCGCGGTCGCGGTACAGCTCCACGTGGTCGTAGAGATCCGCGATCGCCCGATAGTTGTCGTTGCCGTCGGCATCCGCCATCGCTTCACCTCCCGGTCAACGGCCCGCGGGCACCTGCGAGCCGGGGTTCGTCCTCGTGTCCGTGATCACCCCGCGAGAGGGATCACGTAGAACAGGACCGCGAAGAAGTGGAGAACGCTCCCCACCAGCACGAACCCGTGCCACACGGCATGGCTGTACGGCAGTCGGCGCCAGCCGTAGAACGCGAGGCCTCCGGTGTAGGCGAGGCCCCCCAGAAGGAGCAGGAGCAGGCCGCCGGGTTCGACCGCGCGACTCAGCGGTTTGGCGGCCACGATCACCGCCCAGCCCATGGTCACGTAGAGCACCACGGCCACCACCGGCAGGCGCGACAGCGGAGTCGTTCGAAGGACGATGCCCGCGACGGCGAGGCCCCAGATGACCCCGAACAGGACCCATCCCCACGCACCACGCAGGTTGACCAGAACGAACGGCGTGTACGTGCCGGCGATCAGCAGGTAGATCGCCGAGTGGTCGAGCCGCCTGAGCACGGCCTTGACCCGCGGCAACTGGATGCTGTGGTACAGGGTCGAGGCGGTGTAGAGCAACACCAGGGTTGTGCCGAACACGCTGCAGCTCACCACGTGCCAGGCGTCTCCTCGCAGGCTCGCGAAGGTGGTCAGCACTGCCAGCCCGCCGATCGCCAGCACGGCACCCAGACCGTGGACCAGACTGTTGGCGATTTCCTCGCCGCGGCTGTACCGGGGCACACAGGCTGGCGCGTTCACGGCGACCATGGTACATCACGGCCCACGGACAACCCGCTTCGTCAGGCCTCCCGCAGCTTTCACCGGCCTCCTTCCCCGACCGCTTCTGCTCCCAAGCCATTGATCTATGTACCAGGTACATAATTGTATGATTACGTGCCAGCCACACTTCCATCGTGTTCTTTCACTGCGTGGGGAGTCAATTATACAATTATGTACCTGGTACAGATGCCTTGTCTTTCAGGGTACGGGAACGGAACGAACACTACGGGCCGACTCCGGACGATCGGTGGGAGCCCGCCTACGACACCTTCTTCAACCCGGTGTTGATCGGTCCCGAACCGTGACTGACGGCGGACTTCAGCCGGTAGGCCCACTCCACGGCCTTGGCGCGGCCGTACTCGATCAGGTCCATCTGGAACGGATGGCTGGCAACCGCCTTGGCGTACTTGGCGAGCCGCAACCGGCGAAGCTTCTGGTACATCCGGTGGAGCTCGTCACGGGACACGGTGTCGGACACCAGGATCACGCGCTGCCAGTCGAGCTCGAACGAGATGTTGAGCTGATCCCAGTCCATGTCGTCGGAGACCAGCCCCTTGTCCTTGGCGGCGTGCCACACCGGCGTACCCGGGAGCGGCGTCAACACGTAGATGTTGACGAGCGACAGCGGGTTGCGTCGGATGAACTCGTAGGTTTCCCGCATCTGCTCGAGGGTTTCGTCGGGCTCGCCGATGATGAACGAGGCGTGCGGATGGATGCCGTGACGGTGCAGCGTGTGGATCGCCTGCTCGTTGGTCTCTACCTTGAAAGCGCGGCCCTTGAGCCGGGTCAGGACCTCCTGGTTGCCCGACTCCAGACCCATTGAGACGGACACGAAGTTCATCTCCTTGAGCATGCGCGCCATGTCGTCGGTGATCCGGGTCGCCGACGAGGCGCAGGAAAACCGAAATCCCTGCTCTGGCAATCCCTCGCGCAGCACCAGCTCGTGAAACTCCTCCAGACGTTTGACATTGGCGATGAAGAGATCGTCGTGGAAGGTGATGTAGCGGACCCCGAAGTTGTCGCGGAGGTTTTTGACCTCCTCGATCATATACTCGGGGGAAAAGTACCTGATGTTGGGCCAGAACCGGGTCGAGGCGCAGAAGGTGCAGTTGTAGGGGCAGCCACGCGACGTGAGCATGTTGGAGTGCGGGCGCACGCGCATCATCGAGCGATCCGGCATCGGCAGCTCGTCGAGGCTCTTGGTCTTCCGGCCCACCACCTCGCGCGGCGGGGTCAGCACCCGCTCGCCGTCGCGCCAGAAGACGATGCCCTCGACGTCGGCGAGGTCGGTTGTCGGCAGCGAACCGTGCTCGAGGTAGAGCTCGACGAGGTCGCAGATCGCTCGCTCCCCCTCGCCGATCACGCCCACGTCCATGTCGGGCGTCAGCGACCCCGGAAGTTCGGTGATGTGGTAGCCGCCGACCACCACGGGGATCCCCGCCTCGCGCCCGAGCCCGGCGTACGCCATCGCCACCTTGTAGTTCTGCGACACCGACGAGATCGCCAACAGGTCGGGCCGCCAGTCTTGGACGCACTCCTCGATCCCATCCTCGACCAGCATGAGCTCCACGCCGTCACCGAACTCCCTCCGCAACGCGGCGACCAGATACCCGAGCCCGAGCGCGGGGTACCGGTTCTGTGCCTCCACGTAGGGGTTGACGGCGTTGACGAACAGGACTCGAATCGGCTTCATCGTTTCTCTCGGTGCGGGGCTGTCAGCGCGAGCGCGACTCGCGCGGACTCCCGGCCTCCGATTCTCTCGAACCTCGGGCATAATTGCAACCCGATCTCACTCCATTCCGACCCTGGCGTCCTGGGTGAATACGATCTATGCCGAGGCGTCCAGCTCGCGCTGCCAACGCAGCAGGCAGGAGGTCAGCTGACGACCCGGATTGAGGTTGAGGCCGCGCGCGCGCCGGTCGGTGGCCAGCAAATCGGCCGCGAGGCGCACCAACTCGGTCGCGCGATCCGGGTCCTGCTCGCGACCGGCCATTTCCACCGCCACCGCGGCGATCACCTCGAACGTGGGAATCTCGTCGGCCGCGGTCAGCGACAACCGCAGCAGGTCCTGCACCTCACCCGCGAATGCCGCGCTGAGTGTGGCCTCCACCCCCCGCGCCACCTCTGTCATGTCGGAGCCGGAGCCTACGGCAGCCATGAGCTCGGGCCGCACCTCATCTCCCAGCGCGTGGGCCACCGCCACCGGGCCCGGCAGGGTCAACGTCTGGCACCGCGAGCGGATGGTCGCCAGCACCGCCGACGGATTGGCCGCGAGCAGCAGGAACCGAACGTGCTCCGGAGGTTCCTCCAGCGTCTTGAGAAAGGCATTGGCGGCCTGGTCTCCGAACCGACCCGCCTCGACACCGTCGAAGATCCACACCCGGCTCCGGCCCTCGAACGGCCGGCCGGCGGCAGACTCCACCACCTCCCGCACCTGCGCGATCTTGATCTGATGCGCCGGTCCCTGAGGAAACACCCCGACCACATCGGGATGGAGTCCGCGCCGGACCCGATCCGCGCAGCCGGACGAGGACCACGGCTTTGCAGCGCCATCGCAGGTCATCAGGACCGCCGTCTCCACCGCCAGCAGCTCACGACCGAGGCCGGGCGGACCCACCAGCAGGGTGGCGTGGGGGAAGCGACCCCTGTCGAGCGCCGCGACGACCCTGTCGAGCGCGGTCGCCACCAGGGAGCCCCAGCGCGCGCGGTCGAGGGCGGGTTCGTCCCACCAGCTCACCGAAGCTCCTCCGGGAGCACGTCGAGCAGCCGCAGATAGACCTCGTTCGGGTCGCCGGAGGCGTCGATCTGACGCACCCGACCGCGGTGCAGGTCGGCGAGCCGCCGGTAGGCACTCCGAACCTGCTCGTGAAACTCCAACGGCTCTTCGTCGAGTCGGCTCTCGTGGCGGCCGGCGGTCGAGTTCCGATCTCGTGCGCGACCGAGGCCGGTCTTCGGGTCGAGATCGAAGATCACGGTCAGATCCGGGTCGAGCCCTCCGGTCGCCAGCTCGTTGAGATCCTCGACGATCTTCTCTCCCACCCCGCGCACGATCCCCTGGTATACCCACGACGAGTCGCCGAATCGGTCACACAGGACGACGGCGCCGCGCTCCAAGGCCGGTCGGATCACCCGCGTGACATGGTCGCGGCGTGCCGCTTCGAGCAGAAAGATCTCGGCCAGTCCGTCGGGCTCCTGTTCGGGGTCCAGCAGCACCGCCCGCACCGCCTCGGCCAAGGGGGTCCCACCGGGCTCACGAGTCACCACCACCTCACGCCCAGTCTCCCGGAGTCGCTCGGCGAGCCGCTCGATCTGCGTGCTCTTGCCCGTTCCCTCGCCGCCCTCGAAGGTGATGAAGAAGCCCTTCGCCATCGCACGCAGTATAGCTGTGCAATTCGCTGCGCGAATTGCAGTGGAAAGGGTGCGACCGTACTGATCGTCGGAGCGATGGGAGGCCGCAGGAAATTAGTTATCCCCTCACCCGCCCGGATGCTGGATGCTGGGTCCGCCACCCAGCCGTCGCTGGTCGCTTGTCGCTCGTCGCTTGACCAGCCACCCACCCGCCGGATGAGGGGATGAGGGATTGACGGGGTGGAAGTCCACAGCAGACCTCGTCTCCGAGAATCCTGTCATTCCCTCACCCCCGGGTGCCGCAGGCACCGGCCACCCCCTCATCCCCTCTTGTCGGTCGGCGGCCTCGAGGATGCGAGTGCGATTCGCTGCGCGAATCGCAGTGGATACCCAGCGCCCGTGCCAATCGTAGGCGCGATGGGATAACCAGAGCGCCAGACCAGTCCCATTTCGCGCCGCCCTCGTCTCTTCAACGCGCCCTCTCCACGGAGCGCTCCCCGTGGGAGCGCGGCATGACGTTTCGAGGACTCAACGCCACACGGAATCCCCGACGATTGCCGTCCTCGAAACGTCATGCCCGGCACGCCCGAACGACGCGCTGTCAACGGTCTGCCACTCGTATCGATCTCAAGCGTTCGAAAGCGACCGATGCGACGGACCGTGCTCGCGGCGTCAGCCGCGAGCGCCGGAATCACTGCGAGCGACCTTCTTCGGCGGTTTCGTCTTGAGGGTTCAATCACCCCGGCTGGAGGACCTTCAAAAAGGCTTCCTCCGCGCGGTAGGACGAGCGTACGAACGGGCCCGCGAACACCTCGAGGCCCAGCTCACGGCCTGCGGCCTCGAGCTCGGCGAACTCGTCCGGGTGCCAGAACCGCTCCACCGGCACCTGATTGGGCGTGGGCTGGAGGTACTGGCCGATGGTCACGACCTGGCAACCCGCGTGGCACAGATCCTCGAGCACCTCCTGGACCTCGTAACGGCTCTCGCCCAGCCCCACCATGAGGCCGGACTTGCGCTGCATCTCCGGCGCCCGTTCCGCGACCCTGGCGAGCACATCCATCGCCCATCGGTACCTGCCGGAACGTCGCACCTTCCGATACAGCCTCGGCACGGTCTCCACGTTGTGGTTGTAGACGTCCGGACCGGCGGTGATGATGCGATCGACGCTCGCCATGTCACCCCGAAAGTCCGGGGTCAGCACCTCGATGGTGGGCGGGTCGACGAGCGCCCGAACACTCTCGACGCACGACACGAACCCGGACGCACCCCCGTCCGCCAGGTCGTCGCGGTCGACGGCGGTAATGACCACGTGTCTGAGGCCCATCGCCCGGACCGCGTCACAGAGCTGTCTCGGCTCGTCCGGGTCGAGCGGCCGGGGACGGCCGTGGGCGATCGAGCAATATGAGCAGTTTCGCGTACAGATGCGACCGTTGATCAGGAACGTCGCCGTTCCGCGACCGAAGCACTCGCCGCGATTCGGGCATCGCGCCTCCTCGCACACGGTGTGGAGGCCGCCGCCGCGCATGCGCCTCTTGACGTCGTGCAGATCACCGAGCCGCACCTTCCGGCTGCGAATCCACTCGGGCAGGATCGGCACGGAAACCTGTCCGCCAAAGCTCACGGAACGACGACCCACGCGTCGGGGAAACCGGACGCGCGCATCCGTCCCATCACCCGATCGGCGGATTCCCGGTCCGGAAAGGGCCCGACCCGCAGCTTGTACAAGACACCCCCACCGGCGACCTGGGCCGTGGTGATGTGCCGGTGATCGGACGAGAAGCCGAGATCGGCGAGCTTCTGCTCGGCCCCCTCCATGGCCTGCGCGGTCGACGACGCCAACACCTGCACGTAGTAGCCGTCGGACGAGGACGTTGGAGCCACGGTCGGCGGCACTCGCGTCGGCACGGGCACGGGAGTGGCCGTGGGCGCCGCCGTGGCTATCGGGGGCCTGGTGGGCGGCACCGGGGTCGGCGTGTCGATCACCTGCTCGACGATCGCATCAGGCGTTGCCGCCGCCATCAGCGGTGTCCCGACCGGTGGTGGTTGCACAATCTCACGAGCGGGGGACAACACCGACCAGGCTGCCCCGTAGCCGAAGGCGAACGCGAGCACCATGACCACTGCCAGAGCCACCAACAGAACGGTCAACCAGCGTGCGCTCAGCTCGATGACGTAGTAGGTGGGTGCCATTTCTCAGCCGTTTCCATGCTCCTGCGCCGACAACCGCGGCCGTGATCCGTCAACCGGAAGGTTTGAACAGGGCCTCCAACATCTTGAGCGGCACGGGAAACACGATGGTGGAGGCGTTCTCGGTGGAGATCTCGGTCAGGGTCTGCAGATAGCGCAGCTGGATGGTGATCGCATTGGCCGACATCACGTCCGCCGCCTGCGCGAGCTTCTGTGACGCCACGAACTCGCCGTCCGCGTGGATGATCTTGGCCCTCTTTTCGCGCTCGGCCTCGGCCTGTTTCGCAATCGCCCGTTGCATCTCCTGCGGCAGATCGACGTGCTTGACCTCGACCATGGACACCTTGACGCCCCAAGGGTCGGAATGCTCGTCGATGATCGTCTGGAGGCGCACGTTGACAGCCTCACGCTTGCTGAGCAGATCGTCGAGGTCGACCTCACCGAGCACGGCACGCAGTGTGGTCTGGGCGAGCTGGGAGGTCGCATAGACGTAGTTCTCGACCTCGACCACGGCCTTGACCGGGTTCATGACTCGAAAGTACACCACCGCGTTGACCTTGACCGAGACGTTGTCGCGGGTGATCACGTCCTGCGGCGGAATGTCATGGACCACGGTGCGCAGGCTGATCTTGACCATGCGATCGATCGGCCACATCACGATCACGATGCCGGGCCCCTTGGCATCCTTGAGCACCCGTCCGAGCCGAAAGATCACGCCCCGTTCGTACTCGTTGAGGATGTTGATCCACTTGAAGATGATGAACACCAACAGGAAGACCGCGATCCCGAGACCAGATCCGATGAATCCCATCATTCGCTCCCTTCGTCCGCGTCCACGGCGGGCTCTACGTCGATCCTGCGCTGGCCGACCGCCAGCACCCGCACCCGCGTACCGGCGGCGATCGCGTCGCCAACGGAACGGGCGTCCCAGTACTCACCATGCACCAGGACCTTGCCGTGCGGCGCCAGCTCACCGAGCGTCTTGCCGATCTCGCCGACCAGCCCTTCCTCACCCGTCAACACCTGTTTACGGTGCGCCCGAACCACCCGCGAGAGCAGGAACCCGGTCACACCGGCCACCACCAGCGCGGTCGGCAGGACCACGCCGAGGCTCACCCGCATGTCAGGAATCGGAGTTTCAAACAACATCAGTGACCCCAGGACGAAACATATCAGTCCACCGACCGTCAGCAGTCCGTAGCTGGTCACCTTGACCTCGAGCAGAAACAGCATCAGGGCCATGAAGATCAGTGCGACCCCGGCCCAGCTCACCGGCAGCACCGAGATCGAGTACAGCCCGAGGAGCAGGAACACCAGACCCACGATGCCCGGCAGGATGCCACCTGGGTGGGTGATCTCCACGTACAGACCGAGGGCCCCGAGGGCCAACAGCAGGTAGGCGACGTTTGGGTTGGCGAGCACCGAGAACAGTCGATCGGCAAAGGTCGGCTCGATCCGGATGATGACGGGCGATTCGAGATCGAGGGTCTCGGCGGTGCCGTCGAAGCGGACGATCTCGCTGCCGTCGAGCTGCTCCAGGAGATCGTCGAGATCGCCCACGATCAGGTCGATGAGACCCTCCTTCAACGCCTCCTCCGCGGAGAACGAGGTGCTTTCCTCGACGGCCTCGACCGCCCGCTCAATGTTCCGGTCTCGCTGCTCGGCGAGGGCCCGGGCCATGGCCGCTGCGTCCTCGGTCGCCTTGTCGCGCACGTCCTCGGGCAGGTTCTCTCCCTGCCCTCCCACCGGATGCGCCGACCCCGTGTTGGTCCCCGGCGCCATGGCCGCCACGTCGGCGGAGATCAGGATGAAGAACCCGGCCGATGCCGCCCGCGCGCCGCCGGGGGCCACGAACACGACCACCGGCACGTCCGAGGTCGTGACCGCCGTGGTGATCTCACGGGTGGCGTCGAGCAGTCCTCCCGGCGTGTCGAGCTCCATCACCACCAGATCGGCCCCGAGCACGTCGGCCTCGGCAATGGCGCGCTCGATGAACCGCTGTGACGCCGGCTGGATGGTGTCCTCGACCCGGAAGTGCACGACGTCCGCGGCAGCCGCGCTGGACCACGCCAGGCTCACGGCCACCAACGTCAACGCGAAATATAGAATTCGTCGCATCGCCATCATCATACGGTGCCCCTCCCTGCGCGACAAGGCGCAGCCGACCGGCGTGTCACTCCTGCTGTGCGTGTTTCACGCCTCTGTTGAGAATGTGGTTCCTGGGAATCCGTTTGAGAAGTCTCGCCGGCAGTCTCGGAGTCGTCAGGTCGAGGACCGATTCCTTCCGGCGTGCGAGATTCATCTTTCGAGCTCGAGGTTGGGAAAGACCGGCGCAGGTCGGCCGGTTGTACCAATGACTTCTGGACTCCGAACTGGAAAGGGGAACCTCTCATGAAGTACTACTACCACCCGGTTTCGCCGAACTGCCGCAAGGTGACCGCGGTCATCCACCACCTCGGACTCCAGGCTACCCCCATCGTGGTGGATCTGAAAAAGGGTGAGCATCTGACGCCCGAGTTCCTGGCGGTCAACCCCAACGGCAGGGTGCCGGCGCTCATCGACGGCGACCGCAGGATCTGGGAGTCGAACGCCATCATCATCTACCTCGCGGAGAAAGCGGCCAGTGATCTCTGGCCCGACGACGATCGCAGGCTCGACGTCCTGAAATGGTTGTTCTGGGAGCAGGGACACCTCATGTACGCGACCGGCATTCCCTTCTATCAGCTCGTGGTCAAGCCGCTGATCGGCGAGCAACCGGACCAGCAGAGGATCGACGAGGCGTACGCCTCGTTCCGCCGGCTGGCAAAGGTGCTCGACGACCAGCTTGCCGGCAACGCGTACGTCGTTGGGGACGCGCTCTCGCTCGCGGACTTCGCGCTCGCCGGCAACTTCTCCTTCGCCTCGAAAACCGGCCTGCCGATGGACGAGCTCTCGAACATCCGCCGATGGCTGAACACGCTCGACGAGATCCCGGCCTGGGCGGACTGCGCGCCCCCGCCCCTCGGCGGCTGAGCTCCCTGGCCCGGATGCAGGCTGGTCCTGTCGCGGATGTCGGGACGACTCGGAGACGAGGGGGTGCCAATGCGTCACGTGGTCGGCGAAACCTTCCCGGCATCGGGTCCGTGGCAGGCCTGTCGCATGCGCTGGCGTGCTCGGCGCCACAGCTCTCGCACCGTTGCGCGGTCGGTGGCCGGCGAACGCGCGTACAGCTCCAGCTCGGCGAGGTCGACCAGCTCGGCCACTTCGCCCGCCGCGTGCGGCCATCTGGCGGCCGCGGCCCGTCCGATCCAACGCACGGTCGCTGCCGTCGGCACGGCTTCCCCGCCGCGTTCGAGCCGGCGGCGCAGGCGGTCGACCGCGTGTGCAGCCGGTGACACCCGGCGCCGTCGTCCGAGTGTCGGGACGACACGGCCCACCCACCGTCGTGACCACCACCGCAGCACCATCCCCGAAGCGATGAACACCAACACCCACACGAGGTGTCGCGGCCTGACCCGCTGCACCGCTCCGGCGAACGCCCCGTCGAGCGCAACGAGAATCCGAAGCTGCTCGCCGAGGCCGTAGGTCAGGACGTATCGATCCCAGCCCGCCTGGAGCCGCTCCCAGGCCACCCGCAATCGCACCGTCGAGCTCAGGGTACCGAGGCCGGGGACCCCTCCGGCCGGGGTCGGATCGTAGACCTGCCACCCCTGATCGGATCCCAGCCACACCTCGACCCACGTGTGCGCATTGGCCTCTCGAACGACGACCTGATCGCCCTGGGGAGATGCCGTGCCACCGCTGTAGCCGCCGATCATGCGCGCCGGCACGCGGAGCGCGTCGAGTAGCACGACCATCCCGCCGGCGAAGTACTCGCAGTGGCCCCGTCGCGACCTGAGCAGGAACCAGCTCACTGGATCCGGCCCGATCGACGCCATCCCCTGCATCGAGTAGGTGAAGTTCTCCTGCAGGTACCGCTCGACCGCCGATGCACTCTCGGCGGCCCCGTTCGCACCGCCCACGATCGACTCTGCGAGTGCGGTCAGGTCGCCGGGTGGTTCGAAGCGTGGGCCGCCCGCTCGCGGCGGGTCATACTGCCGCGGTGCCTCGTCCCTGGTGACCCAGACCCGGTACTGCAGCTCGCCCTCGACGCGATCTGCCAGCAACACGCCTCCGGTAGGATCGGTCAGCACGTCGACCGGCGCCATCACCGCGAACGTGCCGGTCGGAAGGAACAGGTAGCGGTCCGGGTGCCGCAGGGTCAGCTCGAGCTCGACGGTGCCGTCGAGCCTCCGTTGTCTGCCGTTCGGCCACACCGTCCGGCCGCTGGACACCCTCTCGTCACCCGGCCGACGAGGCGCCCACGATCCGACGGTGACGCGATCGTAGGCGGTGCCCCGCAGTCGCATCCAACCCTGCTCGATCGGGACAGCGTTGACGGAGCGCACCGCCACCGCCTCCTGCTGCGACTCACGTATCGTCCCCACGCCCGACAGCTCCACCCTGTCCGAAAACCCGGTCACGCTCTCGGCACCGCCGCGTCCTGCGATCCAGGGTGACCTGAGCCGCGGCATCGCGAGGAAGACCGGCACCGCGAGCAGCATCGCCACGGCCGCGGCAGTCACCGCGTGACGTACCCGTGGCGTCCGCCATGACCCGGACAGCTCGGTCGCGCCGACGATGCCGAGCAGGTGCAGTCGCATGCCCACCCACCACCACAGGCACACCGAGAGCGCGAAGTACGGCACGACGGCGATGTGAGTGGAGGCGGACAGGGACACCAGCCACACCAGCACGAGCGCCGGCAGCACCTTCAGGAACGAGCGCCGATCGACCACCAGGAGGACTCGCACCGACGCCAGCAGCAACAGCAGGTGT
>JBFELO010000108.1:0-15214 GCA_041552055.1 Candidatus Sulfomarinibacteraceae bacterium | reverse complement strand
GGTGGGGTCGATCGACGGGGTGTCCGCCCCCACACCGATCACCCGGCGCGAGCTACCCCTCCTCCAGACGTGACAAGGGGACCGGGGTCCGGGATGCGGGGTCCGGGGACCGGAATCTGGGATCTTGGCGCTTGGTGCCAGGCACCTACTTAGGCACCCACTTATGACGTTGCGCACCCGGGGTCCGGAGCCCCGATCCACCCCTGACACCCACAGATCACACAGCTGAGTCTCTGTAGTTCTCTTCGGTCAGGCTGGTGGTGTTCCCTGGCCCCTGTTCCCTGGTCCTTGCTCCGGGCGGGCGGGGGATCTGTGTCATCGGTGGGCAGCTTTCTCCCATCTGCGCTCATCAGCGTGATCTGCGGTTTCTCGCTTGAACGGGTGGGTGGTGCTCCCTACTCCCTGCTTCGCGCGGACGGTTGCCCTCACGCCACCATGCCCCCAGTACGTTGTGCGCGGGCGGCGGCTCCCACCCCCTCATGCCCTCACCCCCAGCCAGGCACTCATGCATGAGTGCCGGGCGGCCATCCCCTCATCCCCCCCGTGGGCGGGCGGCGGATCTTGCATCCTGCATCTTGGATCCTGCATCTGGACGGCTGGGCGGCAGCCTACAATGCCAACCGCACCCGCAACCCGAGCACCCAGATCTGATCCTCATCGGGGTTGTTTGCAGGGTCGACGAGGAGCTGCGCGCTCGGGGTGAGGGCAAGATTCTCGGAGAGCTGGAAGCGGAAGAACAGCTCTCCCGAATACTGGTCGCGCAGGCCGTCGTCGGAGGGGTCTCCCCAGTTGAAACCGAGGCCGAGGAGGTCTGCCCGCTCTCCCACCCGATGCAGGACACCGGCGGTCAGCGTTGCGTTCATCAGCGGCGCCCCACCGTCCGACCAACCGGCCCGGGCGAACGGCAGCCACTTCTCCCCGACCAGCCAGTTGGCACCGAAGGCGACGCCGTGACTCTGCGGCACACCGGCGTCCTCGCGTTCGTCCACGTGCCACAGCATCATGTGCACGTTCTTGGTGTAGCGGTGTTCTCGTTCCGGTGTCCACATGATTTCGCCGCTGGTGTAGAACTCCCAGCCGTGGTCGAAGAACCCGACCTCGCTCAGCACTCCGTTGGCGTCGTCGGCGGTAACTCCGATGGCCCACTGATCGTTGAGCCAGTGGCCGAATCCGATTCCCGCCGATGCGTCCGGCAGCGCGATGCTGGTGTTCACGAGCACCGAGAGGTTTGAGAAGGTGGTCCATGGGTTCGAGTACCCGAGCACGTCGAGGTAGTCGTTGGGATCGTAGCGACCGACGATCATGCCGGTGCGACCTCCATCCCACCGCTGCTGCCAGTTGAGATCGGTCAACACCGAACCCACGTCACTGTACAGGGTGCCGGTGATGCCGAGGTAACCCACCTCGAAGCCCAGGTTCGACGGCGCCAGCTCGGTGCCCAGCCGGTGACGGTTTTCAACCTTGAAGACGAGGATGCCTGTGTTCTCCGTTCCCCGGCCGACCGCGGTCCAACGCCCGTAGCCCCGGATCACACCAACCGCGGCATCGTCCTCGTCGGTCAGCGATGCGCTCGCCCCCTGGTAGAGCGCCGAGTAGTCGAAACTGAGCTCGAGGCCGTTCTTCTCCTTGATCCGGCGCTTCCAGGCGAACCACGGCTCCAGCGCGTCACGAAAACCCGGCATGCGCTCCCTCGCCTTCCTGACCCCCTCGTCCTCCTCGATCTGGCCCCTGACCGACGTCGGACCACCGATCTCTGGGTACGTGGACGCGGGCTGTTGCTCGGGCGCCTCGGTGTCCAGCCTGCCGTCTAACGGCTCTTCTGCGAAGCCTGCCGACACCAGCAGAGTGACGAAAGTCACGAACCACAACAGACGGGCTTCGACGCGCTGGTTCCCGTGAAATCGGGTCAAGGAGGTCACAACGTGTTCTTGTAGATCCTGCCGTCCTTCATGATCACGCGGATCGAGGGAACGTTCTGCTCGCGCGGCTCGGCGTCGAACCACTTGTCGTGTCCTCCGATTACCCTGTAGTCCTCCAACGGATTACCGTCGACGATCAGGATGTCGGCGTAGGCACCCGGCTCGATCACACCCAGCTTGCCTTCCGGGTAGGGGTTCTCCTGGCCGGTCATCTCGGCCAGCTCACCCCCGAGAGAGGTCATCATCTTGAGGGCCCAGAAGTTGCCGAATTCCCTGAAGTAGTTGAACTTGGTGAAATCCACCGCCTGGCGATAGGGCACGCCGGTCAACAACACGTAGTCCGAGTTGTAGGCCATCTTCGGCTTGTACTTCCGAATGAGATCGTACACCTGGTCGCTGTTGTTTCTCAGCCACATGAACTTCTTCGTCGGCGGGAAGTCGGGGTCTTGGTGCATCGGGTGAAGCAATGCCTCGGGTGCCAGCGCTGTGAGGTTCGGGACGAAAAAGGCGCCCTTGTCGATCAGCTTCTGCATGTTCTCCTCGGAGATCGTCAAGCCGTGGTCGATACACTTCACGCCCAGGTCCAACACGCGACCGATGTCCGCGTCCTGATGGACATGAACGGCAACATAAGTGTCCCAGTCCTCAGCCGTCTCGACCGCGGCGAGGATCTCGTCGTCGCTGTACTGGGACCCGTAAATGGGATCCCTGATCGAGGTGACGCCTCCGCTGACCATGACCTTGAGGTAGTGGGCACCCAGGGCGAAGTTGCGACGTGACCCCTCGAGAATCTCGGCCCGACCATCCAACAACCGAGTCATCTCCAACCGCTCGAGGCTGCTCTGCCCCTTCAGCACTGTGGTCAGGCCCCAGTCCCCATGGCCCGAGGTCTGGGAGATACAGGCGCCCGAGAGGTAGAGCCTCGGCCCTGCCAGAACGCCCTCATCGATGACCTTCTTCAGCCCCTCGTGAGCGCCGCACATGTCGCGCATGGTTGTGAACCCCATCGCCAGCATCTCCTGGGCAAAGGCGGCCGCTCGCGCGCCGATTTCCTCCCAGGTCGTATCCTCCAGCGTGGGGAGAGTCCCATCCTTGTACATGTTGATGTGGACGTGGCTGTCGATCAGCCCCGGCATCAGGGTGCGGCCGCCGCCGTCGATGACGTTCACCTCGACCTGTTTCTTTTCAGTCTTCGTTTCGCTGAAGACAGTGAACGAGTAGCCATCCATCCCACCTACCGGGTCGTTGATCTGCTGGACCCCTCCGGTTGTGACGTCGATCTCCCATGTGCCCGTTATCGGGATGTCCTTGGCGACCTTGTGGATCTTGTTCTTCACTACCAGGACGTCCACGTCGTGCAGCGTGTCCTCAGTCCCGTTGAACACCTTCACATTTCTGAAAAGTGTGACCTCCGACGGGATATCCACGTCCAACTGAGCCGCGAAGGCCGCCCCGGAGAGCAGCGCTACTGCGAAAATAGTTGTTGACATTCTCTTCACTCTTCCTCTCCTTTCCCGTTTCTCATTCCGGGTTCCGTACTCCTGACTCCCGTGCCGGGCGGGCACGGGACATCGAATCGCTGAATTCAATGTGCGGCAGTCTATCGAGGACTGACTCCTTCGAACAGAACGAAAAAGTATGGAGGACGATTTCGCGGGTATGACATCGGCAATCAGCTTTTGCAGGTCGGCTGTTCATGGCGTTTTCGGGCATTTCGGGGGCCCTAACCTGCCTCGGGCAACCCACAGATCACACAGATCCCCCGCCCACCCGACCAGATCCAAGATGCAAGGTACAAGATGCAAGACTTTTCACGGCGTAGCCGCGGCGGCCGGTGGTATCGAGATAGTTCCGTCTTGTTCCTCTCTGTGCCCCAGTGTCTCTGTGGTTCTTTCGGGTGGACGGGGGATCTGTGTGATCCGTGGGCAGTCTCCCATCTGCGCTCATCTGCGCTATCTGCGGTTTGCCTGTTTGTTTTTTCGTCTGTGTCCTCTGTGGGAACTGCCGGGAGGGGGACCCTCATGCCCGCAAGCTCCCACGCCCGTGGTGGGCGGGCGGCCGCTCAGATCGGCGGAAACTCCGCCAGTACCCGCCACACGGCGGCACGAAACTCCCTCTCCGGAGCCACGCCCACGTTGAAACCGGAAACGGTACCCGTCCACATGACATCGGCCGTTTTCGGGTGGAGCATCCTGACGATCAGGGTGCTGGTCTGTCCCGACCCCGTGACGCTGGCGGGGAGTTCATTGGTTTCGAACGGAGCGGTCCCCGCCGATGGCGTCCTGTCGCCGCGAAAGACCAGCTCGAACGACACCCGGAAGTCGGTCTGGTCGTTGTCGGCCAACAGATAGCCCCTGTCGACCAGCTCGTCCGCGAGCACTTCACGAACGATTCTCTCGTAGTGCGGGTACCGGGTGTAGCTGGTGTCGGTCGCCTGCTTCGAGGCCATTCGGAACGTTCTCATGTCGGTCCAATGGACGGACGCGTCGTACTCGGAGCGGACCTGGAGTTGAGCAGGTTTGGTCGTGGTGCAGGCGAGCCCGGCCATCCCAAGGAAAAATACGATGATGCCGATGCGGTTCATCGCGGGCTCGCCTCCCCTTATTTTCGAGAACCCGCCCCACGAGCAGGGACATTTCGAACATGGTGCCGCCGACGCCAGGAGTCAAGGCGGGGGAGGCCAGTCCCCGGGCTCCGCGCTACACTGTCGTGCCGAGGAGGACCGGTGGAAAGGATCATCGACTTTCTGTTCGAGGTCGGCATGTTGAAGCGCACGCCGAGAAGTGGTTGGCAGTTCCTGGGGACCGGCGCCGAGAGCGTCGCCGATCACGTGTTCAGAACCGCGATGATCGCTTTCGTCCTGTCGAGGTTGGACGATACCGTCGACGCCGATCGCGTGCTGAGGATGGCCCTGATCCACGACCTGCCCGAGGCCAGGACCGGTGACCTCAACTACATGAACCAGAGATACGTGCAGGCGGACGAGATGGCCGCGGCCGACGATCTGGTCGCCGGGCTGCCGTTCGCCGGCGAGTTCCACGAGCTGCTGCAGGAGTATCGTGACGAGTCCACTCCGGAGGCGCTGCTCGCCCATGACGCCGATCAACTGGAACTGCTGCTCCAGCTCAAGCATGAACTCGACACCGGCAACCGCCAGGCTTCCGACTGGATCCCGCACGTGGTCCGTCGCCTGCACAACGAACGTTCACGCGAGCTGGCCGATCGCGTCGTGCAGCGCAACTCGGCGGACTGGTGGTTCGACCGCGATTCGGACTGGTGGGTGCGGGGCGGGAAGGGTTAGCCGCCGCCCTCCCGCCCGGATGCAAGATGCAAGATCCCCCTCCCGCGTCCGAGTCCGTGTGCGCGCCAGCGTCCGATGCCCCCGCCCGCCCTACCGTCGCTCGTCACCGGTCGCTTGACCACCCACCCACCCGGGGCGTGAGGGCTTGAGGGCGTGGGGGCGTGGGGGATTCTCTGGATCGGCCTAGGGAGAACCCCTCAGGCCCTCAACACGACGTCCGGAGCGAAATGTGGCCGCTGCCATGGGGATCGCAGGCTCGGCCCCGCCGAGCCGGAGAGGGGGACGGCTGGCCTGCGGCCACTTGCTCGTGAGGTCGGGTCGCGACGGCCGAAGGCCGCCAGGAAGCCCAGCCCGGCACTCAGCCCCACGAATGTACGGGGCGACCTTGGCCACGATGACGAGGTCCGGCGTTGTCCGGGATCAGACACCGTCGATAAAGTGCCGGGCGATCGAGCCTCCAGGCCCATCTTCAGTAGCATCGCGGCGTCGATTTCGGGATAATGCCTGAGTGCGAATGACTCCCATGCTCCGCCAGTACCTGGAGCGGAAGGAGCAGGCCGGGACGGCCCTGCTCCTCTACCGGATGGGAGACTTCTACGAGCTCTTCTTCGAAGACGCGGAGCGCGCGGCACCGGTACTCGGGATCGCACTCACCAAGCGGCGCCACAACGAAGCGGTCGATGCACCGATGTGCGGCGTCCCCCACCACGCGTTCGACAGCTATCTCGGCAAACTGCTCGCCGCGGGTTTCAGGGTCGCCGTGGCGGAACAGGTGGAAGACCCGGCGACCGCCAAGGGCCTTGTCAAGCGCGAACTCGTGCGCACCCATACCCCGGGGACCGTGTCCGCCGCGGACCTGCTCGAGGGATCCGAGCGCTGCTATCTCGCCGCCTTCGGCGCCGACGACGACTCGTCGTCGCTCGCCTGGCTGGAGATCTCGACCGGGACCTTCGAGGGGATGCGCTGTCCGGACAGCCGCGTCCTGTCAGAGCAACTCGCCCGCCTCCAGCCTCGTGAGATCCTCGTGGCGGAGGGCTGGGACGGTTGGCACACCGCCTGGCCGCCCAATCTGACGCTACCCACGGTGACACCACTCCCGCCGGAAGAATTCTCGCCGTCCGCCGGAGAGCAGCGCCTGCGACGCGTCCTCGCAGTCGGGTCGCTGAGGGGCTTCGGTCTGGATTCCGGCGAGCGCCTGGTGGGAATGGCAGGCTCGCTGCTCGCCTATGCGGAACGCACCCAAGGCAGCTCGCTCAAGCACCTCCAGCGCTTCGTGCGCCGAGCCGCCGGGGACGCTCTGATCATCGACCAGGCAAGCCTGCGAAACCTGGAGGTCGAACAGGCCCTGGACGGACGCAAGGGCGGTTCCCTGGCGGCGATCCTCGATCACACGCACACCCGGATGGGTTCGCGAAAGCTGCGCGATTGGTTGCTCCGGCCGAGCGTCGACCTCGAGGTGATCGGCGAGCGGCATCGCTCGGTGGCGGAGCTGGCCGACGACTCCGCGCTCCTGCACGACATCCGGACCAGCCTGGAAAACCTCCCGGATCTGGAGCGGATCGCGGCCCGGGTCGGAATGTCGCTGGCCACGCCGCGCGAGCTGCAGACACTGCGCTCCGGGATTGACGGGTTGCCATCGGTGGCGGAGACCGTCCAACGGGCCACGTCTCCCCTGCTGCGCGAGCTGAGCCGGGCGGTCGATCCACTGGAGGACCTCGCCGAGATGCTCCACCGCCGGCTCGCAGCAGTACCTGCGGCCGTGCCCGGGACCGGTGTGATCGCTGGCGGCTGGGACCCCGAGCTCGACGAGCAACGTCACCTCGCCCGTGGCGGCAAGGAGCTGCTGGCCGGAATCGAGAGCCGCGAGCGCGAAGAGACCGGCATCTCGTCGCTGAAGGTCCGCTACAACAAGGTCTTCGGGTACTTCATCGAGGTCAGCAAAGCCAACCTCGATCGGGCTCCGGAACATTACGAGCGACGCCAAACCCTCACCAACGCCGAACGGTTCGTGACGCCCGAGCTCAAGGAGCTGGAGGCACGGATCTTGTCGGCCGAGGATCGAGCGGCCGCGCGCGAGCGCGAGCTGTACGAAGAGCTGGTCGCCGAGCTGTCGCGCCACGCCCAGCGCATCGCGATGACCTCAACGGCGATCGCCGAGCTGGACGTACTAGCGGCTTTCGCCGACCGCGCACGACGATGGAACTACTGCCGCCCCAGCATGAGCGTGTCGCCTGGTCTGACGATTCGTGAGGGTCGGCACCCGGTGCTCGAGCAGATTCAGCGGGACCCCCCATTCATCGCCAACGACGGTGAGCTGGACCCCAACTCCAGCCAGATCGTGATCCTCACCGGTCCCAACATGGGGGGCAAGTCCACCTACCTCCGCCAGGCAGCGTTGATCACGTTGATGGCCCACGCAGGCTCGTTCGTGTCAGCCAGTGAAGCCTCCGTCGGGCTCACAGATCGGATCTTCACCAGGGTCGGTGCCTCCGACATGCTGGCGCGGGGCGAGTCCACGTTCATGGTCGAGATGACGGAGGCCGCCAACATTCTCAATCATGCCACTCCCCGGTCGCTCGTGATCCTGGACGAGGTCGGGCGCGGCACGGCCACCTTCGACGGTCTGTCTCTGGCGTGGGCGATCGTCGAGTACTTCCACGACCACACCGACCACGCCGCCATGGTGCTCTTCGCCACCCACTACCACGAGCTCACCGATCTCGCTCGCCGATTGCCGCGGCTGGTCAATCGCTCGATGGCGGTGAAGGAGTGGCGCGGCGACATCGTGTTCCTCCACCGCGTCGTCGAGGGACCGGCCGATCGGTCCTACGGCATCCACGTGGCGCAGCTGGCCGGGGTCCCTTCCGACGTGTGCCGGCGCGCCGAGGAGATCCTGTCCAACCTGGAGCGTCACGAGCTCAACGTGACCGGTGACCCCGCGATGCTGGGGCCGGCCGACCAACCCCCCGAGAGGATCCGCCAGATGGACCTCTTCCGGCCCGCGACGGAACAGGTCGTCGAACGGCTGCGCGAGCTCGACGTCGACCACCTGACGCCGTTGGAGGCGCTCAACCTGCTGGTCGACCTCCAGAAGAGAGTCGAGGGTGAGGGCTGACTGCCTTCCGCTCGTCGTCGGAATTCCGGGAACCTCGCTCTCGGACACCGAACGAACCGTGTTGCAGCGGATCCGACCGGCGGGTGTGATTCTGTTCGCGCGCAACGTCGAGACCTCCGACCAGGTGCGTGCCCTGGCGCAACAACTCGAAGTGGTCGATCCTCAACCGTTCGTCGCCGTGGATCTGGAGGGAGGCGCCGTCAACCGCCTGAGCGGCGTGTGGGGCGATCTCCCGTCACCCGCGGCTGCGGCCGCGTCAGGACGCAAGGCGGTACGCGCGCTCGGTGAGGCGGCGGGGGCCGCGTGTCGACGATTGGGCATCCAGCTCGACCTCGCCCCCGTGGTCGACCTCGAACGGTCCGACACCGCCATGAGCCGCGATGGCCGCTGCCTGGCCGGCGACCCCGAGCGGGTGGCGACCCTCGCCCTCGTGTTCAACGAAGGTCTGGCAGAGTGGGGCGTGAGCGGTTGCCTCAAGCACTTCCCCGGTCTGGGTCCCGTGATCGAGGACACCCACCTCGAGCTGCCCGTCCTCGCAGCCGACGAGCCGCTGGAACCGCACCTCGAGGTGTTCGAGCGGCTGGCGCACAAGATCCCTGTCGTGATGGTGGCCCACGTGATCGTGCCCGCACTCGGCGACCCCGACCGGCCCGCCACACTGTCCCGTGCCGTGGTCGACCGTGCCGCGAGTCTTCCCGGCTCACCGATCGTGCTGAGTGACGATCTTGAAATGGGCGCCCTCGCTGCTTGCGGCGATCTTCCCGACCTCGTGGTGGACGCCTTTCGCGCCCACAATCACGGCGCATTGGTCTGCAAGGCGTTCGACCGCCTCGAAGAGATCGCCGACCACCTCGCAGCGACCGCCACGACTGACCCAGCCTTTGAATCCCGCGTTCACGAGCTGGCGGCGCGCCTGGGCACGTTGCAGCGCGATCTGTGTCGCAACGCTGCCGCGATCCCGGCGCCGGACGACACCACCGTCGCCCAGCTCTGGGAGAGAGCTCGTCGCCTGGCAGGTGCGTGATTAACGAGAGTCGGAGCGTGCGGGTCACTCCACAAGAAGCGCCGGGCAGTCCTGAACAAGGGGCTCGAGGACAGGGACTCGGGGCTCGGGCCACCGCCCGCCCAGGAGCCCACAGATCACACAGATCCCCTACCCGCCCACGGTAACTCGCTGTCATCCTGAGCGAGCCGCCCCTGGAGCGGCGAGTCGGAGAATCCCTCTATCCAAGAGCGCCGCCTCGATGTTTTGCCCTGCCGCCCAGCCGCTGAGATCGTTGGTCCCAGATTCCACGGCCTGCGGCCGAGAGGTCGCGAGGGCTTCGTCACGAGGGCCGCGAGGGGCTGCCAGATTGAGCGCTTCATCGCGCCAGATGGCGGTCCATCGCGGGCCGCAGTAGGAGCCCGGATGCGACCTCGAGGCAGGCCGAAGCCGGCAGGCTGAGCCCGTGCAGCGCCACAGGCGCTGCAGCCGAATGCATCTCGCCTTCGACTGCGCCGACCCCGCGAAGCGGATCGCGCCAAAGGTGTACCTCTCGGTGCAGTGTGAGCCCGAGGCGAGGAGCCATCGATCTCGTGATCATGGCGACGATGACGAGGGCGAACACGCGGCGAGAGGGTCGCTTGGCGCGATAAAAACACAAGGGTGGTGGGGGCCGGGTGCGGCCCTGCCGCAGCCCTGCGGCCCGCCGGAGGCGGGCGAGGTGCGGAGCATCGGACCTCAACGAACGCGTGCGTTTGGAGAGGCTCGATGCGACGCACCGTGCTCGCGACGTCAGTCGCGAGCGCTGGGATCAGACGCAGAAGCCGGATTTGCTTTTCGCGGAGAGAGATTCACAATGGTGTGCGATGGAGAACCCACGCCCCGCAGCCGTGCTGCTCTCGGGTGGGCTCGACTCCGCCACCGTGCTCGCCATCGCGCTGGCGGAGGGGTACCAGTGCCACTGCCTCACGGTCGACTACGGCCAGCGCCATCGGATCGAGCTGGACGCGGCGTGCAGGGTGGCGGAGGAACTCGGCGCGGCCTCCCACCGGGTGTTGGCACTCGACCTCCGGGCGATCGGCGGCTCGGCGCTGACCGACGACATCGACGTCCCCAAGGATCGGGCCCTGACCGACGGCGAAATCCCCCCGACCTACGTGCCGGCCAGAAACACGGTATTCCTGGCACTGCTGCTCGGCCTCGCCGAGGTCAGCAACGCGCAGGATCTCTTCATCGGCGCAAACGCCGTCGACTACTCGGGCTATCCGGACTGTCGACCGGAGTTTCTCCGCGCCTTCGAGGTGCTCGCCGGGGTTGCCACGGTGGCCGGTGCGGAGCGCGGCGTCCGCTTCCAGATCCACGCTCCGCTGCTCCACCTCACCAAGGCCGAGATCATACGACGCGGCTCCGAACTCGGTCTCGACTACTCGCTGACCCACTCGTGTTACGACCCGACCGTCAAAGGGCTCGCCTGCGGCCGCTGCGACTCGTGCGAACTGCGCCGTCGCGGCTTCGCAGATGCGGGCGTGGCCGACCCCACGCGGTACGTCACAGAGGACTGACTCCGCATCCCCGTCTTTGTTTCCGTATCCGTATCCGGATCGTCGCGTGATTTCAGAGTGGAAGGCCGGGCACGGAGACGTATACGGATACGGAAACGTGCACTCCCCTGGGTCACACGGCCGGGCAGGGCCCGGACTCGTCAATCACGCAAGAATCGCGAACCCGATGCGGCCGGCCAGCGCAACGACGGTGGCGACCGCGATCGTCAGGCCGGCAATCCACGCGGTGTCGCGCCACCCCATCTCGCGGCCCAGGACCGCAACCGTGGCCACGCACGGCAGGTAGAACACGACGAACAGGGTGAAGGTGAGCAGCTGGGCGGTTGTCATCATGGTGTCGATGTGCGTTGTCCCGAGAGCCTGCACCAACATCACCATGGTGAGCTCCTTGCGAAGCACCCCGAACACCAGCGTCATGCCGACCGCGGTCGGCAGCCCAAGCATCCACACCGTCACGGGCGACAGCATCGCGTTGATGGTGCCATCCGCTCGTGCCCACTCGAGCAACCCGAGCACCACCGACGAGGCGATCAGGAGCGGCCAGGCGATGGTGACGAATTCCCGCAACGTGAGCCACGTCTTGGCGAGCAGCGTCTTGACGCTCGGCACGCTCAACTCGGGGATCTCGAGGATCAACCCCGGAGAGCTACCCTTCATTCGCCGCCCGAAGACGGTACCCAGAACCACCACGACCACGATGTTCAGCAGGTAGATACCCATCGCCCACCACGGACCCATGTACGCCGCGACCAGCCCGAAGATCACGACGGTGCGGGCCGAGCACGGGATGAACGAGGCCAACGCCGCAGTGATGCGGCGATCCCGTTTGGACTCGAGGATCCTCGTGGACATGATTGCCGGAACCGAGCAGCCGTATCCGAGCACGAGTGGTAACACCGATTTGCCGTGCAGCCCGATCCGGTGCATGAAGTTGTCGAGAATGTACGCCATCCGGGGGAGATAGCCGGTGTCCTCGAGGATCGCCAGCCCGATCAGGAACGGCACCAGGTACGGCAACACGATGGCGACACCTCCGGCGAGACCCATCATCACGCCGTTGGCCACGGTGCCGGCCAGGCTGTCCGGCGGCAGCGCCGACGCCAGCCCGGTGCTGATCCTCTCGAACAGCGCGACCAGCGGTGCCTCCAGGCGCTGGCCGACTCCGAACACCATCCAGAACAGGCCGCCCAGGATCAGCACCATCAGCGGCCCGCCGGTCCAGGGATGGAGCAGGAACCGGTCGACCCACTCCCGCCATCCGACGCTCGGCCGTTGGAGCGTCGCCACCTCCTCTTCCAGCGCGTGGGCCACCGCGTGGCGGCCCCCGGACACGACCTGGTCCGACGTCCAGCCGTGGGCCTTCTCGAGGTCGTCGACTACTGAATCGACCCGGTCCGCGAGGCTCGGGTACCAGCCGTAGATCTTCTCCTCGAAGTGAGGATCACGCTCGAGCAGCTTGCCGGCCGCGAAGCGCAGCGGCGTCCCGGGCTTCACCCCCTTGTCCTCGAGGATCCCGACCACGGCCTCCACCGCGTCCTCGACCTCGCGGTCGAGGCACAGCGGACCCGCGGGCTGTCCCACGTGCACGGTCTGCAGCGCCTTGCGGAACAGCTCCTTGAGGCCCTGACCGCGCCGACCGATGGTCGCCACCACGGGCACCCCGAGTCGACGCTCGAGCTCTTCGAGGTTGATCTCGACTCCCCGGCGCTCGGCCTCGTCCATCTGGTTGAGCGCCACCACCATCGGACGTCGGAGCCCGAGCAGCTGCAGCGTGAGCTCCAGGGATCGACCGAGCCGGCTGGCGTCGATGACGTCGATGATCAGGTCGTAATCCCCATCCAGCAGGTACCGCTCCGCCTCGCCGGCGATCTCGGCCGTGGAGGTGAGCGAGTAGATCCCGGGGAGATCCACGATCTCGACCTCGCGGCCGTGGATCAGCGCGCGACTCATCGTGTACGACACCGACGATCCGGGGAAGTTCGCCGTCGCGGATCGGTACCCTGCGACGGCGTTGAAGATGGTGCTTTTGCCAGAGTTTGGTTGACCTGCGAGCACGAACCTCATGTCGGCGTCGCCCCGGGCGGCGACGTCGGGCCGATCAGGCTCTGAAGGGTGCCGTCGATATCCACGATCAGCTTGGCTGCAACCCCGCGGCCGATGGCGACGCGGCTGCCGTTGATCTCGACCAGAACCGGACCCCGGAACGGAGCCCGTTCAACCACTTTCAGCCAGTCTCCGATGTGGATGCCGAGCAGGGCAAGGTGGGAGCGCACATTCTGGCCGCCTTCGATCGCGACAACTCGGACCTGCTTTCGAACATCGACTGCATCGAGAGCCATCATCATCGGTCCACGAGCCCTCCGAATTGCGATCTTAACTCAAAGTCAACCTGATTGCTAACCTCAATCAAGAGAATAATATCTGCGTTTCTCGCGCTCTCTGTGCAGACCTTCACCGAACGGTCGTTCTTTCAGAATTGCGAGGGTAGATGAGAATCCGTCCTAAGAAATTCGAAAGCCGGGATTCCGAATTCCCCCTCCCTCTCCCGATGCTCGACGATCGTTTCCCAGCCCTCCCGGAACGACGAGCGCAAAGCCAGCCCGCATTCCTCGCCGGTTTTCCTCGCGAGGGCTTGGTGACGAGGGTCGAAAGACCTCGGGATATAGCGTGCGCCCGCGCGCCAGATTGCGGCGTATCCCTCCGTTTCGCTTTGCGAACCGCATGACCTGGAATCATATTTCGCAATTCACGAAGTGAATTGCTGCAGAGCTACAATCCCCACGGAGGTGGTCATGACCTCACAACCGGTTCACGTGGAGCTCACCGACCTGCCGGAGCCCAAGCCGTTCGATCCCGGAGTTCGCCGCGCCCCCAGCCGCGGCTTCGACCTCGGGCGCAACGACACGATCACCGCCCTCGCCAATGCGCTGCGCTACGTGCCGTCCGAGCATCACGAGGTCGTCGCGCCGGAGCTCCTCGAGGAGCTGCAGACCATGGGGAGGATCTACGGCTACCGGTACCGCCCTGCAGGCCGCCTCTACGGGCGACCCATCGACGAGTACTCCGGACGTTCCACCGAGGGCAGGGCCATGCAGGTGATGATCGACAACAATCTCGACTTCGAGGTGGCCTTGTACCCGTACGAGCTGGTCACCTACGGCGAGTCGGGCCAGGTGTGCCAGAACTGGATGCAGTACCTGCTGATCAAACGCTACCTCGAGCTCGTCGACGAGAACCAGACGCTTGTGGTGAGCTCGGGCCACCCCGTAGGGCTGTTCCCATCCCCCCCGGAAGCGCCGAGGGCGATCGTCACCAGCGGCCTGATGGTCGGCATGTTCGACACACCGGAGGACTTCCACAGGCTCGCGGCTCTCGGCTGCGTCAACTACGGCCAGATGACGGCCGGTGGGTGGATGTACATCGGGCCCCAGGGGATCGTGCACGGGACCTACATCACCCTGTTGAACGCCGGACGACTGTACCTCGGCATACCGGAGAGCGAGGATCTTCGCGGGCACACCTTCGTCACCTCCGGCCTCGGCGGCATGTCCGGGGCGCAGCCCAAGGCGCTGGAGATCGCGGGCGGCGCCGGCATCATCGCCGAGGTCGACCCGTCGCGGATCGAGACACGGCACGCGCAGGGCTGGGTGTCGAAGATCACCTCCGACCTCGCCGAGGCCGTGCGCTGGATGCTCGACGCGCGTGACCGTGGCGAGCCGCTCTCGGTGGCCTACCACGGCAACGTCGTCGACCTGTTGGAGTACATCGATGATCAAGGGGTCGGCGTCGAACTGCTGTCGGACCAGACCTCGTGCCACGTGCCCTACGACGGCGGCTACACGCCCGCGGGCGTGACCTTCGAGCAGGGTCGAGAGCTGCTGCGAACCGACCGCGACCGGTTCCGTGACCTGGTGGACGGCAGCCTGAGGCGGCACTTCGACGTCCTCCGGCGGCTCACCGACCGCGGCATGCATTTCTGGGACTACGGCAACGCCTTCATGAAGGCCGTGTTCGACGCCGGCGTGCCGACGATCACCAGGAACGGGACCGACACGTCGGAGGGTTTCATCTGGCCCTCCTACGTCGAGGACATCATGGGCCCCATGTGTTTCGACTTCGGCTACGGGCCGTTCCGGTGGGTCTGCCTGTCCGGCGAGCCCGACGATCTCCACAAGACCGACGCGGTCGCCATCGAGTGCATCGATCCCGGCCGCCGCGGTCAGGATCGCGACAACTGGCAGTGGATTCGGGACGCCGAGGCCAACCGGCTCGTGGTCGGGACCCAGGCTCGTATCCTGTACGCCGACGCCGAGGGACGAACGCGCATCGCCCGCC
>JBFELO010000107.1:0-15232 GCA_041552055.1 Candidatus Sulfomarinibacteraceae bacterium | reverse complement strand
ATCTCCGTCATCACGCCATCCTTGAAGGTCATCGTCACGTTCTTCAGCGCCGAGCCCCGGAAGTCCATGCTCGGGACCACGACAGTGCCGTTGGCGCTGCCGGCGCGGATGGGCGCGTAGGCTTCGCCGGCCGGGAGCCACGACTGCATCGCCCCGGAGTGGACGACGTTGTCGTCGGGTCGCCCGCAGTTGATCCGCGGCGCCACGTCGTCGACCACGAACGTGATGTCGGTGCCGCCGCCACTCGTCACTCGAACCGTGCCACCCGATGCGAGCGCAGCAGCGGCTGCCTTGGCCGACCTCCTGAGGGCCTCATAATCGGTGTCCACCGCACTCCAGAACATTTCGGTCAGCTCGTCGTAGTCGACGTTCTCCGAGGCTGCATACGCCGCCGTAGGAACCCCTCCGGTCTGGCCGAGGTTGACGGCGCGGAATCGGCTGTGCTGAAACGCTCTCTGCAGCGGCATTCCGGCCTCGCGAAACGCCTCGAACCGCTCCTCTGGAACATCCGCAAACAGGGAGGGGTCCTGCACCGAGGCCACGTTGATGAAGCAGTCGACCAGGCGCGCCTGGGCGAGCCCGTACCACTGGGGGTACTTCATGTACTCGATCGGCATCTCCATCAGCGCCTTCTTGTTCGCCTGCGGGTAGTTCACCTCCACAGTGGGCTGGCCGCCGGTCTTCCAGGTCGCGACCACCAGTGCCTCGAGCAACGCCTGCTGGTCCGAGTTGCCCTGGATCACCACGACCTCGCCCGGCTGAATCGCTGCGAGCTGATTGACCAGCTTGTCGGCGATGGATGCGTGGTCCGGCGCCCCGGCCGATGCCGGCACGGCGCCGACCGCCAAAACCACGCCGAGACACACTCCCACACACATCTCACATCTCCAGGTCATCGCACACCTCCTTGTTGTGGCGTCTGAAACTGAATATCGATCTTGTTGTTGAGATCGTCAAGGGAACACGGGGGACGGGTGAGAAGAGCGCCTACTCGATCTCGCGGACCAGCTCGTCGAGGTACGGGAACAGTCTCTCCGCAAGAAGCCGCTGCCCCTCTGCGGTCGGATGGAGACCGTCCGGCTGCATGAGCGCAGGGTCGGTGGCGAGCTCGCGCACAAATCCAGGCACCAAGACAATCTCCTCGTCGCGCGCTATCGTCTTGTACATCTCGGCGAACGCGCCGGCGTAGTCCGGCCCATAGTTGGTCGGCACGTCCATTCCGAGCAGCACCACCCTGGCTCCGGACTCTCGTCCTCGCGCGATGATCGAGCGCAGATTCCTGTCCGTGTTCTCGAGCGGCTGGCCGCGCAGCGCGTCGTTGCCTCCCAACTCGACCACCAACATCTCGGGACGCGTCTTGAGCACCCAGTCGATACGAGACAAACCGCCGGCCGAGGTGTCCCCACTGACTCCGGCGTTCAACACGTCCACCTCGCGGCCCGCCTCTCGCAGCATCTGCTCCAAAACCGCCGGGAAGGCCTCGGCCTCGGGCAGGCCGAGCCCGGCGGCGAGGCTGTCACCCAGCACGACGATCCGCAGTCGGTCCACCTCGGGCGCGGGAGTCGGCTCCGGTGTGGGCCGGGTCGCCGTCGGCGCAGGCGCACCGCAGCCGCTCAGCGCGAACGCCACCAGCAGCAGGATCACAAATTGCCCACAACGTGAAATGATCGGCTTCACGTTGCTGATTGTACCCGCCAGAAAGGAGCCGTGGTGAGCAAGAAGGAACCTGGCAACGTCTTGCTGTCGCTCCGCGGGATCGGTCGAAGCCTGCCCTCGGGCGGCCGGATGTTGACGATCCTGGACGACATCGAGCTCGACGTGCGCCGCGGCGAGTTCGTCGCGGTGCTCGGCCCGTCCGGGAGCGGCAAGTCGACGCTGCTGGCACTGATGGCGGGCCTCGACCGGCCCAGCACGGGCATGGTGCTGCTCGAAGGCGAGCGCATCGACCAGCTGTCCGAAGACCGCCTGGCGGTTCTCCGTCGTCACAAAGTGGGCTTTGTCTTCCAGTCGTTCCAGCTGCTGGGCAATCTGACCGCGCGCGAGAACGTCCAGCTGCCCGTGGAACTGCTGGGTGTGGGCGATGCCCGCGGCCGCGCCGACGAGCTGCTCGCTGCGGTCGGGCTCTCCGCGCGCGGCCACCATTACCCGAGCCAGCTGTCGGGCGGCGAGCAGCAGCGGGTCGCACTGGCGAGGGCGTTCGCGCCACGTCCCGCGCTACTGCTGGCGGACGAGCCTACCGGCAACCTGGACGGTGCCACCGGCCGGCGGGTGCTCGACCTGCTGGTGGCGCTGCGGGCCGAAGAGGGCTCGACCCTGGTGCTGGTCACCCACGATCCGGCGGTCGCCGAGCTCGCCGACCGACGAATTCACCTACGAGACGGCCGGATCGAACGCGAGGAGACCGCTTGAAGATCCTGTCGTGGCTAGCGCTTGCCGCGCGCGAGACCCGCGGCTCTTCGGGTCGGCTGGTCTTCTTTGCCGCGTGCCTGTCGGTCGGAGTGGCCGCGGTGGTGGCGGTGGCCGGGCTGTCGAATGCAGTCGACCGTGCCATTCAGGCCCAAGCGCGCGAACTGCTGGCGGCCGACCTGGCGGTCGAGAGCCGTCGCCCGATTCCCGGCCAGGTGCTCACCGCCATCGACGGCATTGCCGGTTCCCGCCGCGCCGGTGTGCTCGAGTTGCCGAGCGTGGTGTCGAACCCCGCAGCGAGTCAAGGGACCGATGCACCGGGGCCATCTCTGCTGTGCGAGCTGAAGGCGGTCGAACCCGGCTACCCGTTCTACGGCTCGCTCGAGACCGATCCCGAGGGAACGATCGAGCAGCTGCTCGACCGCGATCGCTTGCTGGTGGCTCCCGAGGCGCTGACGCGGCTCGGCACCGCGGTCGGGGGTTCGCTGAGGGTGGGCGACGCGGACTTCACCATCGCCGGCGTCATCACCGCCGAGCCCGACCGGCTCGCGGTGTCATTCACCCTCGGACCGAGGGTGCTGCTCTCGCAGGAGGGTCTCGAGCGGACCGGGCTGGTCGGGATGGGCAGCCGTGTCCGGCACCGCGTGCTGGTGCGGCTCGCCGACGGCTCGACGACTGACGACGTGGCTCTGGCACGCAGCGTCATCGGCACCGCGATCCCCGATCCGGAGTTCGTCGACGTCGAGAGCTACGTCGAGGCGCAGCCTTCGCTCCGTACCGGCCTCGGCCGGGTCGAACGGTTCCTCGGCCTGGTGGCATTGCTGTCACTCCTGATCGGCGGCATCGGGGTCGCTCAGGCGGTGAGAGCGTGGCTGGCCGGACGACTGGATGCGATCGCGGTGCTGCGCGCGATCGGGGTGCGTCCGCACGAGGTGTTTGTCCTCTACCTGGGCCAGACCGTCGTGCTGGCGCTGGTGGGCAGCGCAGCTGGCGCCGTGGCAGGCGCGCTGGCGGCCCAGGCCGTGCCCGGACTGCTGAGCGGCCTGATCCCGGTCCAGGTGGAGGTCGGCTGGCAGCCCGCGGCCATGCTGCGCGGCATCGGTCTCGGTGTAGGTGTGGCCTTGCTGTTCGGGCTGCGACCGCTGTTCGACGTGGTGCGGGTGCCGCCGGTGCGCGTGCTGCGGCGCGATGTCGACCCGCTCCCGGTGCGGCGGGGCATCGCCGCGGCGATGTGGGCAGTCCTGCTGATCGGTATCGGGGCGACCGCCGCGGTGCAGTCCGGATCCGTGCTTCGCGGCGCCCAGTTCGCGGCCGGCCTGATCGGTGCCACCGCTGCACTGGTGCTGGGTGCATGGGTGGTCATCAGAGCGGTCGGCCGCACTCCCCGCGAGACGGGGTCGGTCGCCCTTCGCCACGGGCTCGCCGCGCTCGGCCGACCGGGGTCGGGCACCCTTGGCGCGGTGGTCGCGCTCGGACTCGGTGTCGTGACCGTGCTCGGGATGTACCTGATCGAAGACCGGCTGTCGGCGCAGCTCGACGCCGAGCTGCCCGACGAGGCGCCGTCGGCCTTCTTGATCGACATCCAGCCCGACCAGTGGCCGGGGGTACGCGCGGTGCTCGAGGAGGCGGACGCGGAGGATGTCGATTCGGTGGAAGTCGTGGCCGGGAGATTACGGTCGGTAGCCGGTGTACCGGTCGCCGATCTGGTGCAGGAACGCGGGCGGGATCGCCGCTGGGTGCTGACCCGGGAGCAGCGGCTGTCGACGATGGAGTCCCTGCCCGAGGACAACGTGATCGTCGACGGTGCCCTGTGGTCGTATCCCGACCGACCAGAGGTGAGCGTCGAGCAGGAGTATGCGGCCGACCTCGGTGTCGGGGTGGGCGACAGTCTGGTCTTCGACATCCAGGGTGTGCCGCTCGAGCTGCTGGTGACCAGCATTCGAACCGTGGACTGGACGCGCTTCACGATCAACTTCTTTCTTGTCGTGGAGCCCGGTGTGCTCGACGAGGCACCGCGCACCCGGATCGCGGCGACGAGGATTCCCGAGGCTTCCGAGTCGACACTGCAGGACCGGCTGGCCGCCTCGTTTCCGAACGTCACCATGTTGCGGCTGCGCCAGCTGCTCGACAAGGTGGTCGGGATCCTACTGCAGGTCGGCCTGGCTGTCCGAATGTTGGGTGCCTTCACCGTGCTGGCAGGGATCGCCATCCTTGCCGGCGCGATCAGCGCCGGTGCGGTTCGCCGCGGCCGTGCGGTGGCGCTGTACAAGACGCTCGGCATGACCAGGGCGCAGGTGGCCGCCGTGTTCGCGGTCGAGTACGCGCTGGTCGGTCTGGTGGCGGGCGGCATCGGCACCGTCGGCGGGATCGTGCTGTCATGGGCCGTCACCCGGTTCGGGTTCGAGATCGCCTGGGCGTGGACTCCGGCCGCGTACCTTGTCGCCCTGATATCGACAGTCGCCCTGAGCGTGGTCGCGGGCCTCTCGGCCAGCGTCCGGGCGCTGGCCGTCCGACCTCTGGCTATCCTCCGTCAGGGGGATTAGATCTCGCTGTGCTCCCGGATGTATCTGCCGCGCCATTGCTCGGCACCCCAACGTACCAGGTACATAAGTGTATAATAAGTGTCACTCTTCAGCGATCCGTCGATCGAGTTCATCGACCTTCTCTCGGAACGAGTCCGAGGACGAGCGCTTCGCAGCGCCCCGGCTCACCCACGTACTCACCGTCACCCTCCGTCGGCCGAGCAGATCCGCCAAGGCCTTGACCGACACGCCGTACCGCTCCACCCCCAGGACGGCTATCAGCTCACGCTGGGTCACGATCTCGGGCTGTCGCCCTTTATCAGCCAGGTCGCCCGGCTCGACTCCGAGCAACTTTGCCGCCTTGCTCAGGTAGTTCGCCGGCTCGAGTACGGGCCTGTCGATACCTGTCGATCTGCCGAGCACGTCGACATAGGGACCGCTGTCGGCAGGTTGGATCTCACGATCGTCATCAGTCACCCACCACGCCAGTCGGTTCGGCGTCTCGCCGGTCCACGACTCCTCTCGGGCGCCCCGCAGTGATCTCACATAAGCGGATCGCGCCGATCGCCGTGTCTGACCGAAGCCCATCAGTGCCTCCTCGATATCGGTGAGCGGTTGCTTCACCTTACCCAGCAGTTCTCGATGGCTGCTCCAGCGATAGTCGGCTGGATCATCGACCAGACCGCCAGTTACCGGATTCAGGTTGATGTACAGCACGACCCGATCGAAGTACCGCTGGTCCCCGACCAACCTCGACTTGTATCGACCCTGCCACACCGGGCCGCTGCGCCCCCGCCTGCGATTCAAACCCAGGGAGTAACGATGCAGGATAGACCGCATGCTCCTCGAGAGGGGCACAGAACGCGTTCGCAACGCGAGATGAAAGTGATTGGGCATCACACACCACGCGTAGACCACGAAACCGTCCCTCTTCTTTGTGTCGCGCACGAGATCCAGAAACCTCTCGACCTCTTCGTCATCGGCAAAAGGTCTCTCCTCGTGTCCGACCTTGTTGTACACGTGGTACAGACCACCCTCGAGTTCGACGCGAAGTCTGCGCGGCATCGTGAACACCTCCTCCTCGATTGCACCTCTACGGCGCCGCAGTAATTATACAAATATGTACCTGGTACCAATGTGAAGAGGGAGCGAGACTGGATGTGTTGTCACTGCCCCAGCAACGCCTTCATCATGAACGCGGCGGCGAAGCCGAGGTAGTTGCCGACCGCGTAGCCGAGCAAACCCATCGCGACGCCCGGCAGAACCAGGTGTTTCCACCCGTGCACGTTGGCCAAGGCGACCACCGATGGCGGTCCGGTCTTGGCAGCGGCCGACGCGATGGTGAGGATCCTGATGTCGAGGCGTAGCAGTCGGCCGACTCCGTAGATGAACACCATGTGGACCGCGATCATCACCATCACGTAGATGAACAGGATCGGGGACAGGATGATCGCCTTCTTCACGTTGATCATGGCGCCGACCGCGCAGAAGAAGAAGTAGAACGAGAGGTTGCCGATCTCGAATCCACCCTGCAGCCGGCCCATGAACCTGAACTGGGCCAGGACGAGGGCGAGGGTGGTGACGATGAGGATGGTCGGGAAGCCGGGCATGAGGTCAGCGATCAACCGCCCTTTGATCAGATCGCTCACCACCATGATCGCCAGCGCCGAGAACCCAAGCGCCACCACATCCAGGATGCGCAGCTCCGGATGCGTCGCTCCCTCCTCCTCGGCGCTCTCATGTTCACCGACCGCGCCCCAGAATCGCGCCACCGGATACCAACGGCCCAACAACGTCGGCACAGTGACCCACACCGCAAAGAGCGGAAACAGGGTCAGGTTGTCGACGGCGTTAGCGGCCGCGAACAGATCGGGGTTGCCGATGTCGAGTCCATCCCAAATGGCGAAGAAGTTGAGGCTGCCGCCGGTGTAGGTGCCGGTGAACGGGCCGGCCAGCTTCCACGTTTCGCTGCCGAGGATCTCCGCGAGCTGCGGGTTGAACAGCAATCCCGCCAACAAGACTCCTATCACGGTACCGACGCACGCAACGGCGAACGCCACCAGGAGTGGTCCCCCGGCGCGCTTCAGATCTGCGAGGTTGACCGTGAACAGGATCAGGCAGACCGCGAACGGCACCGTGAAGTCGGCCAGCGCGTCGTAGTACGTCGAGCGGTCTGTGATCAGCCCGATGTTCGACAGGAGTCCGGCGAGGAAGAGAATCATCACCACCGGCGAGATCTTTCGTGCCCACGCGTATCGCGAGTCCAGCCACACCGAGAGCAGCACGAGGCACAGGAAGACAGCGGTCAGGTGATACGGGTCCTCGATCACTCTTCCACCACCCGCCGGAGGTCGAGATGGTGGAAGTCGAAGGAGAAGTCGGTGTCGGGCGAGAGCATCTTCATCCGGATCGCCTCGACCTCGCCGTCGGCCCCGAGCGTGAAGGTAACGTAGGCGTCACCGTAGAGGCTGCGGTCGAGCCAGCGGGCAACAAAGGTGTCGTACTGGAAGTACTCCAGCGTGCCCGTCAGCAGCTCCGACCTGCTGAACCTCATGACCAGGCCGTCCTCGCCCTCATCCACGAAAACGTCGCCGTACCATGAATCACGATAGGTGCCGACGTAGGCTTCGAGTGGCAGGGTCGGCGTGCTGTCTGCGTCGCGGTCGGCGAACGCCTCCTCGACTGCCTTCTTCGCCTCTTCGGAGCGCTCGGCTTGGGCGTCCGCGAGGATTTTCACCCAGTCTTCCGGTGTCTCTGAAACGTACGCGTTCAGAATCTCCGACGTCACGGCGCGCGGCGCGCGGCTCCACTGGTTGCACAACGCGATGACGGCCACGTCCTTCTCGGGAAGCATGGCGATGTGGGACGTCATCCCCTGCAGGGCTCCACTGTGGCTCACGTAGAGGTTGCCGTAGAGGTCCTCGAGGTTCCAACCCAGGGCATAGGCGCTGAAGTGGGATCGGCCGTGTTCGCGCGCCTCGTCACGCACGGGCATCAGCGTCACCGGCTTCCACAGTTCCTCGTGGGTTTCCTCGCTCAGCAGCCGGCCGCCGTCCGGGAGTGCGCCGCCGGAGAGGTGCATCGCCGCCCACCTGGCGAGCCCCGAGATGTTGCAGTTGATCCCCCCTGCCGCCGCCGTGGCGCCCCCACCACTGAAGAAGGTGGTCTCGAGATCACCATCCACCACCATGTGCGGCGTCGCCCGGTTCGGTCGGCCCTCCACCCGATCGGGCAGCGACCGACATTGGGTCATCCCGAGCGGCTGCATGATGCGGCCTTCCACGAAGTCCTCCCAGGCCACACCAGAGACGGCGCCGACCACCTCACCGGCGATCGCGTACAGCAGGTTGTCGTAGGCGTACGCGGTGCGGAAGCTGGTCTCCGGCTCGAGGTGACGCATCGCCCTGATGATGTCTCCTGACGTTGATTTCGCCCGGGGCCAGAACAGGAGGTCGCCGGCGCCGAGGCCGAGCCCGCTGCGATGGGTCAACAGATCCCGGATCGTGAACTCGCGGGTGACCCACGGATCGTACATTCGGAAATCCGGCAAGTAGTCGATGACCGGGTCGTCCCAATCGAGCTTGCCCTCGTCCACCAGGATGCCGAGCGCGGCCGCTGTGAAGGCCTTGGTCAGTGAAGCGATCTGAAAGATGGTGTCGGCGTCCACCAAATCGGGCCGCCCGACCTCCCGCACTCCATGTCCCTCGGCGTAGACGAGCTCCCCGCCCTGCACGACACCGATGGCGATCCCCGGCGTCCGGAAGGCCTCCATGGCCCGTGCCGCCAAGTCATCGATCTCCTCCGGTGTCGGCTGCTGCGACAACCCGCTCACCGGAAAAAGCAACCCAATCACCAACAGTGGAGCCGCACAATGCCGCGCGCCGAAGTGAAGCCTCATGGTCCCTCTCCGCCTCTCTTGTGTGACGTCGCACAGATTCTAAAGCACTACCGGCCGGACGACTCGTCGACCACCGAGGTCATCGCTCGGATGTTCTGGTTGGTGTGGTCTGTCCGGGTTAGCCTTGTACAACGTTCTCGATAGGTGTGGATCGCAGTCTGCGGATCCGTTTCCCGAATCCGTGTTGAGCCAACACACGGTCGACCATCGCCTGCCGGGAGCTCGGCTCGGCTTCGGCTATGTGCTCCCGCAATCTGCGGGTGACATGTTTGGTGAGTGACTGTCGCCAATCCTTGTTGAGCATTCTTCGGCGTTTTTCCAGGATCGTGCTCTCAGTGCGGAACCTGGTGGCCTGCTCGTGAAAACGAACGATTTCGGCCTCCAGCCGATGCAACGTCTCCCTTTCGTGGTAGTTCTGCCAGATCGCCGTGCCCAATCTCAAGAAAGGGCCGATGGGATTGACGGTAGCTCGAACCTTCGCCCAGGCAGCACCAAGCGTCCCCGACGGCACTGGCCGCTCGAAAATCGGGCGAGCCGCCTCCCATGCCTTGACCATCCTGTCGTGGTATATCTTCATCACCTTGAGCGCCTCGACGTAAGGAACCAGCAGCCCGCTCAGGTCCTCAAGAAGTCGTCGTGCGTGCTCGCGCACAGCGTCCTCGGCGACCGCCGCCGGCGGCACTCCTGTCCCACTGCCGACGATGCGCTCGATCCCGGCGAACGCGATCTCTGAAATGGCTGCAGACGAGGCGCGGAGCTGATCATCGATCTCCCGGGCCACCGGTGCCGGCGAGCAGTTCTCGAACATGTACGGGATGAATTCCAGACACCGTTTGACGTAGCTCCTCGCGTCCTCCCGACGCCGCCTTTCAGGCAGCGGATGCAGCGCGATCTGGGCCAACCTCTTCTCGTACCGTTGCACGACCGCCCGAATCCCGTCCGCCTCGTCGATCTGCGCTAGGAGTCGAGCATCAACACGTCGGCCGATCCAGCGTTCCACTCTCCTCCGATTCCTCATCAGGCGAGCCAGCGGATTCCTGGAACTGCAGACGCGGCATCGTCTCTTCACGACAGGAACATGGGTCCCGCACGCACAGCCCACCGACAGGCCGACTCCCCACACCGAGTCGCGGTCGGCCGAGGCCTCCAGCAGCGGACCACGGACGTCAGTTCTCGTTACGGCCTCCTCCAGCGGTCGCTTCGATGCCGTAGTCAGGCACGGGTCAGGCGCTCGACGTACGAAACCCGGCCTGCGCACTATGGTGTCATCCGCGACTCGAAAAAATGCCGACACTGGCACCACGCCTCGCGGGGATTCGATCCTCCGCGCTGGTCCGCCCAAGGTCCGCGATCCCATCATCGGTACCCAGGACGCAGCTCTGAGGTTCGGCAAAGCCACCCAGAGTGCTCGACGAGTTCTTTGCAGAGACACCACACACGCCAAACGCCGATCACAATCCGCATCGAGGCCGCATATCACCAATATTCAGTCGTGGTCTATCTTCCCCCGCCAGCCGCCGAACCCGGCTCGACCCCGAGCCGCGTTTACAGCTAGGCAGGAAGTCGACCGACACGGCTTGAACGGTGCAGTAACTAGTCGGCTACATCGGCAGCCACTGCCACGCCTCTCCCCGCCGGATGACACGGCCCAGACCCGGGAAAGGGAAGTGACTGGCCATGATAAGGGCCTTCTCCGCGGCGGCCCGATCGAGCAGCTGACGCCTGGTGATCCTGGCCTGCTCCGGCGCGATGTCGAAGGCGGGGTACCATTCGGGCTGTTCCAGATGGATCGGATTGAGAGCCGCGTCGGAGATGTGGAGCCATCGCTCACTGCCCGAAGAAACCTCCAGCGTCATGTGGCCCGGAGTGTGCCCCGGTGTCCACCATCACCCGATGCTGCCCCGTATTGATGTACAGACAGGTCCACGGTGCCTTGATCTCTCCCGGCTGGAAACTGTGCTCCAGGAGAGCGTGCTCCAGCCTTTCTCTTGGCGCATTGATGAAAAAGCTCTGATCCGTGTAGGCAAACGTGCCATCGCTGGCAGCCACAGAGTCGAAAGCCCCCACCTTGAAGCGATAGATATCGGTGTTCATGGTTGCCCTCCTCGTCCTGTGTCTCGAACCCCGGGCTGGCCTGATCTGAGCCATGTCGGTAACATCGAGCATCTCACTCCTCCTCGTCCTGCCGCTCGTGCTCTTGGCAATCTTGCTGGCAAAACGTCGCCGCCCTGTTCACAGGCACCGCGGGATCGCTTGATTTTTCTTGCCAGATAAATTGACCGCGTTGAACAATGCCAAACGTCGCACCCATCATCCGAGAGTGGCAACTCAGATTCGTTTCCTCTCCGGAGAAAACAGAGGGTTGAGAAGGTGTGCGACTGCGATCAACACGGCACAACCGATCACGTTGAACCACAGATAGGGGATCTCGCTGAAGAAGAAACATGCCAGGACCACGGCTTCCGCGATGATTGCCGCGGCAAACGTGGCATCTCCGCCGATTCTTTTGAACGAAAATGCGATCAGGAAAATCCCCAGGATCGAACCGTAGAACAACGACCCGAGAATATTGACGGCCTCGATGAGAGAACCGAGGCTGTTGGCGAACATCGCGAAGCCTATCGCGTAGGCGCCCCAAAACACCGAAAAGACCTTCGTAACGGTGAGATAGTGACGATCGGATTCACCGGGTTTGAAAACCCGTCGATAGATGTCGATCAGCGAGACCGACGCCAGCGCGTTCAGCTCCGCGGCCGTGGATGACATCGAAGCCGAGAGAATCGCCGCCAGAATCAGCCCCACCAGACCCACCGGAAGATAGTTGATGACGAAGCTCAGAAAGATGTAGTTGATATCGTTGGTATCGGCCCCTGGATCGGACAGAACGATCAGCGAAGCGGCTTCCTGACGCAGCTGTTGCTCCTGAGACCGGGATCGCTCGAGCGTTTTCAGCGCTTGCTCCAAGTCCGCTTCCTCGCTGCCCTCCATCGCGGAGAGCATCTCCCGAATATGCGGCTGTCTCTCATCGTGGAGCTGCTCGAACTCGGACTCCAACTGTTCGTACGCCTGGGAGTAAGCGCCGTTTTTCACCTTGGCGGACTCGACCGGGTTGAAAAACAACGGCGGCGTTACGAACTGAAAGAACACGAAGATCATCGCTCCGATGAAGAGAATGCAGAACTGCATGGGGATCTTCAACACGCCGTTGGCCAGTAAACCAAATCTGCTCTCTGTGATCGAGCGGCCAGAAAGGTATCGCTGTACCTGTGATTGATCGGTTCCAAAGTAGGAGAGAGCCAAGAAAGTGCCGCCGATGAGTCCCGACCAGACGTTGTACCTGTCTTTCCAGTCAAACGCGAAGTTGATGACGTTCAGCCTTGCCATCTTCCCGGCCACATTGGTGGCGTCCAGGAAGGAAATGTCGGGAGGCAAGAGGCGAAGGATCATGACGAGCGCCGCCCCCATACCCATCGTGATGATCCCCATCTGCAAGAAATGTGTCTTGTTGACGGCGTCGGTCCCGCCGATGGTTGTGTAGAGAGTCACCAATCCGCCGATCACCAAAATCGTCAAGCGGATATCCCACCCCAGGAGGACGGAGATGATGAGTGAAGGGGCGAAGATGGTGAAGCCGCAGGCCAGGCCCCGCTGAGTCAGGAAGAGAAGGCTTCCCAGCGTACGGTTCTTGACGTCGAAACGCTGTTCGAGGAATTCGTAGGCCGTATACACCTTGAGCCTGTGGAAGTGCGGAACGGCGGTGACGGAGAGGATCACCATGGCGATCGGAAGCCCCAGATAGATCTGCACGAAACGCATGCCGTCCACGTATGCCTGGCCGGGAGCGGAGAGAAAGGTGATCGCACTGGCCTGTGTGGCCATGATCGAGAGGGTGATCGTGTACCAGGGTGTGGACCTGTTCGCCAGGATGTAGCCATCGATGTCTGTTTTCCCGCGCGATCTCCAGACACCAAAGGCGACTACGAAAACAATTGCGGCGCCCATCACAAACCAGTCGATAGTACTCATGGTCTAGCTCTGCAGAACCTCCTCGTAGAACGCCTCGTACTGGGGAATGATCTGTCTCGCGTTGAAGACCTGGACGGCGCGATCCCGCGCCTTCCTTCCAAAGATTTCGTGTTGTTCGTGATCGCGCAGAAGAGCGACCGCGGCCTCGGCCATCCTTTCGGTTTCGCCAATGGGGAACAGGTACCCCGTCTCACCGTGAGCAACGAGTTCGGGGAGCCCACCGATATCGGTCGCGATCACCGGCACACCACAGTTCATGGCTTCGAGTGCCGTCAGGCCGAAGCTTTCCTGCTCGCTGGGAAGCAGAAAGAGATCAGCGCAAGAAAGTAACGGTTCGAGCTGGTCCTGCTCGCCCAAGAAATGCACCTTGTCGCTCAGGTTCAGATCGCCGACCAGCTGTTGAGTCTTCCGGATCTGCGGGCCATCACCTATCATGATGAGCCGAGCTGTAACGAGCTCTTGAACCCGCGCAAAAACGCGAACGACGTCGTCCGTTCTTTTCACCGGCCGGAAGTTCGACGCATGCATGAGGATCTTCTCTCCGTGTGGCGCCAAGGTCTCGCGAGAACACATGTTGCGACTCAGCGCTGGGCGGGCGGGATCAATGAAGTTGTGGATGACTCGTATCTCGCGCTGGATCCCGAACTCTTCGATGGTGCGTTGTTTGAGGAAATGCGAGACCGCCGTCACGCCGTCCGATTCCTCGATGGCAAACTTGATCACCTTCTGGAACGAAGCATCGGCGCCCACCAGCGTGATGTCCGTTCCATGGAGCGTCGTAACTGTTTTGAGGCCTTGTGAGTTCATTATTTGCCTGGCCAGATACGCACTGGCGGCATGGGGTATCGCGTAATGGGCGTGCACCAGCTCGATCTGAAAGGATTCGGCCAGATCGACCAGCTTCGTCGCCAGGGCCAGGGCGTATGGCGGGTATCTCAGCAGCGGATACGTTGTGAAACCAACCTCGTGCATGTACAGGTTCGGGTAAAACCCCCGCAGGCGAAAGGGCGTCGCGTAGCTGACGATGTGGACCTCGTGCCCCCGTTCTGCCAACCCGATGGACAACTCCGACGCCACGACACCGCTCCCGCCATGCGTCGGATAACAGAGCACTCCGATCTTCATGGAATCGTCTCCAGACATTCTGGACCGAAGAAGTCAACCGGGTCATCAATTCTCAGCGCCTCCCGCACGAGGAATGGTTCCCCGAATTCGACGCCGACATAGGTCCCATACTGGCGATCCCTCGTCTCGATGCGCTTGATGAAGTCCGACCTACTGATCAGGGTTACGTCCGTTCCGTGGTCCTCCTTGTTCGGGCCGTTGAACTGAGACTCGTAGGACCTGATGGCTTGGAGTTTCTTTTCATGGAAGCTGGAGATATCGACGACAAACGACGGTGAGAACTCAAAGCGAGACTGGTAGAAGAGCACTTTGAAAGGTCGATGAGCTTCCTGTCCGGTATCGAGCTTTTTCAAACCGGCAAGATAGCTCGCCTCGCGGACGATCCGGGAGGCCACTTCGTGGTCAGGGTGCCGGGCAACCCAGTATGGTGCAAAAACGATTCTCGGCTGATGAGCCCTGATCTCCCGAATCACCTTGACCTTGTTCTCCCAAGTCAACTCGACGCGTCCGTCCGGCATGTCCAGCGCCTTGTGCACGGACACGCCCATCACCCTGGCTGCGGCCGCGAACTCACTCGCGCGGATTTCGGCGGAACCTCGGGTGCCCATCTCACCGCGGGTCAGCGCGACGACCCCGGTCCGGTATCCCTCGGTACCCAGTTTGGTGATCGTCCCCCCGCACCCGAGCTCCACATCGTCGGGATGCGCACCGAACGCGATGACGTCAAGCTTCACTCTTCCCCCTATTGATCATTCTTCAACCTCACAACCAACGACCTGATGGTCGAAGTGAGTCAGGTCAACAGCCCGATACAGCCGCTCCAGCCAGGAGAGGCCGTACTTCATGAGGTAAGGAGTGACGTTGAAGACTCTCTCCTGCAGATGCCGATTGGGATAGAGCCTGTTCTCCAACTTCGTCAGCTTTCGTTCCACGATGTCCTGGTTCTTCTTCGCGGCCTGGATGACTTTGTTTTCGAGTCCGTTCATTTGATGTTGGATCTTGCGGTGCACTCCGTCAGCCAATTGCCCCAAGGACCCATCCATCGCCGTTGCTTCCCGGCAGATGGCCTCCAGATCACGTTCGAGATTGGTCGCGGCGGTCGCCAAAGCTCGCTGCAGGGACTCCGGGATCTCCTCGGCAGCGAGGGCATTTCTCTTCGCCGATAGTCCACCCCACACCTCTTCAATCGAGAGCGAGAGATCCTCCAACACCGCCCCGAGATGCCGCTCGACAACGGTGAAGCCTTTGCGCGGAT
>JBFELO010000106.1:0-15308 GCA_041552055.1 Candidatus Sulfomarinibacteraceae bacterium | reverse complement strand
GGGCTGCCTCGTGTGAACTCCCAAAACGCCCTCTCTCCAGCTCGTCCACCACCTGCTGCTTGAACGCCTCACTGTACCTCATCACTTGCTGTGACACCCTCGAACCTCCTCTCAGGTGTCAACCTATACCAGGACGCCACCGGGTCGAGCGACCAGCGACCAGCGACGAGCGACGGGAGCTTGGCACGGACGGGCGATGACGATGACGAGGAAGAGCATCCCGGGCGGGCGGGGGCGTTGTACCTTGTACCTTGGACCCTGTACCTGGTCGGGCGGGCGGGGACTCTTGACCCTCGGCGCGACGGTGCTTAGGATGGGGGGCGTCCCGCCGCGCTGCGTCCGCAGAAGGAGTGTCTCATGAGTACCAAGGCCGAGAAGCTGAAGGCATTGGAAACCGCCATCGGTCAGATCGAACGGCAGTTCGGCAAGGGCGCGGTGATGCGGATGGGTGAACAGCCGCAGATTCGGGTCAACGTCATCCCTACGGGGTCGATCGCGCTCGATGCGGCGCTGGGCGTGGGCGGGGTGCCCCGGGGGCGGGTGATCGAGATCTACGGTCCGGAGTCCTCGGGCAAGACGACCCTGGGGCTCCACCTGATCGCCAACGCCCAGGCCGGCGGCGGGCTGGCCGCATTCATCGACGCCGAGCATGCCCTCGATTCCGACTACGCCGGCCGGTTGGGCGTCAACCTGGACGAGATGCTGATCTCCCAGCCCGACTTCGGCGAGCAGGCATTGGAGATCGCAGAGACGCTGATCAGGTCCGGTTCCGTCGATGTCATCGTGGTCGATTCGGTGGCGGCGTTGGTGCCGCGTGCCGAGCTCGAAGGGGACATGGGCGACGCCCAGATGGGCCTCCAGGCCCGCTTGATGTCGCAGGCGCTGCGCAAGCTCGCCGGAATCGTGGCCAAGTCGAGGACGTCACTGGTGTTCATCAACCAGGTTCGGGAGAAGATCGGTGTCATGTTCGGTAATCCCGAGACCACGACGGGCGGACGAGCACTCAAGTTCTACTCGTCGGTGCGCATCGACATTCGGCGAACAAGCTCGATCAAGCAGGGCGACCAGGTGATCGGTAATCGCACCAAGGCGAAGGTCGCCAAGAACAAGGTCTCTGCGCCGTTCAAGATCGCCGAGTTCGACATCCTCTACGGCGAAGGCATCTCACGAACCGGGGAGTTGCTCGATCTGGGAGTCGAGCACCGCCTGGTACAGAAATCCGGCTCCTGGTACTCCTACGCCGAGACACGCATCGGGCAGGGCCGTGAGGCGGCGCGCACCTTTCTCAGGGAGAATCCGGAGGCGGCGGACGAGATCGAGGTCAAGCTGCGCGAGAAGCTTGGCCTGATCCCCGGGGCCGAGACCGGATCATCGGAGGGGGAGATAGCGGCCGACAACCCGGAATAACCACGGCGGTTGGTCGTGCTTTCCATGCGTGGTGCAGATATCGACGCGCTTCGGTGATTTTCCGCTTTGAACCGAGATCGAACGCAACGAGGAGACCATGGGGCAGAGACTGATTTCAATCACCCTCGCGACATTGCTGGTCGGTGGCGGCATGTTCTGCGTCGTACAGCGCGCCGGGTTGGCTGCGTCGGCGCAGGATACGGATCTGCTGAGGCTCGTTTCTCGGGCCGAGCCGTGGTATCCGGATTCGATGTTCACCATCACCGCCGACGAGCGCTCTCAGACGGCATCCGGCAGCTATCGGCTCGTCACCGTCGACCGCCAGTGTGACAGTCAGCTCCTGTCGGGTTCGGTCACGGTCGTCGTCGACGAGATGGCGAAGCTCGCCTGGATCGGGAGCGTCGCCAGACTGCCATTTCAAGACGTCGGAGTCGAGCCTGGTGCCCTCGGGCGGTTCCTGCAGGAGATGATCCCTGACGTGCTGCGCTCCAGCCTGCGCATCAACACCAGAGTGGAGTGGGGGGACGGGCCGGGAAGCGTGGGGGCGTTGATCCCGTTCTGGCTGGTGGTCGAGACCGGCTACGGGGAGTTCCGGCGCGGGGCCGCGGTGACGTCGGACGGCGAGAACTTCGTGCTCGGCACGCCGTTTTCGCTCGATGAGGATCCGGTGGCGCATCGCAGACAGCTGCTGGCCGCCAGCGATTTGGTGGTGTGGGACAAGGGCGGCGACGGAGAGGCGACGGTCGAAATCGTGGAGTTCTCCGATTTCGAGTGTCCCGCGTGTCGTGCCCGTTGGCCGCTGATCAAGGGTGAGCTCGAGGCCAACGGCGCCGCCATGAAACACGGGATGGTCAGCTTCCCGCTCACCAACATCCACCCGTGGTCGTTCCGCTCGGCCAGCGCATCGTGGTGCGTCGCGCTCCAGAACGCCGGGAGCCTGGTGTCCTTCAAGGAGTTGTTCTATTCGATGCAGTCCGAGATGGAGGTGTCGCTCGTGACGCCCACGTCGCTGGACTTCGTCGACGGCGCCGGGCTCGACGGCACGGCCTTCACCGCGTGCTACCTGCGTGAGCCCTCGCTCGACGCCGTCCATCGCCAGATGGCGCTCGGTCACCAATTGGGCGTCAGCGCCACCCCGACCTACTTCGTCAACGGCTGGAAGATCCAGGCGCCGAACGAGAGCTGGTTCCCGGGGATGATCGATCGTCTGGTGGCCGGCGAAGATCTTTCCTAGCCACGGGCCCCGCCCGTTCTGCCGACATTCGGGGAGTGCCGGTGCCCGTCTCCGTATCCGTCTTCGTGCCCGATGTGCCCCTCGACCCAGCGTGAGGAATCGGATACGGAGACGGTGCCGCCGAGCGCGTCTCACGAAGGTACGCGAAACCCGGTAGGGTCGGTGTACGCTTGCGGGCATGGACGATCGAGCCGTCGGCGGACCACCAGACACCCCGTTCAGTTTCGTCAATGCCTCCGAGTTGTTGGGCCGGCTGCGATGGTTCGCCCGCCTGCGTTGGGTGGCGGTGGCGGGCCTGGCTGTCGCGGCGATTGTCGGCCCGCGCTTCGGTCTGGTCGACACCTGGCCCAGCCTGACGCTGGTGGCCGGGTTGGTGGCCGCCTACAACGCGGTCTACCTGCTCTGGCTTCGACGACTGAGCGAGGCCGATCACCGCTACTCCAATCTACGCGTGGTCGCGATCATCCAGATGGTGTCGGATCTCGCCGCCTTGGTCGTGGTGATTCACTTCACAGGGGGCTGCCACAGCCCAGTGCTGCCGTTTCTCGTGTTCCACATGGCGATCGGCACCATCATGATCTCCACCCGGATCATGTACCTGCTCGCGGTGGCGACGTGCTCGGTCACAATCGGCCTATTCCTGCTGGAGCACCGGGGTCTGCTCATCCACCACCACATTCATACCGGGACGGGCGACACCGCGGCCGGATGCTCCCTCAATGCGGCGATGCTGGTGGTGCTCCTGCTCGGTGTGGTGTACCTGACCGACTCGGTGACGAGCCGGTTCAAGGAGCGCACGAGGGCGTTGTTTCGGACCAGCGAAAAACTGCGGGACCGTGGGGAGGAGCTCCAGCGTCTGCTGTCCGAGATGGAGGAGGCGGAGCGCAAGAAGTCGCACTACATGAGGATTTCGGCCCACCAGCTCCGGTCGCCCCTGGGAACGATCAAGACATCGCTGCAGGTCCTGGTGGATGGTTACCTGGACGCGGGCAGCGACCACGGACGCCGGCTCCTTGTGGGTGCCACCGAGCGGGTGGATGACCTCCTGGCGATCGTCAACGATCTGCTCGAGCTGGCGAAGATGCGCGAGGGCCGCGCCCAGGCGCCGTGGGCGCGACAGGTGTACATCAACCAGGTCATCGCCGACATCTTCGATGCCATGACGCCAATCGCCCAGGAACGCCAGGTCGAGCTCGTGCCGGATTTCCGGGGAGTGGCCTTGCTCGACTGGGGGGTACCCCCGGATCTCGTGTACATCTTTGAAAACCTCATTCACAACGCGATCATCTACTCCGCGGAGGGAGGTGAGGTGCGCGTGTCGTTGGCGGTCGACGACGGCATCGCCACCGTGGTCGTCGAGGATCAGGGGATCGGCATTCCCGAGGACCTCCAGAACGACGTGTTTCTCGAGTTCGTTCGTGCGCCGAACGCGAAGATCCACGCCGAGGGAGGCACCGGCTTGGGTCTCTCCATCGTCAAGGAGGGGGTCGAGATGCACGGCGGCACGGTAACCCTCGAGAGCACCCCGGAGAGGGGCAGCAGGTTCATCGTGAGACTGCCGCTGCACTTTGAGCCACCCGAGGTCCGGAACAGACAGGTAGAGTGACCGGGTTTCCTTTCCCATAGGAAGCGTGGGCCCGACCTACGCCTATCCCTCTGTTACCAAAAGCGACCCGGCAGCACAACTGCTCGAAACAATGGCGGTCCCCCGAAGCGGGGGCCGAGCGGGGGACCGAGGTGGAGAAAAGCAAGCAGATGGAGATTTCGAACGCACACGAAGAACCGCAGAGCCGCGGCGGGCGATTGAAGCCGTACGTTGGCCTGCTGTTGGTGGCCGCGGGAGTGTTCGTGGCGTGGAAGTTCGGCGCGTTCGGATTCCTCACCCTCGACAACGTGGACCGCATCGACGCCTGGTTCGACAGCCTCGGCTGGAGGGCGCCGCTGGTGTTTGTCCTGTTGTGGATCGCGGCCTGCGTGTTCTTTCTGCCCGGTCTGCCGATCTCGATAGCCGGGGGACTCATCTTCGGTGCAGTTTGGGGAACCGTGTGGACCACGGTCGGTGCCAACATCGGGGCTGTCGCCGCCTTCCTGATCGGCCGATACGCGGCCCGCGGGATGGTCGAACGCCAGATGCGGCGCAACGAAGGCCTCAGGAAGATCGACGACGGCGTGTCCAGGCACGGTTGGCGGATGCTGATGATCACCCGCCTCGTTCCGGTCTTTCCGTTCAACATCCAGAACTTCGTCTACGGTCTGACCGACATCAGGCTGTCCACCTATGCGCTCGTGAGCCTCGTGTGCATGCTGCCCGGGACCATCGCCTACAATTTCGCGGCCGGCTCGGTTCGGACCGGGGATTTCGGGACCACGCTGTGGTACCTGGGGATCGCGGCCGCGGCCTTCGTGCTCCTCTCGCTCATCCCGGGCTGGCTCAAGCGCCGGTACGGTTCCGGTCAACCGACAGACTGATCGACGGCCGCAGCAGGAGCTCGGTGAGAATTCAGGGCTGGAGCCGCGGGCGCATGTCGAGGATCTCGGGCGGCGGGTGATGCGCGTGGATGTTACGAGTTGGTGACGGCGTCGCCGACGGTGACGCGCGGCCATCCCGCGTGGCTTGGAGCGGTCCGTGGGCTCCGGGCCCAGCCGCGATGGGGCCAAGAATCGCGTTTCAGACGACTTCCGAACCCCGGTGACGCCGTTCCGATTGCCGTTGCGCGCCCATTCCCGAGCAAGCCGCTAGGGAATGGAAATTGCTCGGTGACAACCGGATCGTGACGCGCGTAGAGTCGCGGATGCAGTCTCATTTGGTGTCCGTCGTGGAGATAGAATGACCGGTTGCGGGGAGCGGCGTGACCGCCCTGGAAACACGATTGTTTTTGATGATTTGTCGCAAACAACCATAGGACGATGAGGTAAACTACGGGGGGAGTGGGACTGATGACTATTCTCACTTACATGATCGCCTACTGTGGCATCGCCATCTTTCTCGTGGCGGTTCTGGCCCGGTTTCTGACCTGGTCGAAGATGCCCATGCACCTGCGCTGGGAGCTGTATCCGGTTGCCCACGAAGGGGGAGGTCGAGCAGCCTACGGTGGGTCGTACCTGGAGAACAGCGAGTGGTGGACGCGGGACCGCGAGGTGTCGCTGATCGGTGAGGTCAAGGCGATGGTGCCGGAGATCATGTTTCTGGTCGCTCTCAAGGAGCACAACCGGAAGCTGTGGACGCGCTCGTTTCCCTTCCACTTCGGACTTTATCTGGTGGCCGCGTGCACGATTCTGATGATCGCGGCCGGAATCCTCGGTGCTCTGGTTCCCGGGGTGATGGCCGGAGTCGTGGGCGGGATCTTCTCCTTCTTGATTCCGGTCACCGGCTACGCAGGTCTCGTGCTGGGGCTGATCGGTGCGTTCGGCCTGATCCAGCGGCGACGGACGAAGCCGCTGCGCGACTACACCGCGCCGATGGACGTGGTCAACTTGGTGTTTTTCGTGCTGGTCTTCGGATTCGCCCTCGCGACAGCGCTCATCGTTGACCGAGATTTCTCGATCGTGTCGGAGTTCGTCGCCAACCTCGTGACCTTCAACGTGGCTGCTCTTCCGGTCGTAGGTTTCGGCGGGTCGCTGCCGTACATCTCGGCGATCTTGCTGGCGGCACTCGTCGCCTACATCCCACTGACCCACATGTCCCACTTCGTGGGCAAGTACTTCGCCTACCATGCCATTCGGTGGGCCGACGAACCCAACCTGCCCGGCGGCAAGCAGGAGGCGGTGATTCACGATCTCCTCAATCAACCGGTCTCCTGGTCCGCACCCCACATCAAGGGCGACGGCAAGAAGACCTGGCTCGATGTCGCCACGGAGGATCAGAGCAAATGAAGGAACCAGCAAGCGTCAAGGATTTCTCGAAGCACGCGGGTCAGCCACTGGCTCACATAGAGCCGGCCGACCAGATTCCGCTCCCGCCCCCGTTCGACAGGATCGACGAGGATCCGGCGATCGCGCCGCTGACCGATGAGGCGCGTGAGAAGTACTTCGTGCTCGACGACACCATCGCGGTCAACCTCCCCAAGCCCCAGAACAAGGAGGAGGAGGAGCGGCTCGTCCAGGGCTTTCTGAGCGGTCTCGAAAAGCTGTTCTCCAAGGAGGACAACTGGACCTTTCTCCAGCCTCTCGAGATGTCGATGGAGCACTGCGCCAAATGCCAGACGTGCTCCGAAGCCTGCCACATCTACGAGGAGAGCGGCAACAACGAACTCTACCGCCCCATCTATCGGTCCGAGATCCTGCGCCGGATCTACTTCAAGTACATCAAGAAGGCGTCGCCGCTGGTGCACGGGGACATCGATCTGAACTGGGAAACCGTCGGCCGGCTGATCGAGCTGAGCTACCGCTGCAACCTGTGCCGTCGCTGTGCCCAGACCTGCCCGATCGGAGTCGACAACGCTCTGCTGTCGAGGGAGATCCGCAAGATCGCGTCGCAAGAGATGGGGATCACTGTCCGCGAGCTGCACAAGGACGGATCGGTGCTTCAACTCGAGGTGGGCTCATCCACCGGCATGACGCCGATGATTGTCAAGGACAACATCGAGTTCATCGACGAGGACACCGCCGAGCGCACCGGCATCGAGATCGAGACGCCGTGGGACAAGCAAGGTGCCGACATTCTGCTGATCCACAATGCCGGCGAAATCATGGCCTGGCCGGAGAATCCGGGCGCCTTCGCCACCATCTTCGAGGCCGCCGGTCTGAGTTGGACCATGTCCTCGGAAGCCCTGGCGTATGACGGCATCAACTACGGTGTGTGGTACGACGACATGCAGTTCGCGCGAGTCGCGGTGCGTCACGCGCAGGCGGCAAAGAACCTCGGGGTCAAGAAGATCGTGCTCGGTGAGTGCGGCCACGCCCACAAGTCGCTGACCGTCATCGCCGACAAGGTTCTCACCGGCGACCTCAACATCCCCCGCGAGAGCGCCATGGTGACCCTGCGGGACATCGTCAGGTCAGGGAAGATCAAGTTCGACAAGAGCCGCAACGACTTTCCGGTCACGCTGCACGATCCGTGCAATATGGTCCGCCTGATGGGCATCGTGTCGCCCCAGCGCGAGATCATGGAAGCGGTAGTGCCCAAGGAGCGGTTCCGGGAGATGGCGCCGCATGGGGTCGAGAACTATTGCTGCGGCGGTGGCTCCGGTTTCGCCATCATGTCGGGGCACAACTTCGCCGACTGGCGCCACCACATGACCGGTCGACGCAAGTTTCGTCAGATCCTCGAGGCTTTCGCGGCCGAGCCGATGGATATAGACCACCCCAAGTACGTCTGCGCACCGTGCTCCAACTGCAAGGGCCAGCTGCGTGACATCATCACCTACTACGACGCCTGGGAGAAGGCCGGCATCTACTACGGCGGTCTCGTGGAGCTGATGGTGAACGCCATGGTCGACACTCAGCCGGGGTTCATCGACTGGGAGTGGCATTAGGAGGAGGGCCCAGGCCCCACCACATCCAGGGCTTGAGGGCCCCGCCCACCCGTACGGAGCAAGGAGCAAGGAGCACCCCCACCCGCCCGGATGCTCTTCGTCGTCGTCGCCATCGCGCCACGCGACCCAGTCTGGTATCGCGACGCTTTCGGACCTTCGACGCGCCCTCTCCCCGACGCGCTCCCCGCGGTTGCCCCCTTAGACGATGTTGGGACCGGGCGGCCTCTCGTTCGGGTAGATCGACGAACCTGCCACGCGCCCCCTCCCCTTCGCGCTCCCCGTGGGTGCCCCCTGTCACAATGTTGGAACCCGAAAAGCCGCCCCGCCGTGGCCGCGGTGGTCCCAACATTGTGAAAGACGGCACCCCGCACAAGGCAAGAGGACGGCACCCCGCACGGGGCGCTGTCATCGGACTGGCGTTCGCTTCGACCATCTGAGACCTGATTCAAGGCCTCGCAGTCGCGGAGGTATCCAGTTCACTTCCCTCATCCCCTCACCCCCAGGTGCCGCAGGCACCGGCCACCCCCCCAACCCACTGACCCCGAACGCCGGATCTCAGCCCGTGGACTCGCCGATTGCGCCGGTCAGCATCGCACTCTGCGACACCAAGAATGGCCCTGTCATTGCAATGTGCGATTATTGCGTCCTTGAGCAATCACAACATGCAAGCAACGTATTCAAAACAAATCACTTGAAGTGATGCCTGGCGGTCTCCTCGCGTGGCACGGCCGTTGCAGTCGGTGTGGGCAGCGAGGGCCGTAGCGTGCGGGGATGTGACCGCGGCCGCGAGTTCGATGGGGGTGGATTGATGGGCGACGCCGGGAGTTGGAACTGGCAGGCGGAGAGGCGGCCGATCGGTGATCTCGACGATGTGCGGCAGCGCCACGCCGCCGTGCACGAGTTCGCCGTGAGCCCCGACGGAGAGACGATTGCCGCCCCCGTCGTGACGGATGCAGGCTCCTTCAGGGTGTGGAGTAGCGGTCAGCCGTGGGAGGGCGAGTTCGAGAAGGCCTGGCACCTGGTGTTCGCTCCCGATGGTCGACTCACGGCCCTGGTGAGGGTCGATGACGAGTGGACGGTGGCCGTGGACGGCGAGCTCTGGCCGCAGAGCTGGGAGTTCGCGTGGAACACCACCTTCAGCGGCGACGGTAGCGTGATCGCGGTTCAAATCAAGGACAACATGGAGTACACCGTCGCGGTCAACGGCGAGCCGTGGGAGAGCAGGTTCCACTCATCTCGAGCTCTGGCCGTCAGCGACGACGGCAGCCAGATCGCGGCCGCCGTACAGGTCGAGCCCCTGGCCGAGGGCGACATCTTCGGTTTCATGGAGGGGACCTGGAGCATCGCGGTCAACGGTGAACCGTGGCCGCGAAAATTCGTCAACGTCTACGCGCCGGTGATCAGCCCGGACAACCGTCATGTGGCCGCCGAAGTCAGACTGGACATCTGCGAGTACACCCTGGCCGAGGACTCGGTCCCGTGGGAGGAGCGCTTCGGCTGCGTCTGGGAGCCGCTCTACCGTCCTACCAACGGCTTGGTGGTTGCCCCCGTCCGGACGGGGGGCTCCTGGACGATCGCCGAGAATGGCAGCCCCATCTGGAACGGTCGCTTCCTGCAGCTGTGGAACCAACGCCTGAGTCCGGATGGCGGGCGGATAGCCGCCGTCGCGGCGACGAGCTTCGGGAGGTGGACCGTCGTCGTGGACGACCTGCCCTGGAAAGTGGAGTTCGATGATCTGGTGGTGCCGCCGGTGTTCTCCCCCGACGGTCGGCGGGTCGCGGCGGCCGTGAGGAGTGGTGGCCGGTGGACCATCGCGGTCGACGGCACGGTGTGGCATAGCCAGTTCGACATGGTGTGGGATCCCGTGTTCACCCCGGAGAGTGACAGGGTGCTGGCCAAGGTCGAACGTGACGGACGGTTCGCCATCGCGCTCGACGGCACGATCTGGAGCCCGTGGTTCGACGCGCTGTGGGAGCCGGTTGTCAGCCCCGACGGGACGCGAGTGCTCCTTCGCGCCGTCGAGGGCGGAACCTACTACCGCCAGGTCGTACCGATGGGTGACGCCTTCCCCGGTCGAGCGAGGGAGTGAGCATGTACGAGTTCGTGCGCGGGCCGCTGGTGTGGATCGCCTTCATCGGGCTTTTCGGCGGCGTCCTGTACCGCGTGGTCACGATGGCGCGGCTCGCCGTCAAGGAGCGGACCGTCATCCCCACCTGGGATGCCAAATACGGCCTGCGGTCTCTGGTGCACTGGGTTGTTCCGTTCGGTGGTGCCAACATGAGAAGGCGGCCCTTGTACACCCTGGTGTCGTACGCGTTCCATATCTGCGCCCTGGCCACCCCGCTGTTCGCCATGGGGCATGCCGTCTTGTGGCAGGAGTCGTGGGGCATCCGGTGGTGGAGCTTGCCTGAGAAGGCCACTGACGTGATGACCCTGGTCGTGATCTCCGCCTGCGTGTTCTTCATCGTGAGGCGGCTGATCCGACCCGAGGTGCGCAATGTGAGTTATCCGTCGGATTTCGTGCTCGCGTTGATCGTGCTCGCACCGTTCGCGACCGGATTCATCGCCCACCAGCAGTGGCTGCCGTACAAGCCGATGCTCATCGCGCACATCGTTTCCGGAGCCCTCTGCCTGCTGCTGATCCCGTGGACCCGTCTGGTGCACATGATCTGGTTCGCGATCACACGGTCGTACATGGGCAGCGAGTTCGGTGCCGTCCGCCACGCCAGGGATTGGTGAGCGCCGTGCGCCTGTGTCCAGGAATCGCTTTCAAAGGTCCCGTTGCCGTTTCCGTGCCCGTCTCCGTATCCGTACCCGAACAATGCCCTGGTGCAACGGGGGTGATCGGAGACGGAGACGGGCACGGAGACGGGCAGTTCCGATTCGCCAGTCAAATCCGATGGGCTTATGCGAGGAATATCCAACATGGCCGACCTTGAAGATATCCAGGTGGTCGATCCGGGTGTCGACGAGAACATCGCCAAGCTCACACCGGAGCGGATCGAGCACGTGATCAACAAAGTGCTCACCGAGGAGTGCGCGGCGCGCCTGCAGATGTACCTGGAGACCTGCGTGCACTGTGGCCTGTGCGCGGAGGCGTGCCAGAGCTACGTGTCGCGCGACGGCGATCCGGACTACGCGCCGGTGGCCAAGGTCAAGGACACCCTGTGGGAGATGGTGAAGCGCAAGGGCGAGGTGGACGGCGAGTTCCTGCACAACGCGGCACGCATCGCCTTCATCGACTGCGGCGCCTGTCGCCGCTGCAGCATGTACTGCCCGTTCGGCATCGACATCTCCTACCTGATCATGACGGTGCGCCGGATCCTCAACCTGCTCGGGGTCGTGCCGCAGTACTTGCAGGACACGACCAACAGCCACGCGGTCACCATGAACCAGATGTGGGTGCAGCAGGACGACTGGATCGACACCCTCATGTGGCAGGAGGAGGACGCCCAGGTCGAGCTGGCAGGGACGCGCATCCCGCTCGACAAGGAGGGCGCCGACATCATGTACTCGGTGATCGGGCCCGAGCCCAAGATCCTGGCCCAGCTCATCGCCAACATGGCGATCATCTTCAACGTGGCCGGAGCCGACTGGACCATGCCGTCGACCGATGGCTGGGACAACTCCAACATGGCGATGTACTCGGGCGACTTCGAGACCATGGGTCGTGTCGAGCGGCTGCACTGGGATCGAGCGACGCAGCTCAAGGTCAAGCGGGTGGTGATGGGTGAATGCGGTCACGCCTACCGCGGCGCGGTCTACGACGGACCGAGGTGGTTGGGCTGGACCAAGCCGCCGATCCCCATGGTGCACGCGGTGGAGTACTACTACGAGATCCTCAAATCGGGGCGCATCAACATCGCGCGCAAGATCGAAGAACCGGTCACGGTGCAGGACCCGTGCAACATCGTCCGTGGCCGCGGCCTGCACGACAAGCTCCGCTACGTCGTGAACGCCATCTGCGAAGACTTCAGGGACATGGACCCCCGTTACGAGCACAACTACTGCTGTCAGGCCGGCGGCGGACTGATCAACTGCGGGCCTCCCTGGAAGAGGTCGCGCATGAAGAGCAACCGGGTCAAAGCGGAGCAGATCTCGGAGACCGGTGCGCACATCGTGATCACGCCCTGCCACAACTGCCACAGCGGCATCGAGGACATCATCGGGTTCTACAAGCTCGGTGCTCATGTCTCGTTCATCAGCGAACTGCTCGTCAAGACCATCGACATGCCGGAGGCGTGAGGGGTGATTGAGCCATGATTCGCAGCAAGTGCGCGTTCCCGGGTCTCGGCCTGATCCTCGTCGCGGCCGCCGCGCTCACGCCCGCGGTGGCCGGTGAGGAGACCAGTCAGAGAACTATCGCGCCGGCGACCGTCGTGATGCATTTCACCGAGGATATGGGTGTTCCGGAGCGGCCGGCGGTCGAGTTCAACCACGCGGAGCACTCCAAGGCGATCGAGGAGGAGGGGTGCACGGCGTGTCACACGATCGACGAGGGTGGGCTGGTCACGTCACTGTCCGCGACGGTTGGGGCCGAGGATCGAGATAACCTCATCGACGCCTACCACAACGCCTGTATGGGCTGTCACAAGGAGCGGGCGGCAGCGGAGTTGGCCGGCGGTCCGGTCACCTGTGGTGAGTGTCACGTCAGGCGCGAGCCCGGGGTGTCGGAGAGGTCGCCCATGTGGTTCGACTACTCGTTGCACGGCCGCCACTCAAAGGCGTTCGAAGACAAGTGCGAGAACTGTCACCACGTCTACGACGAGGCAGAGAAGAAGCTGAAGTACGAGAAGGGCAAGGAGGAGGGCTGCGCCTCGTGCCACGGTGACCACGACGACGAGCGCAAGCTCTCGCTGGCAAACGCGTCACATCGCGCGTGCGTCTCCTGTCACTTGGACAGAGCCGGCAAAGATCTCGAGGCGGGCCCGGTGCTGTGCGTGGGCTGCCACGACCTCGATCACCAGCTCGCGATCGAGCAGATGGAAGAGGTGCCACGACTGGTTCGCGGGCAACCAGACACCGCCTGGATCGCGGCCGCCGATGCGAAGTCGGCCGCGGTGCCCTTCTACCACCAGTCCCACGAACCGCGCACCACCTCGTGCTCCACCTGCCACCACAAGACACTCAAGCCGTGTACAGACTGCCACACCGTACTGGGATCAGAGGAGGGGGCCGGCATCACGATGGCGCAGGCGTACCACCTGGCGTCGGCCGAGCACAGCTGTGTCGGATGCCATGCCATAACCGCCGAGGCCAGGAATTGTGGTGGCTGCCATCGTGCACTCGACCACCCCCCGAGTGAGCGTGCATGCGCTGTGTGTCACAGCGGCCCTCACGTCGCGGCCCTGCCCACGGACGGCCCACCGCCAACCCTCGAGAGGGTGACGCTCGAAGCACTCCCGGCAACCTCGGACGAGTTCCCCGAGAAGGTGGTCATCGAGAGTCTCGTCGATCGCTACGAACCGTCGACGCTGCCCCACTCGAAGATCGTCGGGAAGCTCCACACGATCATCGCCGAGAGTGCGCTGGCCGGCCGCTTCCACGGTGCCACGGAGACCATGTGTGATGGATGCCATCACCACACCCCGGCCGGGACGCGGCCCCCGCCGTGCCGCTCCTGCCACAGCGAAGTCGCCGATGCCACGCGCGACAGGCCCGGGCTCAAGGCGGCGTACCACCGGCAGTGCATGGGGTGCCACATCGAGATGGGTATCGAAAAACAGGGCTGCACCGACTGCCATGCCGCCAGGGAGGTTCAATCATGAGTATCTCGAGAAGGGGGTTCATCAGCGGCGCGGTGAGCGGGGCCCTCGCGGCTGGCACCGCTGATGCCTCGGGCGTCCGGCACTTCGCCGGCTATCCCGGTCGGATGGGCCTGCTGCACGACACCACCCTGTGCGTTGGCTGCCGCTCGTGCGAGGTGGCGTGCAAGGAGGTGAACGGCCTGCCGCCGCCGGAAGGGCCCGTTGACGACCCGTCCGTGTTCGACCGCTGCCGACGGACGACCGACGCGGCCTACACGGTGGTGAACCGCTACCGGGACGCCACCGACCACGCGCCCGCCGTGTACCGCAAACAGCAGTGCATGCACTGCAACGAGCCGTGTTGCGCATCGGTCTGTTTTGTCGAGGCGTTCACCAAGACCCCGGAAGGCCCGGTGCTCTACAACCCGGACGTGTGCGTGGGTTGTCGGTACTGCGTGATGGCGTGCCCCTACTACGCACTCGCCTACGAGTACGAGGAGGCCTTTACTCCGAGAGTCGTGCGGTGCACGATGTGTTACCCGCGCATCAAGGAGGGCCTCAACCCGTCCTGTGCCGACGCCTGTCCGACCGGAGCGATCAGCTACGGTAAACGGGAAGAGCTGATTCAGGTGGCGCGGGACCGGATCGCCAAGCATCCCGACCGGTACGTCGACTACATCTTCGGGGAGCACGATTTCGGCGGTACCAGCTGGCTCGTGATCGGTGGCATGACGCCGGGGCAGCTCGGCCTGCACGACGGCGCCAGCCATACCCCGCTGCCGGAGCTGACGTCCGGCTTCCTGTCGGCGGTCCCGCTCGTGCTCACCATGTGGCCGGGGCTGCTGCTGGGTTTCTACGCGTTCAGCAAGCGCAGGGAGGCGATCGCCCACCAGGAGGCCGAGCTCGCGGCGGCCTCCGCGAAGGCCGAGGCCGAGCAGAAGGGTGCGGAGCAGCTCCAGGCGGCTGCGAAAAGGGCGGAGAAGGCCAAGGAACAGGCGGTCGCTGCCGCCGTCAAGAAAGCCCTCGCGGAGGCCCAGGCCCCACCACCGCAGGAGGACGCACCATGACCCAAGACTCGGCTCACCTGCGTAAGCGCCTGCTGACACCGTTCAACGTGGTCGCCGCGATCATCCTCCTGGTCGGCATCCCGTTGACGATCCTCCGGTTCACGAAAGGGCTGGCGGCGACCACCAACCTGGACCACACGAATCCCTGGGGTTTCTGGATCGGCTTCGACGTGCTGTCGGGAGTCGCCCTCGCTGCCGGCGGCTACGTCACGGCAGCCGCGGTGCATCTGTTCGGCATGAAGGAGTACAAGCCGGTCGTCCGACCGGCGGTCCTGACCGGGTTCCTCGGCTACTTCTTCGTCGTCGTCGGCCTGTGCTTCGATCTTGGCCGTCCGTGGCGTCTGCCGTATCCGATCTTCGTGTCGTTCGGCGTCACCTC
>JBFELO010000105.1:0-15386 GCA_041552055.1 Candidatus Sulfomarinibacteraceae bacterium | reverse complement strand
GGGGATGAGAACTCCCCCGCCCCGCCCGCCCAGGGCCTGAGGGATTGCGGGCTTGAGGGCAGGAAGAGACCAGCGCAAGTCCTTCACGCCCTCAAGCCCTCACGCCATCAAGTCCTCCGTAACGCTGCCGATTGCAGGGTCGAAAGGGTCATCGAGCCACGGTCCTCATCCGCAGCGCGCTACTGCCATGCTAGTCTTCGCGGATGGATGCGGCCTGCCTTGCCCGTTGGTCAGTCGTGGTCATCGGGGCGACAGCTCTGGCGTGCGGCGTCGGCGAGACTGTAATCGCCAAGGTGGGCGATCACGAGATCGATGTGGAATCGCTGCAGGCGTACCTCGAGGGCATCACGGGGACCGGCTGGCAGGAGGTGGAACGACGCGTCGCCTCGAGGTTGTTGGATCAGCTGATCGATCAGGAGGTCGTGGCGGCAGCCGCGCAGGAGCGGCGAGAGTCGGTGATTCCGGAGGAGCCGGCGGCGCGGTCCGCAGCGGTGCGATCGCTGCTGCGCGAGCTGTGCGGCCCGGTGCCGCCAATCCCTCAAGAGATTCTCGATGACGAGATCGCCCGTCGACTGGAGCAGGTCCAGCCGGCGCGTGCCCACGTGCGACAGCTGTTGCTCAAGAGTCTGGAGGGAGCCGAGGCGGCCCGGGAGAGGCTGGGCAGGGGAGAGGACTTCGGGCGGATTTCGGTGGAGGTGAGCCAGGCCCCCAACGCGGAAAATGGCGGCGAGCTAGGCTACGTGGTGCAGGGCACCCTGCCGCCAGATCTCGACGAGGCGATCTTCGCGATGGAGCCTGGCACCACTTCGCAGCCGGTTCCTTCTCCGGCCGGATATCACATCTTCCAGGTCTTGGAGGTCATCCCGGAAGGACCGCCGCGCAGGGCCGAGATCGAGCTTGCTGTGCGCCGAGATCTGAGCGAAGGTTTCGCTCGTGAGTTCGCGCGCGAGTGTGTCGACGGACTCGCCGCGATGGTGGGAGTCACCATGTTCCGAGACCATCTGTGGTTCCAGTACGAAGGACGATACGGGAGGGAAGATGAACCGTAGATTGATGGTGGCAACTTGCGTCGGCATCTCGCTCCTCGCAGTGGCCGCCGCAGCCGCTGACAGGTTCGTGGTCGAGGCGGTGCTGGTCCGGGTCAACGACCGGATCATGACCATGACCGACTTCCAGCAGCGCCTCCAGGTGGAGCTCTCTCAGATTCCGGAACCGCCGACCGGCACGCAGCTCGAGAGCTTTGCACGAGGCCTCTTCGACTCTGTCGTCAACGAGATGATCCTGCTGGAGCGTGCCGCCGAGAAGCGGCTGAAGATTGACGACAGCCAGGTCGACAACGCGATCGAGAACCTGCGAGAGCAGAACAACCTGCAGGAAGACGCCGCGTTCGAGGAGGCGCTTCAAGCAGCCGGTCTGACGGTCGACGACCTGCGCGCTCGGTACAGGCACTCGATGTTGCTGCAGCGTACGGCGCAGAGCGAGGTGACCCCAACCGAAATTACCGAGCAGGAGCTCTTACAGCTGTACGAGGAGCAGAAGGAGGAACGGTATCGGGTACCACCGATGGTAGAGCTCGAACAGCTGTTCTTCCCGATCGCGGCCGACTCGTCGGATCGCGAGCAGGTGCTTCAGCGGGCTCGAGGTCTGGTCGAGCGGGTTCGCTCCGGCAGCGATCTGAGGGCGGAGGCGACCCTCGCCGGAATCGAGGTTCAGCAACTCGGTGCCATTCCCGAGGGGGATTTGCGACCGGACCTGAAGCAGGTGATCGACGGCATGGAGGAGAGCGACATCACAGACCCCCTGGAGACCGGTGGTGGCGTCCAGGTCGTGCGCCTGATCGAGCGACGCCCGGCTTCGTTTCAGACGTTCGAGGAAGTCAAGGACGCGATTCGGCGTGAGGTATCCATGTCCGCCTATGAGCAGCAGACCAGAGGGGTGGTGGAGCGGCTGAAAGGGGAGTATCTGGTCGAGATCAACGAGCAGCGTCTGGAGGAGATGCTGCAGGATTTGGCTGGTGCTGCGTGAACCGGAGTGGAACGTCGGACGGCCGGCGGCGGCCGCGAGGGGGGACGGCGAAGGTGTGGGTACGGGGGTTTTGAGGAGATGCCGAGCGAGACGACATCCGGGCGAGTTTGGATCAAGGACCTGCAACCCGGCACGGATGTGCATGGGTCGTTCGCCGTGCGATCGCAGGAGGTACGGCAGCGCCGAGGTGGAGGACCCTACCTGGCGCTGACTCTGGGGGATCGCACCGGCGACGTGGCTGCGTTGGTATGGGAAAACGTGGACGAACTCGGCAAGGTGTGCCAGCCGGGTGGCGTCGTCAGGGTCCGGGGACAGGTCCAGCGATACAACCAGCGGCTGCAGGTGGTGGTCCGAGGCGCGGAACGTATCGGCCAGGACGACGTGGACATGAGCCTGTTCGTGAGGTCCTCCGAGATCGATCCGGATGTGCTGTGGCACCAGCTCGAGGGGTTGATCGAGGAGGTCGGCGATCGTCACCTCAAACAGCTGTTGTTCAGGGTTTTCTCCGATCCGGATGTCGCCGCGAAGTTTCGTGTTGCGCCGGCGGCGAGGGGAATGCACCACGCCTTCCGGTCGGGTCTGCTCGAGCACACCGTGTCGGTGACGCGTGCGGCCAAGGCGATGGCGCGCCACTATCGGCTGCACGTCGACCTGGTTGTCGCCGGTGCGCTGCTCCACGATCTCGGAAAAATCTGGGAGCTGGAGATTGCCTCATCGATCTCCTACACCGATGAAGGGCGTCTGCTGGGTCATTTGGCCCAGGAAGTGCTATTTGTCGACCGCACCATCGTGGAGCTGCCGGCGTTCCCCGGGGAGACGAGACGCCACTTGCTGCACATCCTGCTGTCGCACCACGGCGAGTACGCGTTTGGATCGCCGCGCCGTCCAAAGACCCCTGAGGCCCTGTTGGTGCACATTGTCGACAACCTCGACTCGAAGATGGCCGGGATGTTGGAGGCGATGGGATCGGCCGACGCCAGCGAGGACGCCTGGTCGGACTTCTCCAGGATCCTCGAGCGGTACGTATACCGTCGTCGCCCACCGACCGAAGACAGCGGTGAGCAGAATCACTGACCGGTGACGACGTCCGTGCGTTAGCCCGGACTTTTCTCAGCGGGCGGGCCCGTGTTCGCCTCCGTATCCGTCTCAGCGCCTGATTCGGCGTTTCATGCCGAGCGAGGATTTCGGATACGGAGAGGGAGACCGGCGAACCGAATCCAGTCGCGGGGAGGGTCATTGCGCTCGATCGAACTGCAGAAGAACGATGCGGCCTATTCTTTCGTGATCCGTCGCACGATCCCCTCGACTTCTCCAGGATCCGGGAACCGGCCCGCCCTGAACTTCGAAAACACGAGATCGCCGTCGACCCGGACGTCGAAGATCCCGCCACCGCCCTTGATCAGGCGCGTCTCGAGGTCGAATTCTCGCTTCAGCTCGGCCGCCAGCCCGGCAGCCCTCGGCAGGTAGTTTCACTCGACGCAGTATTCGATGGTGATTTCCATCTCCGTCCTCCCGGATTCGCGATCCCCCAGAGGATAGACTATTCCTGCCAGGAGTCTCCAGGTCCACAACCGATTTCGACACCACAGCATCTTCGGCCTCATCGTGAGACTCAGCGCCACAGCTGAATCGAAGTACGATGAGGGTGGAGATCGAGGCCCGAGATGACGAGTTGGCGTGTGGGAGAGGGGGGCTCACAGCTACATGGGTGGAAGTCGGCGATGTCCAGATGTTAGGATTCTCGAGGCAGGGCTCAACGAGGCCGTCCTTCGAATCGTAGACATCTCGGAGACACGTGATGTTGAGGGAGAGGCTGCGCACACTTCCACGAACCCTGCCGGGCAGTTCCGATCGAACGATGGATGACCGCGATTACGTCGAGGCGGCCCGAGAGGGCGACGATGGCGCGTTTGCAGCGCTCGTGCAACGCCACTCAGGTGGTCTGCATCGCGCGGTGGCACGAATCCTGGCCGACGAGAGCGAGGCGTGGGACGTGGTGCAGCTCGCCTTTGTGAGGGCGTGGCAGCGACTCGACCGTTACGATCCAAAGTGGAGCTTCGCGACGTGGCTGTACCGGATCGGAACAAATCTGGCCATCGACGTTTTGCGTTCGAGGTCGAGTCGAGAACGGACCCATCGAGCCGGCTCCGAGCATCATCTGAGAGTCGTCGGCGAGGTGAGGGGAGCGTCTGACCTTGCCGACCACCGTGAGGTGGATTGGCTGCTCGATCGGCTGGTGGAAGCGCTGACCCCGCAGCAACGGAGGGCGTTCGTGTTGCGAGAGATCGAGGGCATGGATACCGCGGAGGTGGCGCAGGCGCTCGGGTGCTCGGCGACCACTGTTCGCAACCACGTTTTCCAGGCTCGGAAGACCCTGCGGCAGGAATTGGAGCGCCGATTCCCCGAGTATCTGCCGCGGGCGAAGAGAGGGTGACATGCAGTGTAGCGAGTTCCATGACACGCTCGAGCAGTACCTAGACGACGTGCTGGACGAGTCTCGGCGGGAGTCGTTTCGAGGGCACCTGAGAGCATGTCCCGAGTGTCGGTCGTGGGCGATCGGTGTTGAACCCACGATGGTGTTCGCAGCCGTGGAGGCGCCTGCTCCGAACCCGGATCGGGTCGCTGCGTGCACCGCCTCGGTGATGGCACAGATCCGGCAGCAGCGATTGGCTCGGGATCTGCGACCGCGCAGAAGGAGGTGGTTGGCAGCAGCCGCCGCCGTGCTGGCGGCGGTCGTCGGCGGCGTTGGATGGTGGGTAGCTCACGATGATCGGTCACCGGTTCCCGCAGCCGCGGTAGAGGCTTTCGACCCCTCCGGCCAGCCGCCGTTGCCGCCTCGGGTGCAGGTGAACATGCCGGGTGAGGGGGTCCGGGTCTACCAGTTCGCCGACGATGAGGACCACGACACGGCGATGTACTACATCGTCAATCCGGCCCTGGAGTCATAGCATGCGCCGCTGCATCATGTGCTCTGCAATAGTGATGATCTGTCTGGCACCCGCGGTGACGGCGGCCGACCCCCCAACCGCCGTGCGGGTGTTCAATCTGCATTACACGTCGGTGGCGGAAGCGTCGACCGCCGTGCAGCCGTTGTTGTCGGAGAATGGATCCCTCACCGTCCAGCCCCACAAGGGGACCCTCACCGTCCAAGACTCGCCCGAGATCGTCGCTCGGGTGGCTGATATGATCGCCCGGCTCGAGAGCCCACCGATGCGATATCAAATCGCGGTCGAACTGCTCGAGGGGTCCAACGGAGAGCTTCCGGGCGATCTTCGAGTCGAGGTCGACCGTCGAGTGACCCGAATGTTCCCCTTTTCCGGCTATCGGTCGATCGGATCGGCGGTGTTCGAAGGCGACGTCGGTTCGACGGCGGCGGCGGACATCGGTGAGGGGCATCGACTGTCGTTTGTCGTGACCCCGGTGCGTGTTGCCGAGAGGAGTGCGTTCGGCATTCCAGACGTGGGTACGCGGATCCAGCTCGGAGAGTTCACGCTGCAGAAGCTTCCCGCGTCTGCCTCCGGTGGCGGGACCGCCGTCGAGATCATTCGAACCGACGTGTACCTGTCGCCGAAACAGGAGGTCATCATCGGCGCGGGTGCGTCGGAGGATTCCACGATCGGACTGGTCCTGATCCTCAGGGCAGGGCCGCCTGAGGAGCCGTAGGTGCCGGAGTTCGTCTGCCGACTCGGAGCACCGGATGGCTCGGTCGTGGAGCAGCGCCGCGTGGCGGTCTCGGACGATTCCCTCCGTCGTGAGCTCGAGGGTGAGGGGTTCCACGTCTTCAGCGTCACACCTGCCCGCTCCCGGCTGCGTGTCCCGTTCCTGGCGCGCGGCGAGAAGGTCCCATCGCAGGATTTCCTGCTGTTCAACACCCAGCTGCGGACTCTGTTGCGGGCCGGTCTCCCACTCGCCCAGTCGTTGGAGTTGCTCGAGAGCCAGCAGACCGACCCCCACTTCCAGTCCCTGCTCGGAAAGGTCCATCAGCAGGTGACCACAGGAGTGTCGCTGTCGGATGCATTTCTGTCCCTCGGTGACACCTTTCCGAGGTTGTACGCCAACTCCCTGCGAGCCGGCGAGCGGTCCGGAGAGCTCGAGGCGGTGATAGGGAGGTTCGTCGAGTACCAGCGACTGGTCGAGGCCGTTCGCCGCAAGATCATCGCTGCCCTCACCTACCCGGCGGTCCTGATCCTGCTGTCGATCTTTCTCGTGGCCCTGCTCGTGGCGTACGTGATCCCGAAGTTCTCCGACTTCTATCTCCAGTTCGGCTCCGAGCTTCCGCTTCCCACGCGCATCGTGCTGGGTATTGCTCAGGGAACCCAGCGTTACCTTTTGTGGATCGTGCTCGGCACGGCACTTTTGATCTACCTCGGTCGGCTGTGGGCGACGTCCTCCAGGGGACGGCGGATCGCGGATCGCGCCAAGCTGCGGCTCCCGATTCTCGGCCAGCTCCTCCACCTGTTCGCGGTGTCCCAGTTCACACGATCCCTCGGGGTCCTCCTGCGGGGTGGGACACCGATGGTGCCGGCGCTCGAGACAGCATCGACCTCGGTGAAGAACGCGTACGTTTCGGAGCTGTTCCTCGGGACCGTCCAGGAGGTCCAGGAGGGACGGGCGCTGTCGGATGCACTGGGCGACACCAAGCAGGCGCCCGAGCTCGCCTTGGCGATGATTCGGGTGGGGGAGTCCACCGGCGCGCTGCCCGAAATGCTGGAGCACACTTCCGAGTTCATCGAGGAGGACATCGATTTCACCCTGAACAGGATCGTGACGCTCTTCGAACCTCTGATCCTGGTGTTGATGGGACTCGTGATTGCAGGCCTGCTGTTGTCGGTCTACTATCCGCTGCTCAGACTCGTGACGACCATTGCGTGAGGTAAACAAATGGCGACCAACGATCCGACGTTAGACAAAACCCTGGTCATGCTCGATCACACGGTCGAGCCAGGAGAGCAGGGAGAGTTGATCGGCGCCGAACAATTGGCAGAAAAACTCGGACTACCGTTCAATCCGCTCGACGAGTTCCAGGTGGATCCCGAACTGTTTCGGGCAGTTCCGGTGGAGGTGATGCTCCGATACCAGTTCCTGCCTTTGAAGAGCGAGGGTGAGATCCTGCACGTGGTCATGGCCGATCCGTCGAACGTGTTTCACGTCAACGAGCTCGAGCTCTCGTTGGCGCGACCGCTCGAGCTCGCGGTCGGTCCGGCGAGTCGTATCGCAGACATCCTCGAAAAATCGGAGTCGACACAGCGGGTTCTCGACGAGGCCACCGAGGGTTTCCGACTGCAGCTGGTGCAGGACTCCGAGGACGGTGAAGAGGTGCTGTCCATCGACCGCATCACCGCCGACTCGTCGCCGATCATTCGGCTCGTCGATTCGGTCCTGTTCAACGCGATCCAGCGCCGGGCATCGGACATCCACGTCGAAACCCAGGACCGTGAGGTCGTGGTCAAATACCGTATCGACGGGGTGCTGTACCAGGCGATGAAGCCCATCGACAAGCGGCATCACTCCACCATCATCAGTCGGATCAAGGTGATGTCCGAACTCGACATCGCGGAGAAGCGAATCCCACAGGACGGCCGTTTCAAGGTCCGATTCTCCGGCAGGACGATCGACTTCCGAGTCTCGATCATGCCCAACGTTCACGGCGAGGACGCGGTGGTTCGTATTCTCGACAAAGAGTCCACGAACGTCGAGTTCCGCACGCTGAACCTCAACGTCCTCGGCTTCGAGGATGACGCGAAGCGAAACCTGCGCAAATACATCAGAGAGCCCTACGGAATGGTGCTGGTGACCGGGCCCACAGGCTCGGGCAAGACCACCACCCTGTATGCGTGTCTGTCCGAGATCCAGTCGTCCGAGGACAAGATCATCACCATCGAGGATCCGGTGGAGTATCAGCTCAAGGGGATCACCCAGATCCCCGTCAACGAGAAGAAAGGGCTGACCTTCGCCCGTGGCCTGCGCTCCATTCTCCGTCACGACCCGGACAAGATCATGGTGGGAGAGATCCGGGACGAGGAGACGGCGCAAATCGCTGTCCAGTCGGCGCTCACCGGGCACCTCGTTTTCACCACCGTCCACGCCAACAACGTGGTCGACGTCATCGGCCGATTCCTGAACATGAACGTGGATCTGCACAACTTTGTCTCGGCGTTGAACTGCGTGCTGGCGCAGCGGCTCGTGCGCAGGATCTGTATCCACTGTAAGCGGCCGGCGGTGGTCAGTGACATCCTGCTGGAAGACTCGGGCCTCGATCCGGATCGTTACCGAGAACTCACGTTCTACGAAGGAGCGGGCTGTATCGAGTGCAATGGTACGGGGTATCGGGGACGGATGGCGATCGCGGAGCTGCTGAACCTGTCCGACAACATCCGTCAGCTGATCATCGATCGGCGGTCGGCGGCGGAGATCAAGCGCGCGGCGAAGGCGGAGGGCATGCGGTTTCTCCGTGAGTCCGCGCTCCAGAAAGTCCTCACGGGCGAGACGACACTCTACGACATCAACAAGGTGACATTCGTCGAATGAACTGGAAGAAGTTCTTCACCAGTCCCGCGCCAACCACCGCCTGGTTGCTGGACGGCGCCGCGGTCGCCGCTGTGCGACGGGATCGTGACGGGTCCCTTCATTGCGCGGTGGAGGCAATGCCGCAGGGCACCTGCGACATCGGGCCGGTCGGACTCCAGGCAGTCGACAGGGACCGGTTGTCCGCCGCGCTCGGCGCTGTTCAGGGACGGATCGATGGTGCGCGACGGCCTGCGGTGGTGGTTCCCACCACTTGGGTCCGCACGCAGCTGTTCCACTTCACCGATTTACCCCGCAGACAATCCGAGCTCGACCAGGTGGTGCGTTGGCGCCTCAAGAAGTTGCTTCCCGTGCTGCCATCGGAGTTGCGGGTGTCTGCGATTCCACACCGGTCTGTGGACGGTCAGAAGCCGCTGCTGTGCATGGTGGGCGTCGAACGCGCGATCGCCAGCCTCGAGGCGAGCTTCTCGGCGGTCGGCGTCGAACCGGGACTCATCACCCCCCGCCTGTTTGCGCTCGTGAGCGGCATCAATGGCGGCCGCCAGCTCGTGGTTCAGCAGGAGGAGGGTCACCTGTCGCTGCTCCTGACGGTCGATGGAGTGCCGCGGCTGGTGCGCACCAAACCCCTCGCCGGGGGCGTCGGTGTCGAGCCCGTCGTCCAGCGCGAACTCCAGCTCGCACACCGCTTCATCCGCTCGGACCTGGGCGTGACGGGCGAGATCAGCGTCGTGGTGTCGGCTGAGAACACATCGGTGCAGGAAGAGTCGACTCGGTGGTGGCGCGACCAGGATGGATTCCGATTGGCGCCCGTGGCCGACCTCCCACCGATGGTGGATCCGGAGATCGCCACACGACTCGGCGAAGCACGTCTGATCCCCATGCTTCGGCTGGCGCAGGGAGTGGACCGTTGATCGCGCCCGACTTGGCTGCGCGTCCGTTCCTCAACACCCGCCCGGTCTGGCTGGTCACGGGTGTTGCAGCAGCACTGGCCGCAGTGTTCCTCGTGTTGAACGTTTCGTTTTATTTCTCGAGCAACCGCACCCTGGCGCCGCAGCTCGAACGCGCCAGGGAGCTGCGATCGCAGCGCGACGCTCTTGCGGCCGATGCACAAAGCGTCATCGATGACCTCGAGAAAGTTCCCTGGCGGTCGCTCTCGGGTCGCGTTCAGGCGACCAACGTGGTGCTGCGCGAATGGGGCTTCTCGTGGCTACAGCTGCTCGATGACATCGAGCGTGTGATGCCCAGAGATGTCCGCATTGTCAAGATCGCGCCCGTGGTGGCCACGGAGGGGTTCACGCTCAGTGTGATGGCGATCGCACGCACCCGTGATGACATCCTGGACTTGCTGCAGAATCTGATCGCCGACCCGTCGTTCTCGGAGCCGATCCCAATCCGCGAGGCCATGCCCGAGGAGTCCAGAACTGCCGGGTACGAACTCACGATGCGGGTCACCTACCACCCTGACGAGGTTGCTCCATGAGGGTGGCATGGCGACCGTGGCAACGGATGGCGGCCGTGTGGGTGCCTGCGGTGATCGTCTGTCTCGTGACGATCGCGGTCTACGCCTACCAGACCTCCGGTTCTGTCGGGCGCGAGGCGCAGCTGCGCGACGACATCACCGGCCTCGAGAACCAGGTCGCCCGGCTGACTCGGACCCTCGAACAGGCCGAAAGCGAACGTGACGCAGTGGCCGATCTGGACCTCCAGTTCAACTACCTGTACGACGAGGTGTTCGGAAATCTCGACGAGCGGCTGACGAACATACTGAGGGAGGTGGGGACGGCGACCCGAGAGGCCGGACTGTTGCCCGGCTCGTTCAGTTACTCGGCAAGCGAGGACAGACAGCTGGACCAGGTGCGGTTCAGCATTCAGTTCGCGGTCGAAGGCGAGTATCCTCAGATTCGGCTGCTCCTGGCTTCAGTGCAGACGAGCCCGGAGTTCTTGATCGTCGAACACATAGGATTCGCTGGAGAAGAAGACGCAACCACGCGGGAGCTCCAGATCTCGATTCGTCTGGCTACAGTGTTTGCCGAGGCCAACGAGGAGCTGCTACGCCGGTTGACGGGTGGCATTCGAAGAGCGGAATCGGACGGTGATGGCACAACCGAAGACCAAAGCTGAGCGCACCCGTCTGGCGGTGCTGCTGACGATCCTCGCCGTGCTGGCCGCGGTGGTGATCGTGACGACATTGCGCCGAGGTCGGCTGTCGGTTGGGCCGGCAGGAGGAGGGCAGATCGACTACGAGCCGCACAACCTGCCGCGGCTCGAGGTGGCGCTGCTCGAAGAGGGGGGAGGTGTTGCGGGGGCCGGAGACCGCAATCCGTTCATCTTCGGTGCACCGCCGACGCCCACTCCGAGGCCGCCGACGCCGACCCGTCCTGCCGTCCAGAGGACGCCGCGTCCCACGCCGACGCCGCGCCTGGCCCGCGGCGCCGACGGTGAGATCCTGCCGCCACCACCCCCGTTCGACCGTGACTACCTGGGGTACTTCGGCCCCCTGCGTCTGCAGGTCGCGGCGTTTCGAAAGCCCGGCAAAGACCCCGACACGTCGGTGGTCGAGGTCGCCACGGCTGGAGACGTGCTCGACGAGATTTTCATCATCCGCGAAATTGGACTGGAGTCGGTCGTCATCGGTTTCGTCGGATACGACCGCTCGGAGGACACCCGTGTACCCTTGGCTGAACAATAGGAAACTGCGACTCGCATCGTGTGCCCTCGCCGGCGCCTTGATTCTGGTGGGATCGACCGCGTGCTCGACCAGTGCCAAGGCCCGTGAAGGCAAGCAGGCGGCGGCGCACGAGAACTGGGACGCCGCCGTCTACCACTACCTCGAACTCGTTGCCAGAGACCCGGACAACGTCGAGTACCGGATCGGTCTCCGCCGGGCGCGGCAGAACGCCTCTCACGATCACTTCGAGCGCGGAATCGCTCTGCGCAATATGGGTCAGTTGTCGGCGGCCAGGAACGAGCTCCAGATGGCGGTGCAGCTGGACCCGACCAACCAGTACGCCGAGCAGGTGCTCGAAGACGTGGTCCAGGAGATCGTCATCCTGTCCAGGCCGGGCGGCGAGGCGGAACTCGAGGAGCTGAAGCGCCTGGCCAGCGAGGCCAAGGTGAAGCCGCCAGTACTCGATCCGAAATCCAAGGAGCCGATCACCCTCAACTTCCCACGTCCGAAGCCGGTCAAGGAGATCTACCAGGCGATGGCCAAGGCGTACGGCTTCAACGTGATCTTCGACCCCAAGCTGCGCGACGACAAACTCCCGATCGAGCTCAACGACGTGACCGCCGAACGGGCTCTCGAGCTGGTGATGCAGCACGCGGGACACTTCTACAAGGTGCTGGACTCGAACACCATCATCATCGCCGAGGACACTCCCCAGAACCGCCGCGAGTACGAGGATCTGGTGATCAAGACCTTCTTCCTGTCCAACGCCGACGTCAAGGAGGTCGACAAGCTGCTGCGATCGCTGATCGAGGCGCGGCGGCTCGCCACCAACGAGCAGCTCAATGCCATCACCCTGCGCGACACCGCCGACAAGGTGGCGATCGCGGAGAAGCTGATCTCGGCCAACGACAAGGCAAAGGCCGAGGTGCTGGTGGATGTGGAGCTGATGGAGGTGGACGTCTCGAAGCAGTCCGAGCTCGGCATGAACCTGTCGACATACTCGTTCACCCTGCAGGCGGATCTCAGTCAGGTCAGCCCCGGTGCGCCCCCGGGCTCGTCCTTCCTGCCGGATCTCCGCAACATCAGCAACGACAACATCTTCGTCAACGTGCCGAGCATCATCATCAACCTGGTGAAGGCGAGCGGCCAGGCCCAGATTCTGGCCCAGCCGCAGCTGCGGATCACCGAGGGAGAGAAGGCCTCGCTCCACCTCGGCGACCAGGTGCCGATCCCGGTGACGTCATTCAATACCTCCAACACGGTCGGCGGAAGCGTGGTACCGATCACGTCCTTCCAGTATCGAGACATCGGCATCAAGATCGACGTCGAGCCGAGAGTCCACCACAACCGTGAGGTCACCCTGAACCTGACCGTGGAGGTTTCACAGCTCGGAGAGACCGTGCCCGTCGGACCGGACCAGGAGGCGGTGACCATCGGCACCCGCACGATCACGTCGGTGATCCGGCTGAAGAGCGGCGAGTCGAGCCTGCTCGCGGGCCTGATCCGCAAGGACCGTACCGAGGGCCAGTCCGAAACACCCCTGCTGTCGGACATCCCCGGCATCGGGCGGCTGTTCACCAGCAAGAGAGTTCAGACGAAGAGCATCGACCTCATCTTGACGCTGACGCCGCACATCATTCGCTTCCCCGACATCCAGGAGGCGGACCTCGCGCCGGTGTGGGTCGGCACCGAGAGCAGGATCTCCTTCGCCGGCTCGCGTTCGCCTCGGGTTCAGTCGGGCCGCTCCGAGGAGGGTCCGTTCGATCGGGAGCAGCAGGAACGGCCTGACGAGCAGGGTCAGCAGGAAGGGACCCGACCGACACCGTACGGTATCCGCCGTCCGCCGCGTCAAGTCAGGCCACAGCAGGGCGAGCCGGGCACCGAGTTGGTCCCGGGCGGCGAGGAGAAGTCGATGGAGTTCGCGCCGGAGCCTGACGTGGACGCCCCGGTGGTGACCGTGGATGCGTCTCGTCGGCCGCTGGTGGTCGGTCTGGAGCCCACGGTGGTCTCGATGGCCGAGGGAGAGGAGATCACCCTCCAGCTCGTGGTCCGGGACGCGCCCGGCTCGTACCGGATGCCGCTCGGGCTCTCCTTCGACCCGGATCGCCTGGCGATCGACTCGTTCGAAGCGGCGCCCGGCGTCCAGGTCCTCGAGGGCTCGCTCGATGAAGACAGCGGCTGGCTGTCCCTGGACATCATGGTGCTCGAGGGAAGCGAGGCGCCCCAGGGGGTGGCCGCGTTCAACGTGCGGGCCCTGTCGCCGGGACCGGCTCCGCTCGTGTTTACATCGGGCGGTGCGATCGCGGCCGACGGCACGGCGGTCCCGGTGGCCGCCAGCGACGGTGCTCTGTACGTGATTCCGAGCGCCGCGTCGAGGGAGCCGTGACATGCTCCGGGTGAGGCGCGGCGAGCTCGGTTTCACTCTCGCAGAGCTGGTCATGGTGACGGCGTTGATCGCGCTACTTTCGACCATGGTGCTGCCGGTCGCCAAGTTCACCGTCAAGAGACGTAAAGAGGCCGAGCTGCACTTGGCTCTGCGACTGATGCGAAACGCCATCGATGACTACAAGCGGTTGTCGGACCAGGGTCTGATCCCGATTACGTTGGGCGGCGAGGGGTACCCGGAGGACCTCGAGGTGCTCGTGGAAGGGGTGGAGCTGGTCGGGCAGGAGACCAAGCGTCGGTTCCTTCGTCGCATCCCGTGGGACCCGATGACCGGTGAGCAGGAGTGGGGGAAGCGGTCGTATCAGGACGATTTCGACTCGACCTCGTGGGGAGGGGAGAACCTGTACGACGTCTACACTCTGTCGGACGGGACCGCGATCGATGGGACGAAATACGAGGATTGGTGACGATGATGGAGATCGCCAGACCGCACACGGTAGATAATGGGCGTCCGGTCGGCCGTCCGGTGACTGACACCTTACATCCGAAAGGCGGCAGGGCAGCGCCCGCTGCCGCACGTCGAGATCGCGGTTTTACCCTCATCGAGTTGATCGTCGTCATATCGATCATCGGCATCCTGGCAACCGTGGCCCTCCCGGCCATGAAGAACGCGCCGGTTCGGGCTCGCGAGGCGGTGCTCAAGGCCGACCTGTACCAGATGCGCTCAACCATCGATCAGTTCCTGGCCGACAAGGGTCACTACCCCGAGTCGCTGCAGACGTTGGTGGACTCGGGGTATCTTCGATTCATACCGGTCGACCCGATCACCCGCTCCGCCGAAACCTGGGACGAGCTCTCGGCCGAGCCCAGCGACATCGATGAACTGGAGCCGATCGAGGAGGACCTGGGAGGCATGACCGGGATCATCGATGTCAAGTCAGGGGCCGATGGCGTCTCCCTCGATGGATCGCTTTACTCGGATTGGTAGGTCCATGAATCGCGGACTGCGGATCGCGACGTGCGGATGGCTGCCCGCTGCCCCCGAGTGTTCCGGGTGGGAGGGCGAATTCGGTATCCGGAATCCGGATTCCGGGATCGGCGGGCGGGAGGGCGGCTACACGATGATCATATTCGTGATGATCATCGCCATCATGTCGATCTTGATGGCAGTGGCGGTCCAGACCGTCGAGTTCCAGATGAGGCGGGAGCGCGAGGCCGAGCTGATATTCCGGGGCCAACAGTACGTCGAGGCGATCCGGCTTTTCCGGCTTCGCTTCGGTCGCTATCCCATGCGGCTGAAGGAGATCTGGGAAGCGAACCCGAGGGTGATTCGGAAGAAGTGGAAGGACCCGATCACCGACTCCTACGACTGGGGACTGATATTCCTCGGCCAGGAGGGTGGCCAGATCGGTCGCGGCGGGGCGGCCGGCGGTCAGCAGCCCGGCCTGCCGAACCAGCCGGTGCCGACGACCACGCCGGGAACGGGGATCGGCGGGTCCGCCGGGGGTGGTGCCCCCGGAGGTCCCGGGTCGCGTCAGGGTGGAGAGATGGTCGGCCCGATCGTCGGGGTGCACTCCACCTCGTGCGAGGAGAGCGTCAAGATCTACGAGGGCAGGACGACCTACTGCGAGTGGCGGTTCGTCCACCGCGAGCAGCGCCAGCAGGGCGGCGCCGGAGGGCGCCCGGGGAGACCCGGCAGGCCGCGCGGTCGGCCCGGCGGCCCCGGCGGCCCGGGTGGACCGGTCGGGACCCCGCCACCCGGTGGCGGCGGCCGCGTGCCGCC
>JBFELO010000104.1:0-15434 GCA_041552055.1 Candidatus Sulfomarinibacteraceae bacterium | reverse complement strand
TTGGCCGACGACGACACGATCCGCCGATCGCCAGTGCCGTCGGTTGCCACGACGCGCACCTCGTTTTCGCGGGCATCGCCGGTGTCGTGGCTGATCGCCAGGTAGACCAGGTGCCGCCCGTCGGGCAACAGCACGGGCCATCGATGGCTGGTGTGGCGATTCTCCAGGAGTGTCGTCAGCGGCGTCGGCTCGCCGCCGGTTGCAGAGACTCGAGAGAGACCCGTGTTGTACTCCGGCGCGAAGATGATCTTTCCCTCGGGCGTCCACACACCGCCGCGCGCGATTCGAGCGGTACACAGGGTGAGAGTTGCGCCACCGCCGACGTCGAGGCGCTTGAGCGAGGAGAAGTCGAAGAACGCGATCGATCGGCTGTCCGGCGACCAGAAGGGGGCGAAGCCGCCCTCGGTCCCGGGCAACTGGCTGGTCTCGCCGGTTCGCAACGACCGCAACCACAGCGTCACAGGTTCTCCTGGTACGACCGCGCCGAACACCACCGCTGAGCCGTCCGGGGCGATTACCGGCGGACTGCCTCGGTCGCCGTGAAACGCGAACTCGGCGCCGGCGGGCGGTGCGATCTCGGTGTAGACGATCTCGCGATGCACTGGCGCGCGGCTCATGTGCCACGCCAGCGCGATGGCGACGATCAGGGCCACCATCGCTGCGACCCAGCCGATGTATTTCGCCGCAGAACCGCCTGTCGCGGCTTTCGCCCTGGGGAGTTCGACCTCGTACTCGTCCAGCTCGAGGATCGCGTCGCCCAGGTCACGCAGACGACGCGCGGGGTCGCGCTGCAGGCTGCGCCTCAGCAGACGTCGAACCGACGGAGGGGTCTCTGGAGGGACGGCGTCGACATCGATCTCACTCGTGAGAACACTCGCGAGCACATCCGACACGGTGTCACCGACGAACAACCGGCGGCCACTGAGCATCTCGTGCAGGATGCAGCCGAACGCCCACACATCCGCGCGCCTGTCCACCGGTCTACCGCGGGCCTGCTCCGGGCTCATGTAGGCTGCGGTGCCGAGCAGGACACCGGCGCCGGTCATCTGTGCGGTGAGCGTCGGGGAGCGGGTGAGATCGGGAGAACTGTCCGCCGGCTCCCACGCCTTTGCCAGGCCGAAGTCGAGCACCCTGACCTTGCCCTCGGCAGACAGCATGACGTTCGCCGGCTTGAGGTCCCGGTGGATGATCCCGTGCTCGTGGGCGGTCTCGAGTGCTTCGGCGATCTGACGTGCGATCTGCAACGCATCGTCGACCGACAGCTCGCCTCTGTCCAGGCGCACCGCGAGCGTCTCGCCCGCGGCGAGCTCCATGACGAGGTGACGCCTGCCCTCGTGCTCTTCGAGGCCGTACAGGGTCGCGATGTTGGGATGATTCAGCGAGGCCAACACTCTGGCCTCGCGCTCGAAGCGGGCCAGCCGGTCGGCGTCCTGCTCCAGCTCTTCAGGCAGGACCTTGATCGCGACCTCTCGGTCGAGCCGTTCGTCCCGCGCGCGGTAGACCTCGCCCATGCCGCCTGCACCCAGGAGCTCGAGGATTTCATAACTGCCGAGCCGTTCGCCCGTTGAGAGGGCCATGGTCGCCTGACTTGTCCGTAAGGCCAATGATAGCCCATAGCGGTTCGCTTCGCTGCAATTCGCGAATCGCAAAAAGAGAATCACCCACGGCAATTCACGAGGTGATTCTCTACGGATGATGAGTCTCGCGGCACTCGGCGGAACGGATTACCATGGAGCCTGTATCAACCGGGAGATCATCATGAAGAACACGATTCGTTTCAGCGTCAACGGTCGGCCCACGACGGTGCAGGTCGATGAGGATCGCGTGTTGCTGTGGGTCCTGCGCACCGAGCTCGGCCTGACCGGCACCAAGTACGGCTGCGGCGAGGGCCTGTGCGGCTCGTGCACGGTGCTTGTCGAAGGTGAAGCGGTGCACTCCTGTCAGCATCCTATGAAGAAGGTTGCACGAAAGGACGTCATGACCATCGAAGGCCTGGCGAACAACGGGGACCTCCACCCGCTCCAGACCGCATTTGTCGAGCACGACGCCCTGCAGTGCGGCTTCTGCACGCCCGGGATGGTGCTCAGAGCGTACAGTCTCCTGCTGTCGAACCCCGAGCCAACCCGGCAGGAGGTGATCGACCACATGGAAAACAACCTGTGCCGTTGCGGCGCCCACACGCGCATCCTCCGTGCAATTCAGACCGCGGCAGACGAGATGGCGGAGGGGGTTCGGTCATGACCAGGTACGACTCCGAGATCATTCCCTTTCTCGACCTCGAGCCGCCGTCCTCGGTGGACCGCAGAGAGTTCCTCCGTTTCCTGGGTGGCGGGGTCGTGGTCACCTTTTCCGCCGCCGATCTGCTCGCCCTCCAGGCGACCTCCCGGCGCCGGTCCTTTCAAGAGCTGCCCGATGACTTCAACGCCTTCCTCAGAATCGGTGAGGACGGTCGCGTCACCTGCTTCACCGGCAAGATCGAGATGGGCCAGGGCGCCTTCACGTCGCTGGCGCAGATGCTCGCCGACGAGCTCGAGGTCTCGCTGGATGCCGTGGACATGACCATGGGCGACACCGACCTGTGCCCATGGGATATGGGCACCTTTGGCTCGATGACGACGCGCTTCTTCGGACCTCCGCTGCGAGCCGCCGCAGCCGAGGCGCGAGAGGTGCTCATCGAGCTGGCTGCCGAACGCCTCGAGGTGCCGACAGACCAACTGGCCGTCACGAACGGCGTCGTATACGACACAACCGACGACAACCGAAAGGTCAGCTACTCCGAACTCACGGGGGGCAAGAAGATCGCCCGCCGTCTCGGACGGAAGGCCGTTCTCGAGTCGGTGTCAGATTTCACGATCGTCGGCCAGCCGCTCAACCGCCGCGACGCCGTCGACAAGGTCACGGGAAGCGCTCGGTACGCTGGAGACATCCGGCGACCAGGCATGCTGCACGCGCGGATCTTGCGCCCGCCCGCGCACGGGGCCAGGCTCGTCGACGCGGACACGACAGCGGTCGAGGGGGTGGAAGGCGCCGAGGTGGTCCACCAGGGTGACCTGGTCGCAGTGCTCCACGAGCAGCCTGACATCGCGGAGCGAGCGCTCCAACTGGTCAAGGCTCGATTCGCCACGCCAAAGGCTGACGTCGATAACGAGACCATCTTCGATCACCTGCTCGAGGTCGCACCGCCGGGTGAGACGGTCTCTCGAGGGGGCAACCTCGATCAGGGCAACCAGGCCGCGGTTTCAAGCGTCTCGAGGACCTATCTCGACGGGTACGTTGCCCACGCACCGATTGAAACGCACACCGCCCTGGCAGAGATCGCGGACGGCAAGCTCACGATCTGGGCCTCCACCCAGAGACCGTTTGGCCTCAAAGCCGAAGCGGCCGAAGAACTCGGACTCCCCGAAGACAAGGTCAGGGTCATCCCACCGTTCGTGGGCGGTGGCTTCGGCGGCAAGACCGCCAACCGCCAGGCGATCGAGGCAGCCACCCTGGCGAAGCTGACCGGCAAACCGGTACAGGTGGCGTGGACCAGGGCCGAGGAGTTCTTCTTTGACACTTTCCGACCGGCGGCGGTGGTCAAGATCGACGCTGGAATCAACGATTCGGCTCGAATCGCGTTCTGGGACTACGGTACCTACTTCGCCGGCGAGCGCGGCTCCGAGCAGTTCTACGACATCCCCCACCACAAAACGGTGGCCTACAGCTCGAGTTGGCGCGGCACCCCGGGGTCCCACCCGTTCGCGACCGGGGCCTGGCGGGCCCCCGGCAACAACACCAACACCTTCGCCCGGGAGTCGCACATCGACATCCTGGCCGCCGAGGCGGGCATGGATCCGGTGGAGTTCCGGCTGCACAACCTGAAGGACAAACGTATGCAGCGCGTCATTCAGACTGCTGCAGAGAGGTTCGGATGGACCTCGGCACCTTCTCCGAGCGGGCGCGGGCATGGCGTTGCCTGCGGCATCGACGCCGGCACTTACGTTGCGGTCATGGCCGACGTCGACGTGGACGAAACAACTGGCCGGGTCGACGTCACGCGTGTCGTCTGCGCCCAAGACATGGGCCTGGTCATCAACCCCGAGGGAGCCACCACCCAGGTCGAGGGCTGCATCATGATGGGGCTGGGATACGCCCTTGCGGAGGAGGTCCGATTCACGGGCGGTCAGATCCTCGATACCAACTTCGACACCTACGAGATTCCGCGATTCTCCTGGCTGCCGGAGATCGACACCGTGCTGATCGATGCCCAGGACTCACCTCCTCAGGGAGGCGGCGAGCCCGCCACCATCGGTGTCGGCGCGATGATCGCAAACGCTGTCTTCGACGCTGTAGGGGCGCGGGTTTTGAGGATGCCCATGACGCCGAAGAGGATCCGTCAGGCGGTCGAGGAGGCACGCCAGGGTCCGGGTTCTTCCCGCCACGGATAGGCTCCGCGACGAAGGGCAGTCATTTCACCGCGACCGCGATCAGTCGCTCGGCACCGGGGCCGTACTCGCCGCCGCGCAGATCGCCGAAGATACGTGCGTGGCGGAATCCCGCGGCCGACAGCGCGTCCTCGAGCTCTCGAGCCGAGTACATCCTCAGACAAAAACTGAACGACTCCGTCCTTCCATCCTGCACGACGATCCAGTCGTTCTTGATCCGACTCCAGCTGTCGACGATCTCGTGACGCCTGACCAGCAGGCCTCCATCGGGGCTCTTGTCCGACGTGGTCGGCTGCAACACGGCGGCGACCAGCTCCTTGCCGGCCAGGTCGATCAGCAGCTTCCCGCCGTCCCGCAGACTCTCGAAGACGTTTCCCAGGACCTTCCTGTCGTCGCCCGGATCCTCGAAGTAGCCGAACGACGTGAACATGTTCAGGACGAGGTCGAACGACCCGGGTCGAATGAAGTCACGCACGTCCGCCTCGATCCACTCGACCTCCACCCCCTGGTCCTCTGCCAGCGACCGGGCCTTGCCGAGCAGGAACGGTGATCTGTCGACTCCGGTCACGGAGAACCCCTGCTCCGCCAGCTCGACCGAGTGGCGTCCGACGCCGCAGCACAGGTCCAACACGTCCCGGCCCTCGAACCCGACGAGTGACAGGGCGGAGTCCACCTCGTCGGCCGCACCTTCCATCCTCTCCTCGGTCATGAGGAAGGGGTACACGGCCTTCCAGAACGATTCGTCCTCGTACCACTCGGACACGGTCACCTCCCCATCCCCCGGTGCCTCGGACTCTCCTGCCCAACGCCGCCATCGCGCCCCAGCTCGGATCGTCTCTCGATCCTCCCATGCGGTTCAACGAACGTCACATTCGAGCACCGGGCCTTGGCGCCACCCAGTACACCACACCGCTCCCGAAGGAGTGAACTTCGACATGCGAACTGGTATGTTTCCGACATGCAACACACCACGAGTCGAGTGGCACGGATCGAGCTGTTCCACGTGGCGATCCCCCTGCCGGCCCCGTTCTACCCCGCGTGGATTCCGGGCATGCCGCAGACCGAGAACCGGTTCACGCTGATCCGGGTCACCACCGACGACGGCGTGGTCGGCCACAGCGCGGGACCGGCGATCGCGAGCGAGCGAGCAGGCCTGGGCGACCTGCTCGGCCCGTACCTGCTCGGCGAAGACGCCGGTGACATCGGGCTGATACAGCAGCGGCTGCGGGAGATCTCCTACCTGGGCTGGCGCAACTGGTGGATCGAGCCCGCCTTCTGGGACATCAAGGGCAAGGTCGAGGGCAAGCCGGTGTACGAGCTGCTCGGTGGTCAGCCCGTCCCCGTCCGCCTGTACGCCTCGACCGGCGAGGTCATGGCTCCCGAGGAGAGAATCGAGGAGGTCGAGGCGCGGTACGCCGAGGGTTTCCGGACCGTCAAGCTCAGGGTTCACGACTTCGAGGAGAAAACGGACATCCGGCACGTGACCGAGACCGCGAGGGCGGTCGGTGACCGGATGAAACTGGCGGTCGATGCCAACCAGGGCTGGCGGGTGACGATCATCGCGGATGCCCCCCTGTGGGATCTCGCTCGGGCGAAACGTTTCGCCGACGCGTGCGCGGACGTCGGTGTGGCCTGGATCGAGGAGCCGCTCGCCATGGATCGGTACGAGGACCTCAGCGCGCTCACCACGTACAGCGAGGTCCCGATCGCCGGCGGCGAGCTGCACAGCTCGGGTCTGCCCGAGCTCAAGATGATGATCGAGCGGCGCTGCTACGACATCTTCCAGCCCGACGCGCTCTTCACCGGCGGCATCTCCCAGACCAACCTGGTGATCTGTTTGTGCCGCGAGCACGGCCTCGGCTACTCGCCCCACACCTGGACCAACGGCATCGGCCTCGCGGTCAACCTTCAGCTGATGGTCGCTTCTGGCTTCGCCGAGGAACGCGAGCTGGAGTACCCGATCGCGCCACCTGGATGGACGGTCGAAGCGCGCGACGGAATTCTCGAGCAGCCGTTCCAGCACCAGGGCGGCACCCTCGAAGCGCCCACCACGCCTGGTCTGGGATTCACCATCGACGAGCGAGCGCTCCGCAGGTTCGGCAAGCGGTTTTCGGTGATGGATCGAAAGCGTTTGATCTGGTTCTCCCTCAGGACTCGGGGGATCAAGGTCTCGAAGGAGATCGACCGGGTGCGCCGCGAGAGAATCCTCGGCAAGGAGGACAAGTGATGGCTGGCGATTCCCGACTCGACGACTGCCTGTCGACCCGCGGCGGACGCCTGTACGTGGAGGACTGCGACACCCTGCAGCTGCTCGATCGCTTCGGCTCGCCGCTGTTCGTCCTTTCCGAGGACCAGCTGCGCAGGAATGTTCGGCGCTTTCAGCGGGCTTTTCAGGCCGGTTGGCCGGACGGGTCGGTCAAGGTCCTGCCGGCCGCCAAGGCGAACTGGATCTCGGCGGTGCAGCGCATTCTCGCCGCCGAGGGCTGCGGCTGCGACGTCTACTCCGCCGGCGAGCTCACGGTGGCGCTCGACGCCGGCTTCGACCGTGACCTGATCTCGGTCAACGGCGTCCCCAAGGACCCGTCGCACATCGAGCGCGCCATACGAGAGGACGTCCGCATCACCATCGACAGCGTCGAGGAGGTGGCGGTCATCGAGCGCACCGCCTCGGAGCTGGGCACGACCGCGAGGGTTCGCCTGCGGCTCAAGCCCGCGATGCCGGGGTTCACCGCCCACTCGGACTTCGTCGCCGAGGGCCTGGTCCCCACCGACCTCGCCGCGCTCGCCTACAAGGGAGGTCTGTCGTTCGACGACGTGGTGGCGATCGGTCACCGGATCCTCGCCATGCCCGGCGTCGAGCTGGTGGGCTTCCACCAGCACCACGGCCGCCACCACCGGTCCACGAGGTACTGGCGGGAGCAGATGAGGACCTATGCCGCCGAGATCGCGCGGGTGTGCGAGGCGCTCGGCGGGTACCGGCCGCAGGAGATCGACATCGGGGGCGGGTTCGCGATCCCAAGGGACCCGTTCAACGCGGTCACCGACTACACCGAACCGATCCAGCTGGGCGCACTGTTCGCGCTGTCCAAGGCGGTCCGAGTGCTGGGGTCGGACGGTCGCTACCGCGTCCTCGCAAGGCTGGTGGACACCCTGGTCACGAAGCCGAACCAGACTCCGGCCCCCACCATCGAGCAGTACGCCGAGGCCTGCACGCAGACCCTGAGGGAAGAGCTGCACCGCCAGGGGATCGCCACCGACGGGCTCATGCTCCAGCTCGAACCCGGTCGCTCGGTCCACGGCGACACGGGCATCCACCTGACCACAGTGACCAACATCAAGCGGATGAGTCGTCCCATCCGGTGGACGATCGTCGTGGTCGACACCACCGAGTTCTGGTTCACCGGCGGCCGATACGAGCACCACCTGCACGATTACGTGTTCGCCAACAAGCCCGACGCCCCGATGGTCGGCAAGGCCGACATCATCGGCCGGAGCTGTTACGGAGACCGGCTGATGCCGATCGTGCCGATTCCCGACGTCGAGGTCGGCGATGTGCTCGCGCTGCTCGACACCGGCGCCTACCAGGAGGTTTCGATGTCCAACTTCAACGCCATGCCGCGGCCTGCCACGGTCCTGGTCACCGGCGATCAGGCCTCGGTCATCCGCCGACGCGAAAACGAGGCCGACGTGCTCCGACGAGATCTGATCCCCGACCATCTGGCCCGGCACATTCGCCGCGAGGAGGAGATGCAACCGGTCGACTGAAGCGACCGTACGTCAGGGCATGCGCATGCCGCCGGCCAGATGTCCGACGGGAGAGATCGCGTCCCAGCGCCCCCCTCTCGATGGGCGACAGCCAGTTGAGACGCTCGAACAGTTTACTATTTCGTGGTCGGTTGCAGCCGTGGGCTTTTCGGCGGCGCGCCACGGTGGTAAGGTGGTCGATCATGATCTACTGTAACGACTCTCGATGTGCAGTCAGTCGGCGGCAGGCAGTTGCTTTCGTCGCGCTGGTTTCGACCGTCCTCACGATCGGATGGGTCACCGCCGAAGACCAGGTCGATCAGCCCTCGACCGCGTTCTTCATGCCGGTCGACGTGCCGCTGGTCAACGTCGAGGTCGTGGTGACCGACAAGGAGGGCAGACCGATTCCCGGCCTGACCGAGGCCGACTTCGAGGTGCTCGAGGACGGTGAGCAGGTCGAGGTGAGCCACTTCTTCGCCTCGCTCCCGTCACTGGAGCAGCCCGAAGGTGGTGGCGCCGTATCGACGGTCCCCGCGGTGCCCCACCAGGAGCTGTACCTGGCGTTGTACATAGACGATCTGGATACCGACGCGCGACGCCGTACGGCCGTGCTCGCCCACCTGCGCGAGTTCCTGGAACAACCGCTGCCGCCGAACGTGAAGACGATGCTGGTGCAGTTCGACGGTGAGTTGCACGTCGCATCGGATTTCTCCGATAACAACAGTCGGCTGCTCGTCGCCCTGGACGAGATACGGAATATGTCGGTCATCAGTCCCGCACGCGAGGAGCAGGCGCTGTTCCGCCAGATGCAGAGCGCGACGACCGATCAACGGGACCAGATCCGCGAATGGCTGGACACCAAGCCGCAACCCTTCGGTGGCGAAGGCGGGAATCCGCGACCACCGCAGTTCAACGAGCCCGATAATCAGCCTTTGGACCACGACTTCCTGCCGGAGATCCACGCCCTGGCCAGGAACAAGTACACGCGCAGCCGCGCCAGCCTGGACGCGCTCGAGCAGTTCGTCGGTTATCTGCACGGCGTCCCCGGGCGCAAGGCCGTGCTGTGGGTCGGCGGCCTGGACACCCGGCCGGGTGAGGACCTTTTTCTCGCCTACCAGGAGCTCTTCCCAGGCACCGCTCGTCGCGAGGGCGTCAATCCCATGATGGAGGCGACCCAGTACGACATCACGCTCGAACTCGAAAAACTGCTCCATTTCGCCAACAGCCAGCGGATCAGCTTTTACACGGTCAGCTCGCTCGGCGCGGGAGTGGAGCGAATCTCGTCGACCGAGACTCGTGGCCGCGATGCCTCCCGCGTGTCCGGCTTCACCGATATATGGGGCGAGGAGGACGCGCTGGACATGATGTCGGAGTCCACTGGCGGCCGTACGCTGGCGGATAACAGGAACCTCGATCGACAGCTCAACCAGGTCTCGACCGAGCTCGGGACGTACTACTCGCTGGGATACACGCCACCGTCACCGGGGGACGGCAAGTACCACAAGATCACCGTCAACGTGCGCCGCGACGGCGCGAAGATCCGCCACCGCCAGGGCTACCGACACACCGCTGAACGAGACCGTATGATCGACCGTACGCTTGCGGCTGCAACGCTCGGAGTCGCGGACAACCCGCTCGGCATCGCGCTCGAGACCCAGTCGCAGGAGCCACGGAGCGAGGGCGGCTTCCTGGTGCCGGTGATGATCCGGATCCCGATCGGTGACCTCGTGCTGATGCCCGAGGCGGACCATCACGCGGCTCAGATCTCGGTGTTCTCGGTGGTTCGCGACGAAGAAGGTCGGCTGTCCGACGTTCACGATCGCGTGTATCCCATCGAGATCGCCAACGATCGACTCCTCTCCGCGGTCGCTCAGCAGGCCGGATTCGTCCTCGGCATGGTGCTCCGGAAGGGACCGCACCGGATCGCTATCAGCATCCGGGACAACAACTCGATGCTGGAATCGACCGCGTATGTCGACGTCGTCGTGGGCACCGATCGCGAGGGTCAGGCCGGGTGAGCTCCAGAGTCGTTTCGAACCTCTGCCGCCGAGCAGCGGCAGCGGTCGTGCTGTGGCTCGCCGCCCAGCCGTGCCTGATCGCCGGCCCGACCGAGTGGGCGTCCTCGGACAGCCCGCAAGCCGCAACCGAAACCTCGGCGCCGGAGCCACAGTCGAGCGCAGCATCGAATCGGCACGCATCACGACCCGACCCGATCGAAGCACTGCCGCTCGATGGCGTCGGCGGCCGTAACGTATCCCCGCTGCTGTCTGACGAGGGGGAGGGAGATGTCGATGGCGCCGTGACCTGGACCGTGAGTGGTGTCCGGGCGGGCGACGATCGCGTCTCGATCCGATTCTATGTCGAGGTCGAGGGTCGCGGTCTCCTGATCGGCTCGCACGACGTACCAATCGCGTTGGACGTCTACGGCTATCTCGTGGACGATGCGGGTGCCGTGGTGGGCCACCTGTCGCAGGAGATCCCTATCGAGAGCCTCCACCATGCCCAACTCATCGAGGACACCGGCATCAGGTTCGTAGCTGAACTCCCGGCTCCCCCGGGCAGATTCTCCTTCCGTGTCCTGATCCGAAACCGCCAGACACAGCGATACTTCCTCGGCCGATGTGTCGTGGACGCACCCACCTCCGAACCCGACCCGCAGTTCTTGCTGCCTCCGCTGGTGGCGGATCGGACGGACAGCTGGGTGATCGCTCTCCAGCACGGTCTGCAGGTGACCGGGGAGCACGACGCCGCACCTGGAATCGCTCCATGGCCGTCCGCGATGCCGATGTGGCGGGCCGGCGTCCCGCTGGAGGTGGTGCTCGGCGGCACCGATCTGGCCGATAACCGGCGTGTGTCCGCACGACTGACGAGTCGTCTGGGGCCGCCGCTTCTCGATGTCGACCTCGAGGTGGGTCCGCTCGTGACCACCTCCCACGGGCTGGCTTTCCGACGCGCAACCGTCGCGCCACCCGAGATTCCCGAAGGGGAGTACCGACTCGAGATCGTCGTCACGGACGGGGAAACGAGTGCATCGACCTCACAGTGGTTGCCAGTGTTGATCCATGACCGCGCCGACCTGCTCGTGTGGACGGATCCGGAGTCACCGATGGTGCGAGGGCAAAAGCAGGTGGCGCCGGAGTCTCGAGATCCGGAAGCGCCGGCCAACACGGGAGCGCCGTCGGAAGACGGTTCTCCCGCCCCGGCCGAGGGATCGACCTCCGAGCAGGAGCACTTCGTTGGCGGAGACCCTGATGCCCCGCCTCCGACCGGCCCTGTCGAGTCTCTGGCGCTGGGTGGCGTTGGGGCCCGCGGCGCGGCCCTGCTGCTGTCGGGCCAGAGCGGCGGCGAGGTCGACGGCGCCGTTGTCTGGACGACGAGCGGCCCGATTGCGGGCGCGGAGCAGGTCTCGATCAAGGTCATCGTCGAGGTCGACGGCGGCGAACTTCTCACCGGCTCGCGCGTCCTGCCGATCCCGATCGAGGTGTACGGCTACCTGGTGGACGGCACGGGTACCGTGGTAGGCCACCTCTCCGAGGGGTTGGTCATCGACGGCCGCCCGTGGGCACAGAAGATCGAGGAGACCGGTCTGAAGTTCGTCGGTGACCTGCGCGCGCCACCCGGCATGTACTCGTTCCGGATCCTGGTCCGAAATCGGAAAAGTCATCGGTTCTTCCTCGCCCGCCGCGACCTGGACGTGCGATCCGACATCGGCACGGACCCGTTCCTCTTTCCGCCGCTGGTCGCAGAGCCCGAGGACAGCTGGGAGATCGTCGGCCAACATGATCTGGAGCTCGTGGCTGTGAAGGACTCGATCCAGGGGATCGAGTCGTGGCCCGCGGCAATGCCGGCATGGCGGTCCGAGGATCCGCTCGAGATCGTGATCGGAGGCTCGGAGCTCTCAGCCGGGAGGCAAGCCTCCGCCCGTCTGGTGGATCGCGTCGGTCGTCCAATCATCGATCCGCACCTGGATGTGGGCCTACCGATCCCATCGTCCCAGAACCTCGCCTTCTACCGCGCGTCGGTCGCCGCTCCGGACGTTCCGGCGGGAGAGTACCGACTCGAGATCCTTGTTACGGACAGCGATACCGGGCAGACCGTGTCGCAATCGCTGCCGGTGCTGATTCACGACCAGGGCGACTCTCTCGTGTGGACCGATCCGGCCGCGCCCCGGGCCGTCACATCGCTGTCGATGCCGCCTCGGATGGGCCAACAGACGGCCGAGGATCTCGACCAGGAGGCGATGCGTACCGCCTACATCGAAGCCCTCCGTCTGTGGTCGGAGGGGGATGCGTTGGCCGCCAAGCGGAATCTTGCAGAACTCGAGCGGCCGGTCGAGGTGGCGGCGTCGGGCCGTCGTTGGCGCCAGCTCTTCGCGATCGAGCGGATCACGACCCTGTCGTTGGCCAAGAGCCACCCGCCCAGCCTGATGGCGGTGGCCTTCCTGCACCGTGACATGTATCGCTGGTACCTGTCGCGCCGCGAGACCAAGCTGGCGCAGCACTCGTGGCAGATGGCCGCCATGATGGCCCGCATGGCGCCCTCGATCCGTGGATGGGATCCGCCGGACGGTTTCACCGAGTGCATGCTGCTCGATCTCGCGAGACACCTCGCCCAAACGGGGCAGCTCCAGCACGCACGAGAGGTGCTCCAGTTTGCCGTCGAGGAGGTTCCGAACAGCGCCGCGGCAATGCTCGGGCTCGGGGCGTTGTACGAACGAACGGGATATCCGGCAGAGGCGGTGGAAGAGCTCAAGCAGCTGGTCAAGGTCCACCCCGACAATTACGAGGGAAGGCTGCGTCTCGCCCTCAACCGGGAGCGCACCGGCGGGGACAGCGCCGCCGAAGAGCTGCTTCGTGGCCTGCTCACACCCTCCTCACCGCAGTGGATCCGGACGGTGGCCTACCAGGAGCTCGGCCGACTCCTCGTCGACCAGGGTCGAGTCGGAGAGGCCGATCTTCTGCTGCGCGAGGCGATGGCCGACAACCCGGGAAACCAGCGTCTGAGGATTCTGCTGGCACACGCCCTCGACCGAGCCCAGAAGCCCCGGGAAGCGACAGCCGAGATAGAGCTACTCGGGGCCCGCGGGGCGCGACAGACCACGTCGCCGCGGTACCGATACTCCATGTGGCCGGACATCGATGCGGACCGGGTTCGCTCGATCCTAATCGCCGCAGAGGAGGAGGGGGTCGCGGCTCTCCGGAAGGCGCTGCAGTGAAACGCTTCTCCGCGCTTTGCTGGCTCGCTTGCGGGCTCGTGATGATCGGGGCACTGCTGTCGGCGGACGCCGACGACGACCAGATCTGGGCCTATCTCGTCACGCCCAAGGACGGCGACGCGGTGATCGGCAACGTCGAGGTGGAAGCCGAGGTCCTGTCGCAGGATCCGATCAAGGACGTCGTGTTTTTCGTCGACGGTCGGCCGGTCGGTATGCTGAGTGCGCCACCGTACCGGATGCGCGTGAACCTCGGCGAAGAGAACCTGCCGCACACCTTCGAGGTTGTGGCCACGGACGTCAACGGCAGGCAGGCACGCCATTCGGTGACGACCGTGCCGGTGCCGATCAACGGAGAGTTCGAGGTCGAACTGCAACAGCTGTACGTGACCGTCACCGAGGGCGGCGAGCGGGTACGGGACCTCGAACGCGGCGACTTCACGATCCTCGACGAAGGCCGAGCACAACGGTTGGTGACCTTCGAGGGCGGAGACGTCCCGTTCACCGCAGTCCTGCTGATCGACGCCAGTGCGAGCATGTTCGGGGCGAAGCTGGAGGCGGCGCGAGCCGGCGCAACCGCGTTCATACGCGGGATGAGACAGCTGGACCACGGCAAGGTCATGGTGTTCTCCGACGTGCTCCAGAACAGCACGGTCTTTTCCGGCATCCCGGAGGTGTTGGCCGCGGGACTCACAGGAGCGGTTGGGCTCGGCGGCACTGCGGTCAACGACAATCTGTACAGTGCCCTCAAGTTCCTGGAGAGCCGTCAGGGCCGTCGCCTCGTGGTTCTGCTGAGTGACGGCGTCGACCACCACAGCGCGCTCGACGGCGAAGCGGTGCTGAGCCACGCGCGGCGGAGCCAGGCGATGGTGTACTGGATACGGCTCCTGCGCCCCGGCGAATCCCCCGACGCCGACAAGCGCCCGGATCTGGCTTCAGCCTGGCACACGCCGGCCGACTACCGCAAGCAGGATGCGGCCCTGCGCGAGCTGGTCGAGCAGAGCGGCGGCAGGATCATTCCGGCTCACTCATCTGCGGAGATCGAGCCGATGTTCATCGAGATCCTGCGCGAGCTGCGGGAGCAGTACGCTCTAGGCTACTACCCTGACCAGCGGCGCAACGACGGCAGCTGGCGCCGGGTGGAGGTGCGCGTCAACCGTCTCGGCGTGGTCGTCCGAACACACGAGGGCTACCTGGATCTCTAGCCCGGACCCCGTCAAACCACTTGACTCTTGGGGAGTATCAGTCTCCGTATCCGTATCCGTGCCCGGCAAGACCACGTGCGAATCGGATGCGGAGACGGGCACGGATACGAGGACCGCGAGTGAATCTTCAGCGGTGTCCTGATCCGCCTGGTCAAACTACATGGGCAGGATCCGCACGAGTCAAGGGGTGTGAGGCGGCGGGTCGAAGCGCAACCAACACATCTCGTGCATCGCCATGAAACCACCGGGTCGAATCAGCCGTCGCCACTCCGCGAGACCGCGCTCGAACCCGATGATGAAGATCGCTCCCTCCGCCCACAACACGTCGAGGCTGGCGTCCGGCAAGTCGATCTCGAACATCGACATCTTGACGGCCCGTACCCTGTCTCCGCACCCGGCAGCGTCGATCCTGGTCTGCAGCTGATCCAGCTACTGCTGGGTGTAACGGTCCCTACCGACGCCCTCGCGCGGCAGGTCGCGATGAATCTCGAACAACAGATCGTTGAGCTGCATCGTCGGGACTTATTTCTTGACGTGGGCACGCAGCAGGGCGATGGCATCTCTCCGTCCCGCCGGTTTCGACGCCCTGCCCTGAAAAAGTTGTCCCGTACCGCCCCCACGCCCGCCCATCATTCGCGCCACCTCGGGTCCGACCACCGCCAAGTCGACCGCCACGTCCGTACCGGCCGCCACCACGAACAGACCGTCGTCGCCAGCTCCTGCCGTGAGCAACGCAACCTTGGTCGGCGCGATCACGACCAGGCGGCGACCCAGTTTCTGAAGGAACTCCATGTCACGGTCCTCCCAGTGACGCGCCACCACGGGATCTTGCCGGCTCGCCAGCGAGCC
>JBFELO010000103.1:0-15848 GCA_041552055.1 Candidatus Sulfomarinibacteraceae bacterium | reverse complement strand
CGCCGACCCGATCGCGGCGCCGCGGACTCGCTGGAAGGAGTAGTCGGGGGCGGCGCTCGACGAGGCCGCCATCGCTGGCGTTGTCAGCATCAAGAGCAGTAGTAGGGTCGCCGTCAGGGTGCGAAATCTTGGGATCGACTCACTTCTCACGGTGCACGGCTCCGAGACTGGATGTGCCACGAGAACACCCCCCTTGTTCCGCGAAAGGCTCATCAGAATGGGCCTCTCAGCTGAGACGACAACACCCCAGGGTTCAGCTCTCAGTTGTGTGAAACTGATCTTTCGATGTGCAGTCTCTCCGACTATTGTTGGACGCTGTGATCGATTTGTCAACATGTGATCGTGTGACAGGACGACGTTGGAGAGGGTCGGATCGCAGGGGAGGGCATGTCCCCTCACGTGTTGTGGGCTAGATGTTGAGGCTGGCGACGTACTGCGACGCGATGTCGTCCCGCCGACGTGGGCGCTTGCGCCGCTCGCGCCGGATTGGCACCCGTTGTTGCCGGCGCTCGACCCCCGAGCGCCGTTCGCGCGTCGTTCGCGCACTGGACGTGAGCGTCTTGGCGTGCGACGAGAGTCGTACCACGACCAGCATGACCAGCACGGCGACGATCGCGATGATGAAGAGTGTCATGGCCGATGCCCTCCTCTCGGCCGAGTCCAGACGCCAACGCCAGCCGTCAGGACCGTACGCGTGTTTTAAATATAGGCTTGACGCGCCCGAAAATTCCAGGTGCGCGAGCGGCTCCGGGTGAGCGGTGTCACCATTTTGCGGACCGCATGGGGATCGAGAGCTGAGGGCGAGCCGGGTCGGATGGGACGTGGATTCTCACCCACCCCGCTTCCCCGCCCCCCGAGAGTGTGAGATCGTAAGGAGTGCCTATCGTGGTGCACCCAATCAGCGCCTCCACGAGGTCACACCAGCAGGAGGAAAAGACATGAAGCCAGGCAACATCCCGGTACTGTGTATCCACGGAGACACGATTCCCGAGGCGTACGAGAGCGCGATCACCGAGGTCTGGGAGCAGGGGGTGAGGGTTCGCACGGAGTACGATCGCTCAGATGACCCACCGAGCCGTGATGCCACGGTGATGATCACGGTCGAGAACCCGTTCGGGCAGCCGCGATTTCATCGCTCCTTTGCCGATGGCCTGGGGGGGCTGTCCGAGTACGTGATGGAGGTGGTACACGGTGCCCATGACTACTGGGTGAAGCCGCGCGAGGAGATTCTGAAGGGTGTCGACAGCAGCGACACTCGGTGGACGTACACCTACCACGGGCGTCTCTTCGAGTACGAGATCGAGGACGGGATCGTCGATCAGGTGGACTACATGATCAACAAGCTCGCGCACACCGGTTACAGCCGACGCGCCCAGGCCGTCACCTGGAACGTCAGGCTCGATCCTCCGACGGACGATCCTCCGTGTCTGCAGAGGGTGTGGGGACGATTGATCGAGGACGACGAGGGCGGTTTGGTGTTCAACATGAACACCCACTGGCGGAGCCGCGACCTGTTCAAGGCGTGGTTCGAGAACGTGATCGCTCTGACGACGCTGATGCGGAAGATCGCCGACCGGATCTCGGAAGAGATGTCCCGGGAGGTTCGGCTCGGGCGCTACGTCGACATCAGTGACTCGCTCCACATCTACGGTTCCTACTTCAGAGACATCGAAGGGGACCCCGAGCGGGGGATCATGAGCTTCTTCGACCAGCTGAAGAGCCGGTCCTTCGAGGAGCGGACGTGGACCTCCGAGTTCGTCCGGCCCCACTTCATCGACGATGGGGTGGGAAAGGGATTGCGGCCCATGCTGGCTCGGGAGCACGACATGCCCGAGAAGGTGAGGCGATCCATCCAAGAGGAGCTCAGAGCGATGGAAGATGAGAGGTACGACGTCTGAGCTGCGGCAATTCTGGGCCCTCGGAGTCCAATCTCGGCACGAACGGCGGCGTGCTCCGCCGTTCGATCGATCGCCGTACCACGAGCGCAGCAGCCGGAATTCAGGCCGTCTCGATCCTCCGGACGCCCACCGCGCCGAGGTCGATCTCGCCGACACCGTGCTCGTGCGCCTTCTGGATCATCATCACCTTCGGCCCCTCGAGCCCGAGCAGGGTCGCGCCGTAGGCGTCCATCGCGACCCGGTCGGTGCCCGCGATCACCTGCTGCGGCCGGGCGATGTCTCCGGGCCCGAAGGGACCCTTGCTGGTGAGGATGGTCATGGCGTCCGCGACGATCAGGTCGGCCGGGCGGACCACCGTGTTGAGGTCCGCGACGCACTGCTCCATGCGGACCACGTCGTCGCTCTCCCAGGTGGGATGGAACGCCCGGTTGTCCTCGGGGTGCGAGGCGCCCATGTAGTTCTTCAGCGACCCCGAGAAGTTCGAGCCGATGTGGTGCTTGAAGATCGGCATGGAGATGAAGACGTCGCACTCCCACAGTGCCTCGCAGACTCGGACCGTCTTCAGGGTGACGCCCCGGGGAACATCGAGCGTCCGCCATAACGACGGGGCCTCGTGGTCGATCCGCAGCAGCTCCGCGCCGCTCTGCTCGACGAACTCCCCGATGTGGCTGCGCTCCCAGTAATTGCCGTAGATCCAGGTGAACCAGCGCACGTCGGCGGCGCCGGCCTGACGGCACAGGTCGGCGACGGTGCGTACCACCGCCAGATCGGTGGACGTGCCGGGATGGGTCCCCTGGGCGTTGGGCAGGATGTGGACCACCTGGCCCTTGGCGACGAAGGCGTCCATGCCCCCGAGCGCATCCATCACGGCCAGGGTGTTCGTGGCCGCGTCGGGGCCGTGGGCTACAGCCAGACCAGCGGGGAGTGTCGCGCCCGTCTCGCTGAATCCCAGGCCGGTGGCCACCAGCGCGCCGGTGGCCGCCCCGGCCGCGACGAACTCGCGTCGGGTGATCCTGAGTGGCGACTCTTTGTTGTCCGCGCCGTCACTGCGTCCGTTCTTGCTGCTCATGGCTGACCTCCCAGTTGTCGATCGGGAACAGCCGGTCCAGGTGCGATTCGTCGCCGCCCCGGGCCACGGCCAGCCGCACCGACGCACCGGCGCGGTCCCCGACCATGATTTCGTCCTCGTCGAAGCGGAAGCTGAATCCGGCCTCAGCCACCGGCCCACCATTGACTCCCTCGGTCGAGGCGGCACGCTCACGGGCCTCGCTCACCGCCCGCGTCGCGGCCGTTGGGTCGGCCCACCGCAAGACCACCAGCCGAGCCTCCTCGTCCGCGGCCGACCGGCAGTGCGCGACGGCCGCCTCCTCGAAGCCTCGGAAGAGCGCGGCGACACGAGGCGCGGCGTTGTTCAGGCCGATCGGTCCCGCCACGTATCGCTCCGAGCCCGGCACGCATTCCTCGACCGGCAGCAGGGCCATCAGATGCGGTGGCTGCCCGACACGAGGGAACTTCGCTCCCAGGAGCGTGCCGAGCTCCAGCACCGCTGCCTGTGCATCGCCGGGTCCATCCCGCGCGGTCACGGCGACCAGATGCGGACCGGACCAGAAGTGAAGGTAGTAGTCGGCCAGCGTGCCACCGGCGCCGAGGTCGACCTGTCGGCCGGACGCGGACCTGGCGTAGCTGTAGATGCCGTACGCGCTGCCCGCCATGGTGTAGAGCTCCACCGCGACTCGCTCGTCGCCGCGGGCGTACTCGCGCACCCAGAGTCGGTCGAAGCCGTGCTCGTGGTAGATCTCGGCACCGCCGTTGATGTAGACGAAGAGATCATCGCCGGCGAACTCCGAGGTCTCGGACGTTGCCGTCCACTCGCCGACGGCGTCGGGAAGACCGTCCTGATCGGGCGACGGCCGACCGCAGGCGAGGCTAGCCGCCGCCACGAGGGCGGCCACCTTCACGCGTCCCAACCACACGTGCTGCTTCACAGCTGGCACCCCACTCATACGCCGACTCACGGTCCGAGATCAGGCCTCCCAAGGGTACCGCGAACCTGGTGATTCGCAATCACTCTGCTGCCGACGATGCTCGTGTTTTCAGTATTGACAATCGTTCCGAAATTGATATCGTCGTTACAACATCACATCGGGTATTGAAGCATCTGTTCATGACGGTGGTACCGACGTGGGCTGCGTGTCCACCGAGATTACGGTCGCAGGAGTGGGTCATTGGGGGATCGTCGATCGATGTGCCGAACCACGGAGGAGGTCGTCATGCGCGTAACGATCTGTCTGCTGCTCGGGATTGCCTGGTGTCAGCCGGGCCTGGCTGACGAGGGGAAGACAGCACCGATCCGGGCCTCGGTTGGGGTGACCGCGGCGAAGTCGACACACGGGCCGCGGGTGTACGTGAAGCTGGCACACGATCTCGATCGGGCACTGCAGACGCGGTCGCCGTTGGAGACGGCGGAAACCGCGGGCTTTCGCGTGCGTGATGGGCGGATACAGGTCGTTGTCGAGGCGGCGGTGGGGGCGACGGACCGGGTGGCCACCTGGTTGGAGGGCGAGGATGCCCAAAACGTGCTGACCGCATCGAGCCTGGTCCAGGCGGACGTGCTGCCGCCGACGCTCATCTCGCTCGAGTACCTCGACGAGGTGCGTTCGGTGCGTCGGCCGGCGTACGGCGTGCCTCCTCCGGAACCGGCCCCGCGGAGGGCGACGCACCGTACCAAGGCCCTCACGGAGCTGACGTCGGAGGGAGTGGAGGCGATGAACGCGCCGTCCTGGCACGCGGCCGGGGTCCGCGGCGACGGTCTCAAGGTGGGCGTGATCGACATGCAGTATGAAGGTTGGGACTCACTGCTCGGATCCGAACTGCCGCCAGCAGCGAAGGTGCACTACCGCACGTTCACCGGAGAGAGCGTTGTCGGTGTCCACGGCACCGCCTGCGCCGAGGTGATCCACGACCTGGTTCCGGACGCCGAGCTCTATCTCGCCGAGGTCGACACCGTCGTGGAAGCGTCCAACGCCATCGACTGGCTGATGGAGAACGACGTTCGGATTCTGTCGATGTCCATGAACTTCATCTCCGGCGCTCCCGGTGACGGCACAGGTCCGATGGCCGACGCCCTCGACTCGTACGCCGCCTGGGGTGGGGTTGCCGTGACCGGTGCGGGGAACGCACGGCTGCAACACTGGCAGGGGTCGTTCACCGACAGCGGCATCGATCGCTGGCACGATTTCGCGAGCGGCGATCTGGTCAACTACCTGACCCCTGACGGCAGCAGTCTCGTCCAGCTGATGGCGGACACGAGCCTGACCCTGTCGCTGTTCTGGAACGAGTGGGACAACCCCGTAACCGACCTGGACCTCTGTCTGATCGGCGATTTCGGCGGCGACAGTGTCGAGGTCATAGACTGTGCAGAGGATTATCAGGACGGGCGGGAGGGCCAGATCCCGCAGGAGGTCCTCACCGCGACCACACCACAAGATGGCTACTACGGCTTCGCCGTTTGGCGGGCCGGAGGTACGGCTTCACCGCAGTTCGAGGTGTTCGTCTTCCAGGGCCCGGGAATCCCGATGTTCAACGTCGAGGAAGGCTCGGTGCCGATCCCTGCAGACACCCAGTCCGTGATCGCGGCGGCGGCGCTCGACGCGGTCAGCTATCAGCTGGAGAGCTACAGCTCCAAGGGACCGACGAACGGTCCGAACGGCTCGCTTTCAGGGGGCCGGATCAAACCGGACCTTTCCGGCTACGCCAACGTCTCGACGGCGTCGTACGGCCCGCGGGCGCCGGACGAGTACTCGTTCAACGGCACCTCGGCGGCGTGCCCACACGTAGCCGGGGCCGCGGCACTGGTGAGCTCGGGCCACCCCCACTGGGATAACTCGCAGATCAGGTCCTACCTGCAATCCCAGGCGATTGACAGGGGTCCTGGCGGAAAGGACAACGACTACGGGCACGGTCGCCTGGTTTTGGGGTCGCCTCCCGCGGCGAGCTGCAGCTACTCGATTTCACCCACGGCCAGGTCCATCGGCAGCGGTGGGGGCAGCGGCTCGGTGTCGGTGAGTGCCGGGAGTGGATGCTCGTGGACGGCGCGCTCGAACAACTCCTGGATTTCCGTCACCGGTGGGGCCAGCGGTACCGGAGCCGGGATGGTCAACTACTCTGTCGGCGCGAACTCTGGAGGGGCGCGTACCGGCACCCTGACCATCGCCGAGCACACGTTCACGGTTTCACAGACGGGCGGCGGCTCGGGTGGTGATGGGGACCACGTCTACCTGGTTGCGGGCGTCGCGCATGCCGCCGGGCGGCTGGGCAGCCAGTGGCGTTCGAACCTTTGCGTGACGAACGCGTCGGAGTCCACCGCCCACCTCACGATGGTCTACCGCCACGGCAGCGGAACCGTGTCCGAGGTCTACAGCCTCGGACCCAATCGCTCGAAGGAGTGGACTGACGTGGCGGGGAGCCTGTTCGGCATGTCCGGTGCCTCGGCTGGTTCGGTCGAGGTCTCGTCGGACGTTCCGGTGTTGGTCACGGCCCGAACGTACAATCAGAGTACATCGGGGACCTTTGGCCAGTATCTGCCGGGCGCCGATGCCGGACAGGCGCTCGCGTCGGGCCAGCTCGGAGTCCTGCCCCAGATCAAGAACACGGCCGACTTCCGTACCAATGTCGGCTTTGTCAACCTGGGCTCGTCGTCGTGCACGATGAGGGTTCGTCTCTACTCGGCGTCCGGACTCCAGCTCGGGTCAGCAGTCACACGATCGGCAGACCCGGGAGAGTGGAGCCAGATCAACGACGTGTACGACGAGGCGGGCGCGGGCAGCTCCAACCTGGGCATGGCCACCGTCGAAGTCGTGTCCGGCGACGGCCCGATCTGGGCCTACGCCTCGGTGGTGGACAACACGAGCAACGATCCGACGACGGTGCCGGTGTTCGTGCGGTAAGACGAAGTTGGCTCCGGCGATGACCGCTGAGGCAGAGCAGGGAGACACCACGTCGGGCTCGTGCCGGGGAGACTGCGAGTGTCGGGGGTCGGCACGCTCTCGCACATCCCCCATTCTCGTCAGGTTCTCACAATCCACCTTCGTCCATGGTGTCCGCCGTGTGAGGGGGGCGGATGGCGACGAGCCGTGCGCTCGAAGTGTGAACTCCGGTCCGGGGCAACGGCCGTTTCCCGAGGTAAACCGTAGAGCGCGATGCGACGGCTCCTGAAGGCAGTCCGATGTTGGTTGTCCGTCGGCTGCAGCTGTAGAATCTGCCTGCGAGAAGCCGAAAGATAGACGGATCGAGGGCGCTCGTCGCAGGCTTTGCCCGCTTCCGGCGGGACGTAAATTCTGTCAACCGGCCGCGGCGTGATTCTTCTTGGGTGCTCGGGGCGGTTGAAGGGGGTCTCACATGGCAGTCGACATCATCGAGATAGCCCTCGGTTTCGGCCAGTGTTACGTCTTGCGGGCAGACGGCGTCGTTGCCGTGGATGCGGGTGCGCCGAAAAAGGGCAAGAGTTTCGTGCGCGGCCTGGAACGAGCTTCCGTCGACCCGAAGGACGTGGGGTTGATCGTCCTGACCCACGGTCATTGGGATCACGTCGGCTCTGCTGGAAACCTCAAATTACTGACCGGCGCCAGGCTCGCCATGCATCACAGCGAGGTCGATTGGCTCGAAAAGTCGCTCACGCCGCTTCCCCCCGGGGTCACGGCATGGGGGCGAGCGTTGATGGGGTTGAACAGGCTGTTCATGCCGTTCATCAGCTTTCCACCCGCGAAGGTCGATCTGTCGCTGGGTGATGACGGCCTCTCGCTGACCGACTATGGAATACCCGGACAGATACTCCATACTCCGGGCCATACCGCCGGATCCGTCAGTGTTCTGCTGGATACCGGAGAGGCGTTCGTCGGCGACCTCGCGATGAACAAGTTTCCGCTGCGTCTCTCCCCCGGTCTACCCATCCTCGCCGAGGACGCTGCCGCAGTAGTGAGCAGTTGGAGGGCGTTGCTGGAGCTGGGGGCGACCAAGGTGTACCCGGCTCATGGGAAGCCGTTCTCGGCGGACGTCATCCGAGAAGCGATCTCCGTAACCACCTGACCCGTGTTTCCACCGAATGAGCGGCGACAGGTGGCGAATTTGTTGAGGCCCTCCAACGGGACCCTCATTGCGTCATTCCGCGGGCGGTCCACCCCGAAGTTCGATGAGCACGATGTCCGAGTTTTCTCGCAGCCGATCGAACACGATCTCAGTGCCATCGGGGGTGATGTCAAAGGTGCGCATGGTGGCTGTGTCGTCGAGTTGCGTCAACGGACGGCGCTCCATTGTGGTGAGATCGAGAAGCCAAAAATCCTGGGAGGGGCGAAACCCCTGCATGTAGACCAGCCCCCCGCCGTCGGGAAGAAACCGGACGCGTTCGCCCATGCGGAGCAGCTCGATGTTCGGCAGTTCCACACGTGCCCCGTCGGGGTGCACCGCTAGAAGTGGCGAGACGGCGTTCACCTGTCTTCCAGCGTAGACGATCAGATTGCCGTTTGGCGACCACACAGGATTGAACGCCTCTTCGTCCAGGATGCGCACCGGCGCGCCGCCGTTCACGGGAATTTTGAACAGCCCTGGGCCGTCGGCATCACTCCCGCCCGTGACGATCCACTGGCCATCCGGGGACCACGAGGCAGCCCCGTGGACATCGAGGTCATCGGATAGAGCTCGGATTTCCGCGCCGTCCGCGCTCAGTACGTGAAGACGCTGCCGGGATGGGCGCCGCAACACCACGGCCACGGAGTTGCCGTCAGGGGACACTGCCGGTGGCTCCAGCAGTGGTGTCTCGGTGCCTTTCCAAATCTCTACGGTGTCCCCATTCCGATACCGCCACAACCCGTCGCCGGTGCCGCGTGAAGACAGGTAGAACAGGAACTCGCCTCCGAAACGCGGAGCCAGCGCCCGTACTGACGGTAGCGTGTAAGGCTGCGCGTCGCTCTCCCTTGCCGGATCATCGAGGATCGGGACGCTCCAAAGGCTCGCGCGTGGGTTCGCGATGCTTACCACCAACCTGTGTCCGTCGGCGCTTGCCGCCACCGAGGTGTACTGCTCCAGTCCGAAACTCACGCGCCGGGAGGCCTTGGTCTCCACGTCCAACGCCCACAGCCACGGCCCGGCACCGTCCTCCTCTCGGGCGACGTAGAGAACGGTCCTCGCGTCGATCGGGGCCGGATAGGCCACCGCCCTGTTGTGTTCGGTCAATCGCTCCAACTCTCGACCGTTCGGCCGCACGCGCCACAGGTCCGTCTCACCGGTGGTCGGGCGGCCGCGCACCAGATAGATCCACTCCCCATCGAGGGACCAGATCGGATAGTGCTGATGGTTCCCAGGATCCGAGCCGAGGATCTGTATGCTGTTTGCCCCGTTGGAGTCCGCCACGAAGACCGGATCGCCGGGGTCGCGCGTGTGGTACACGACGCGGCTGCCATCGCGCGACCATTGAACGTTGACAACCCTTTCCCCAAAGGCGTTACGCAACGGGCCGCTCAATAGAGGAATGAATTGCATCCGTCTACCCCGGCCACCGCCCAGCCAAACCTCCGTTCCATCTCCGGAGAATCCGACGCTCCGTACCGGCGCTCGCACGTCCTGATGAAGTGATGGGTCGGCGACACTGCCGGCCTTTCCCCGGGTCCGATTGTAAAAATCGCCCGTGCCCACTTGCCCCACCCAAATGTCGAACGGGCCGTCGCGGTCAGAGACGAAGGCGACGAATCTCCCGTCAGGAGAGATCGCAGCGTCCAGCCCCCCGAAATCGGTGAGCTTCGTAAACTTCGCACCGACGAGCGGGTTCTCTACCGTTGGCGGAGGGTCATCGCCCAACGACGCGATCAACGCGGTCAGTGCCGCGACCAGCGCGATCGCGAGCGTGCCGAGGGCGGTCCTGTAGCCCCTCAGGGACCGCTGCTGAGCGGGCGTCAGGGGCCCAGATTCAGCGTGGCCCACCGGCTCGCTGTCCTCCAGCTCGATCCTCGCGTCGGCGATGTGGTGGATCCGTTTTCGGAGGTCCTTTGCCAGACAGCGGCGCAGTAATCGGTGCACGCCGGGAGGGGTCTCGGGGGGGAGCCGTTCCCAGTCCGGCTCGGTGTGCAGAATCGATCCGATGGACTCGGACGCCGTGGCGCTGCCGAAGGCCGTCTCCCCGGTCAGGCATTCCCACAGCACGCAACCGAAGGACCAGATGTCGCTGCGCTCGTCGACGTCCCGACCACAGGCCTGCTCAGGGCTCATGTAGGCAGCCGTGCCGATGATGACGCCGGGCGCCGATCCCGCGAAGGTCAGCGTCGGCGAAAGCGACGGATCGGTGCCCGCCGCCGTTCCCGGAGTGAGCGACTTTGCGAGCCCGAAGTCCAGGATCTTGACCGGCCCCCCGACCGGCACCTTGATGTTCGCGGGCTTGAGATCCCGATGAATCACGCCGCGCTCGTGGGCGACCTCCAGCGCCTCGGCGATCTGGTGGGCGACAGCGATTGATTCGGAAACCGGGAGCGGGCCTCGTTGGAGCCGTTGCGCAAGATCCTCGCCGGGGACGAACTCCATCGCCAGGAACCGGCATTCGTCGGATTCGTGCACACCGAAGATCGATGCGATGTTGTGGTGGTTCAGTGAGGCGAGGAGCTTGGCCTCCCGCTCGAATCTGGCGAGCCGATCCGGGTCTTCTGAAAACGCGTCCGGCAAAACCTTGATCGCCACCTCGCGGTCGAGTGTCGTGTCCTCGGCTTTCCACACCACACCCATCCCGCCCTCGCCGATCTTCTCGATGAGGCGGTAGTGTTGCAGCGTCTGTCCGGGCTGAGTTGCCACTTCGCTCCTTTTCCTGGCGTTCCGGGCGTTAGACAGGCGCGACACACCCCAGCATGCCTGCATTCGCGGCCAGGCTGAATTGCCGGATATCCTCAGCTGAAACCGAGGCCAGAGTGAGTTCCATTCCGAGATTCCGAGATGTGGAGCGATTGGATTCGTTGGCCGGGTAGTGCGCGACCGCCTCGACAGGCCCTATGGCTCGATTTACTTTGTAGATTGAATCTCAATTTAAGAAAAGAGATCGAATCCAGTTGTGTCGCAAGCTGCAGATCGACGGGAGCTGTGCCGATGGCCCGCTCGGTCAGACCCGCCGAACCAGTCTGGTGAAACCACAAAACGGGAGGTAGAGATGAAAGGACTCAGGTTTTCACTACTGGGGTTGATCGTATCCCTGGCCGCGTGCGCCCCGTCGGGCTCGCAGCAGAGCGCCGAGCTCGCGGCAAAGGCCGATCAACTCATGGAGGCGATGAACGCGGGCGATCTGGATGCGGTGGTGAACCTGTACGCGGAGGACGCCCGCTTGCTGCCGCCGAACGCCGAATTGATGCAAGGACATGACGCCATTCGATCGGTATGCGGCGAGATGATCGCATCTGGGCTCGAAGGCGATCTTGCAACCATCGAGGCCGTGACTGTCGGTGACATGGACTACCGCGTGGGGACGTTTACATCGCACATCCCGGATGGAACGGTTGTCGATCGCGGCAAATACATCGAGGTCTGGCAAAAACGCAACGGGGAATGGAAGATCATCAACGACATGTTCAGCAGCGACCTGCCGGTCGGATACGGCACCACGACTCTGGCGATCACTCACGAGGTGAAGGACGCTGAACACTGGTTCGCGGCCTGGCAGGGTGAGGGCAGTCGACACGAGCTGTTTGCCCAGCATGTTGCGCCCCGTGTGCGGACGTTTCAAGATCCGGACAATCCGAGCGTGACAGGACTCGTGATCGACGTCGTGGACATGGCGGCGTTTCAGACCTTCACGACCTCCCCGGCGTCGGAGAGTGCCAAGGCCGAAAACGGCGTGAAGGACGCCACCCTGAGTGTCTTCGCAGAGGTGAAATAGCGAACCTCGCACATCCCCGGTCCCGGAAGGATGAGTGCCGGCCGTGCAACTTTGCCTGGACAGGTCGAGGCAGCCGCTGTGCTATGATTGCGCAGTTAACACGGACTCGACAACGAGCAGGATCGCGCTTTAGGGGAGGTTTCCCATGTCGTGTGTCACGAACGGGCATTTTGCCAGGTTTTTCCGTCGGTTGACGGGGTGTGCGTTGGCCGCGTCGGTCTCATGGATGACCGGCGTCGTCGGTGCGTCTCACACGCCGGATCCGACGAGCGTGACGATCGCCGGAAGTCTCCAGTCCGAGCTGGGTTGCCCGGGCGACTGGCAGCCCGACTGCGCGGTGACCCACCTGGGCTACGACTCCGAGGACGACGTCTGGCAGGGGACCTTCGCCGTCCCCGCGGGCGCGTGGGAGTACAAGGCGGCGCTTGACGACTCATGGGCCGAGAACTACGGCGCCGGAGGCGTCCAGGACGGCCCCAACATTTCGCTGAGCCTGGCGGCCGCGGCCGACGTCAAGTTCTACTACGACCACGAGACCCACTGGGTGACCGACAACGTCAACTCGGTCATCGCCGTCGCCGCCGGCAGCTTCCAGGCAGCGCTCGGTTGCTCGGGTGACTGGCAGCCGTGGTGCCTGCAGTCGTGGCTGCAGGACCCGGACGGCGACGGGGTCTACGAGTTCAGCACCGACGCCATCCCGCCAGGTGCCTACGAACTCAAGGTCGCCCTGAACGAGACGTGGGATGTGTCCTACCCCGCCTCGAACGTCCCTTTCTCGGTCGCCACCGCCGGTGACCTCGTCACCATCACCTACGACACGGCCGACAACTCTGTGGGTGTTGACGTCGGTGGTGTCACCGGCCCGTCCAGCGTCACGGTAGCGGGCAGCATGCAGGACGAGCTCGGTTGCCCGGGCGACTGGCAGCCCGACTGCGCGGTGACCCACCTGGGCTACGACTCCGAGGACGACGTCTGGCAGGGGACCTTCGCCGTCCCCGCGGGCGCGTGGGAGTACAAGGCGGCGCTTGACGACTCGTGGACCGAGAACTACGGCGCCGGAGGCGTCCAGGACGGCCCCAACATTCCGCTGAACCTGGGGGCTGACACTGACGTCAAGTTCTACTACGACCACGAGACCCACTGGGTGACCGACAACGTCAACTCGGTGATCGCCACGGTTCCCGGCAGCTTCCAGGCAGCGCTCGGCTGTTCGGGTGACTGGCAGCCGGACTGCCTGCGGTCGTGGCTGCAGGACGTGGATGGCGACGGGCTCTATCAGTTCAGCACCGACGCGATCCCGGCCGGCAGCTACGAAGCCAAGATCACACACAACGAGAGCTGGGACGAGAACTACGGTGCGGGCGGCGTGCCGAACGGGCCCAACATACCTTTCACTGTTCTCCCGTCGGAGACCGTCACCTTCGACTACGATCCGGTCACTCACATCCTGACGATCACTACCGCGCCCGGTGACGCATCACTCGCCCGACCTCCGGTGCGCACTCCCTTCTCCGACGAGGTCTTCTACTTCGTGCTGCCGGACCGCTTCGACAACGGGGACCCGAGCAACGATGCCGGCGGGATCACGGGTGGCGTGCTGGACCACGGCTTCGAACCGACCAACAAGGGCTACTACCACGGCGGCGATCTCGCAGGCCTGCAGGCGAAGCTCGACTACCTCCAGAGCCTGGGTGTCACCGCCATCTGGATGACGCCGCAGTTCACCAACCGGCCGGTCTGGGGCGACGGGACGATCGGGTTCTCCTCGGCCGCCTATCACGGCTACTGGCAGGTGGACTACACGCAGATCGACCCTCACTTCGGCAGCAACGCGGAGATGCAGGCATTCATCGCCGATGCCCACGGCCGCGGCATGAAGGTGTTCTTCGACATCGTCATCAACCACACCGCGGACGTGATCAGCTTTGAAGAGGGATTCTTTGCCTACCGCAACAAGGCGGACTACCCGTATCGGGATGCCGACGGGATCGTGTTCGACGATCGCGACTACGCCGGCACCGGCACGTTTCCGCCCCTCGACCCGGCGGTGAGCTTCCCGTACACGCCGATGTTCCCTTCCCCGGGTGATGCCACCGCCAAGAACCCGGCCTGGCTCAACGACCCGGTCTACTACCACAACCGCGGGGACTCGACGTTTTCCGGTGAGAACTCCCTGTACGGCGACTTCTTCGGTCTCGACGACCTGTTCACCGAGCACCCCGACGTGGTGACGGGCATGATCGATGTCCACAAGGACATGATCACCGATTTCGACGTCGACGGCTTCCGGGTAGACACCGTCAAGCACGTCAACGACGAGCTGTGGCAGGAGTTCGTGCCGGCGATCCTCGCGCACGCCGAAAGCCTCGGCAAGACCCACTTCGTGCTTTTCGGCGAGGTGTTCCACCCCGCACCGGCGTTCCTCGGCCGCTACACCACCGAGCTGCCGTTCCAGTCGGTGCTCGACTTCGGATTCGACGCCACCGCACGGGAGTTCGCCGCTGCTGGCGCCGCCTCCGAGGTACTGCGCGGGCTGTTCGAGGAGGATGACCAGTACACCGACGCCGACGGCAACGCCCATGGCCTGGTGAAGTTCGTCGGCAACCACGACCTCGGGCGGCTCGGCTATCACATCGACAGCTCCTACCCAGGTGCTCCGGACGCCGAGCGGGTGGCGCGCTCCGAGCTGGCCCACGCGCTGATGTTCTTCAGCCGCGGGGTGCCGCTGATCTACTACGGTGACGAGCAGGGCTTCACCGGCGACGGCGGAGACAAGGACGCGCGACAGGACATGATGCCGAGCCTGGTCCCGTCGTACAACGATGACGATCTCATCGGGACGTCCGCAACGACAGCCGACGCCAATTTCGATCCCACACACCCCCTGTATCAGACGTTCACTGATCTCGCTTCGGTGCGGGACGCCCACCTCGCGCTGCGGCAGGGTGCCCAGCTGCACCGCCACAGCGAGGGCGGCCCCGGCATCTACGCCTTCTCGCGCATCGAGCGCGGCGAGCGGATCGAGTACCTCGTGGCCCTCAACAACGCCGAATCCGGCAACACGGCGACCTTCCCGGTGGGATCCCCCCTCACCACCTTTGCCGAGATCTATCCGGGTGGCGGGCCGGCGCTGTCGAGTGACGGCGGCGGAGTCGTGACGGTGTTCGTGCCGGCCCTCGATTTGGTTATCTACAGGGCAGACACGCCGATGCCGGATAGCCCGGCGGCACCGGGCATCGCCATCGTAGACCCGGTCGACGGAGCCGAGGTGACCGACAGGTTCGAGGTGCGGGCGGAGCTCGATCCGCAGATTTACGCCGAGGTGACCTTTGCGGTGTCGGTGGACGGCGGCCCCTACGAGACCGTCGGCACCGACGACAACGCGCCCTATCGGGTGTTCTTCAGCGCCGGCGATGTCCCGAATGAGGCACAGCTGCGCTTCAAGGCGGTCGTCGACGACCTCGCCGGCCACTTCGGATCCGACGAGGTGACGGTGGTCGCCTCCGTGCCGGAACCGCCGCCACCAACGGCGAAGTACGCCATCATCCACTACTTCCGCGACGACGGCGACTACGGCGACCACACCACCGGCGACTCCAACGACTACTGGGGTCTGCACCTGTGGGGCGACATCGAGGAGACCATCGACTGGACCTCGCCGAAGCCGTTCCTCGGTGAGGACGAGTACGGTCGCTTCGCCTGGGTGCAGCTGGCGCCGGACGCCACCAATGTCGGCTTCATCGTGCACCGCGGCGACACCAAGGACGGTACGGACGCGGATCGCTTCTTCGACCCGAGTATCACGCCCGAGATCTGGCTACGGAATGACGACGCAGAGATCTACGCGTCACAGGCCGAGGCCCAGGACTTTGTCACAATCCACTACCATCGCCCGGACGGCGACTACGGCGATCCCACCACCGGCGACTTCAACGACTTCTGGGGTCTCCACCTGTGGGGCGACGCGATCGATCCGTCCGAGGGCACCGGGTGGACCTCGCCCAAGCCGTTCGACGGCGTCGACGACTACGGCGCTTTCTGGAACGTCG
>JBFELO010000102.1:0-16328 GCA_041552055.1 Candidatus Sulfomarinibacteraceae bacterium | reverse complement strand
GGGCAGGGCCGGGGGGGTCGGGCCGCGGGCGGGGGGCGGCCCACGACCACACGCTCGGGCCGTGACGTCGCCGCGCGCGCAGCGCACGAGCAACCGGAGGTGAGATGAGATTCGCGATGCCAGCGCCGCGGTCGCTCCGCGGCGTCGAACTTGAATTGGTGGAGGCGGTGGGAATCGAACCCACGTCCGAGGGGCACCGATTGCCGGCTTCTCCGTGTGCAGCCCGCTCTTGAGTCTCGCCCCGAGGCAGGTCAGCGGGCGACCGATCCCAGGAGCCAGCCCGTTATTTCTCGATCACCGCGTCCGGGCGGCGCGGCGATCCAGCCCGTCGAGCAGCGCCCATTCCCAGGCCGACGGACGGAGCCTCGGGAAGGACGTGGCTGACTTATGCAGCCAGTGCGTAGTCAGAATTGGCAGTTGTGTTTTTGCCCCATCCGTTTTAACGAGCGGATGGACCTCGACACGCTGCCGACAGCCGGAACTACCCCCCGTCGAACCCAGTACGCCCCCAGGTTCGATGGTCGGGTGCATTTTAGCACCTTTTGTGCTGTGAAAGTGGTGCTGGGGCCCCCCACCCTCCCGTCCATCCGCGGCAGGAGGGCTTGTGGCCCTGGGGGTCTGAGGACCACCATCCGCCCGTTCTTCGTCTTGGTCTTCGTCTTCATCGTCATCGTCGTCCTCATCATCGTCGTCATCGATCATCTTTCTCTCGTTCGCCTCGACTGGCCGACACCCGATGCGCCCTCTTCCCGAAGCGCTCCCCGTGGGAGCCCGGCATGACGTGCTGTCGTCGGCTTGCCAATCGCGCCGGTCATCTGAAACTCGACGCGCCCTCTCCCCGACGCGTTCCCCTCGGGTGCCCCCTGAGACAATGTTGGGACCGTACGGGTCCTCCACGGCAGCGCGTGTGCTCCCAACATTGTCAAAGACGGCTCCCCGCAAGAGAACAGAGGGCGCCCCGCACGTCGTGCCCTTGACGAAGCGAAACCGCGGGACGATACTGAAATCGTTCCACGCTGCACAGCTGAAAGGAATTCGTATGCTCGCGAAGGCGTACTCTGCCACGCCACGCGGCGTGGACGCTCTGTTCGTGACCGTCGAGGTGGACCGGATCCGTGCGCAACTCCCGTCGGTGACCGTGGTCGGCCTGCCCGATACTGCGGTGCGCGAGGCGCGCGAACGGATCTTTGCCGCCATCCGCCACCTCGGCCGACGGGCCGAACCCGCAAACGTGGTCATCAACCTCGCCCCGGCCGACGAGAAGAAGGAGGGAGCGGCCCTCGACCTGCCGATGGCGGCCGCGTTTCTGGCCTCGGCCGGAGATCTCCCCGCCCAGTCCCTCGAGGACCGGCTGCTGGTGGGCGAGCTGTCGCTGGAAGGTCGTCTGCAGCCGGTTCGCGGTGTGCTGCCTATCGTGCTCGCCGCCCGGCGACGGGAGGTGCCCGAGGTGATCGTGCCGGCCGCCAACGCTCGCGAGGGTTCTGTCGTGTCGGGGATTCGCGTGGTCGCCGCTGCGACCCTCGGCCAGGTCGTCCACTACCTCCGCGACGGAACGCCTCCGCCCCCCGCCGACCGCGCCGCCGGCGACCACCCGCAGCAGCGGCCGCACCAGCCGCTCGACCTGGCCGATGTCATCGGGCAGGAGCAGGCTCGGCGGGCGCTCGAGGTCGCGGCCGCGGGCGGCCACCACCTGCTGTTCATCGGCCCCCCCGGAAGCGGCAAATCGATGTTGGCCCGGCGGATGCCCGGTATCCTGCCTCCGCTGACCGCAGACGAGGCACTCGACTCCACCTGCGTGTACTCGGTGTCGACCCGCGTTCCACGTCCCTCCAGCCTGTTGGAGTGGCGGCCGTTTCGCGCCCCCCACCACACCATCTCGGGCCCGGCGCTGATCGGCGGCGGCGCCATACCGCAGCCGGGCGAGGTGTCGCTGGCCCATAACGGGGTGCTGTTTCTCGACGAACTCACCGAGTTCCGCCGCGACGTGCTCGAAGGGCTACGACAGCCGCTCGAAGACCGCGTCGTCACGGTCGCCCGTGCGCGCTCCACCCTCAGCTTTCCTGCCAGCTTCCAGCTGGTGGCGGCGGCCAACCCGTGCCCGTGCGGCTACCTCGGCGACGACCGGCGCGACTGCAGCTGCACCCCGACCGCGATCCACCGCTACCGATCCCGCCTGTCGGGCCCCCTGCTCGATCGGATCGACCTCCAGATCACGGTGCCCGCGGTGCCGTGGCGGGTGCTGGCGATCGACCGCCGGGGGGAGTCCAGCGTGGCGGTGGCCGAGCGTGTCCACGGCGCACGATCGATCCAGAGCGCTCGGTTCGATGGTCGTGGCGGGCGCTGCAACGGTTCCATGGACGGCGACGCGATCCGGCGATGGGCCGCACCCGATCCGGACGGCGCAAGGCTGCTCGAGCACGCCACCCGCGCGCTCGGACTGTCGGCGCGCGCCTACCACCGTATCCTGAGGGTGGCGCGAACAATCGCCGATCTCGCCCAGGAGGAGACGGTCACGGCACCCCATGTCGCGGAGGCGGTCGCCTACCGCTGCCTCGACCGTGAGGCGACCTCGCGGCCAACGACCGCAGACCCGTGGTCACAGTGATCGACCGGCAGGCGCTGGTCGGATCGTCGGGGCTCTCTTCATCAACTGCGATCAGGTCTCATGAAAGATAGCGAGGCCTTGTGAATTTATTGACAAGCAGCGGGCGCCGACTAGAATAGTCGCGCCCGTGGGGGGGTCATGGAGCACTACGTTCCAATCCTCGTGTTCATCCTTGTCGCGATCACCTTTCCGATCGTCACCTTGCTGCTCGCGAAGGTGATCCGGGCCGGATCCCCGGATCCGGTCAAGGCCGAGCCTTATGAGTGCGGCGTGAAGGCCCCGACCCACGCCCTCGACACGCGTTTTTCCATCCGGTACTACCTGGTCGCGGTGCTCTTCGTCGTGTTTGACGTGGAGACCATCTTCCTGTTTCCCTGGGCTGTGCAGTTCCGGCAGCTGGCACTGTTCGGCTTCATCGAGATGATGGTCTTCCTCGCGATCCTGCTGGTGGGCTACCTGTACGCGTGGCGGAGGGGGGCGCTGGAATGGGCCTGATCGAGGGTCGCTTCGACCGCAATATTCTCACGACCAGCTACGACAAGCTGTTCAACTGGGCTCGCCGCAGCTCCCTTTGGCCGATGCAGTTCGGCCTCGCGTGCTGCGCCATCGAGATGATGGCCGTGCTCGACCCGCGGTTCGACATGGCCCGATTCGGCGCCGAGGTGTTCCGCGGCACCCCCCGGCAGGCCGACCTCATGATCGTCTCCGGGACCGTCACCGAGAAGATGGCGCCGATGGTCAAGCGTCTGTACGACCAGATGGCGGACCCGAAATGGGTCATCGCCATGGGCTCGTGCGCGACCTGCGGCGGACCCTACAAGACCTACGCCGTCACCCAGGGCGTGGACCGCCTGGTCCCGGTCGATGTCTACATCCCGGGCTGCCCTCCCCGGCCGGAGGCGCTGCTGTACGGCCTGATGCAGCTCCAGCGCAAGATCGATCGAATGACCATCGCCCGTCACCGGGCATCGTGAGGAGCCGATGACCGACGAGACGCCGAAACCGCCAGCCGAGGACACACCCGCGCCCGTCGACGAGACTCCGGAGCGGCCGTCCGAGTCGACTCCCGAGGCGACCGCCGAGGAGCAGCAGCCGGCCGACGAGAAACCCGCTAAGCCGAAGCTCTCCGACGAGGAGAAGGCAGCGAAGATTGCCGCCGCGAAGGCCAAGGCGGCGGCCGCCAAGGCCGCGAAGGAGCAGGAAGACGCCGAGCCCAAACCGCCCTGGGAAGAGAAACCGGTACCGCCGGAGCACGCCGATGCGGCCGACGACCCCGAAGTCGCCGCGCTGGCGGCAGCGGTCGCTGACTCGGTTCTCGGCGCCGACAACTACGCCGGGCACGTGACGGTCAGCATCCCGCGGGACAAGGTCCTGGAGGTCTGCCGGTTCCTCAAAGACGAGCGGAAGTTCGCCTTCCTGGTGGACCTGACCGCGGTCGACTGGCCCGAGCGCGAGGAGGGCCGGTTCGACGTCGTCTACTGGATGCACCGGTTCGAGGACTCGAAGCGTCTGCGGTTGCGGGCGTTGCTGCCCGACTCTGAACCGATCGCATCGGTCACCGGGGTATGGAAGACCGCCAACTGGATGGAGCGCGAGACCTACGACATGTTTGGGATCCTGTTCGACGGCCACCCGGCGTTGGAGCGGATCCTCACCTGGGAGGGTTTCAACGGTCACCCGCTGCGCAAGAACTTCCCGGTCGAGGGCATCGACACCGGCGCCGCGATCTACCCCGACGTGTACCCGCCGGGCGGTGGTCCCGTGCGCGACGAGGAGGTCGAGCCGCCGCCTGAAAAGAAGAAGCCCGAGAAGGCGACGGAGGCCACAGAATGAGCTCGTCGGTATCCTTCGCGGCAGCCACGGACGTCCGGAATTTCTTCGGGCGGGAGGCGGTCTGATGTCCGAGCAGTTTCCCTCCCTGTTCGACGTCGAGGAGATGGAGCTCAGCTTCGGGCCTCAGCACCCCGCGACACACGGCGTGCTCAGGGTTCAGCTCAAGCTCGACGGCGAGAAGATCCTCGACGCCAAGCCGATCATCGGCTATCTCCACCGCGGCACCGAGAAGCTGTTCGAGACCATGGCGTTCCCGCAGTGCATTCCGCACACGGACCGGATGGACTACCTGGCGGCGGCTACCAACAACCAGGGGTTCTGTGTCGCCATGGAGCGACTGCTCGGCATCACGATCCCACCGCGCGCGGCCTACATCCGCATGATCCTCGCCGAACTCCAGCGGCTCGCCTCGCACCTGGTGTGGCTGGCGACCCACGCCATCGACATCGGTGCCATCACGCCGTTCTTCTATACCTTCCGCGAGCGCGACGCGATCCTCGACCTGTTCGAGGAGTACTGCGGCGCCCGGTTGACGCTCAACACCATAAAGATCGGCGGCGTTCCGTTCGATCTGCCCGACGGTTGGGTCGACAGGTGCTCGGCGCTGGTGGAAGGGTTTCCGGCCCACATCGACGAGTACGAGGAGCTGCTCACCAACAATCGGATCTGGAAGAAGCGCACCATCGGCATCGGCGTGGTGTCGCCCGAGGACGCCATCGAGTGGGGCCTCACCGGCCCGCCGCTGCGTGGCTCCGGCGTCGAGTGGGACATTCGAAAGGTGTTCCCGTACGACCGCTACGACGAGGTCGACTTCGTCGTGCCGACCGGCGTCAACGGCGACACCTACGACCGCTACCTCGTTCGGATGGAGGAGATGCGGCAGTCGTGCCGCATCATCCGGCAGTGCCTCGATCGGCTCCCCGACGGACCGCACATGGCGCGCGCGCCCAAGGTCCTGCGGGCGCGCGAGGGAATGATCTACGGCTCGGTGGAGGCGCCCAAGGGCGAGCTCGGCTACTTCATCGTGACCACGGAGAAGAGTACCCAGCCCTACCGGTGCCACGTCCGGCCACCGTCGTTCATCAATCTGCAGGTGTTGCCGGAGATGGTGCGCGGTCACCTGGTCGCTGACCTGGTCGCGGTCATCGGAACACTCGACATCGTCCTGGGGGAGATCGACCGATGAGCGATCCCCTGATCCAGTACCTCGCGATCCCCCTCGCCAAGATCGTGGTGATCCTGGGCGTGCTGCTGTTCATCGTCGCGTACCTGACGCTCGCCGAGCGCAAGGTACTCGCCTACATGCAGGTGCGAATCGGACCCAACCGGGTCGGGCCACGGGGTCTGTTCCAGCCGATCGCCGACGTCTTCAAGCTGTTCGCCAAGGAGGACCTGGTTCCGGCCAACGCCGAGAAGTTCGTGTTCATGCTGGCGCCGCTGCTGATCTTCGTGCCGTCGTTCCTGGTGTGGGCCGTGATCCCGTTCGGCGAGGCCTTCACGATCGGCGGCCTGACGATCGAGCCGTTCATGGCCGACATCAACATCGCCGTGCTCTTCGTGCTCGGGGTGTCCTCCATCGGGGTCTACGGCATCATCCTCGGCGGCTGGTCGTCCAACAACAAGTTTTCGCTGATGGGCGGGCTGCGATCCGCCGCCCAGATGGTCTCCTACGAGGTGCCGCTCGGGTTCGCGGTCGTCTCGGTGCTGCTCATGGCCGGTTCGTTGTCGCTGGTGAGCATCGTCGAGGCTCAGCGAGCCGCCGGCGTGTGGTTCGTAGTTCCCGGGATCCTCGGGTTCGCGATCTACTTCGTGTGCGGGGTGGCCGAGACCAACCGCAACCCGTTCGACCTCCCCGAGGCCGAGTCGGAGCTGGTCGGCGGCTTCCACACCGAATACTCGGGAATGAAATTCGCTTTTTTCTTCCTCGCCGAGTACATGAACATGCTGTTGGTGTCGTCGCTCGCCGTGGTCCTGTTCTTCGGTGGGTGGCTGAGGCCGTTCCCCAACGTGGCGGCGCTCTCGTTCCTGGACGTGATCCCGCCCTTCGTCTGGTACCTCGCCAAGGTGATGGCGTTCATCTTCGTCTACATCTGGTTCCGCGGCACCTTCCCGCGGTACCGGTTCGACCAGCTCATGGCAGTGGGCTGGAAGTGGCTGCTGCCGCTGTCGCTGGCCAACGTGGGCCTGGTGGCGCTCGGCGTGCTGCTGCTCGGGAGCTGAGCCGATGACGATGCGAGAGTTTTTCGGCCGCCTGTTCCCGATCGACCTGTTCAAGGGTCTGCGGGTGACCGGGGGCTACTTCTTCCGGCGCAAGGAGACCGTGCAGTACCCGGAGAAGCGTCTCGAACCGACCGACCGCTTCCGCGGCATGTTCGGCTACGACTCGGAACGCTGCATCGACTGCGCGCTGTGCGCCAAGGCGTGCCCGATTGACATCATCCACCTGGTCGACAAGGTCGAGGTGGACCCGACCACCAAGAAAAAGAAAAAGACCATCACCCGCTACGACATCGACGTGAAGCGGTGCATGTTCTGCGGCCTGTGCGAGGAGGCATGCCCCACCGAACCGAGGTCGATCTGGATGACGTCGAAGACCTACGAGGGGGCGGTGTACGAGCGTAACGAGGGACTCTACTTCACCAAGGACCGCCTGTTCACCTGGGAGGGGGTCAAGCCGTTCCCGGGCGTGATCGCTCCCAGGGACGGACAGCTGCCGCACGATCCCATGGGCAAGAAGGCACCCGATGAGACGACGGAGACCCCGCAGGCAGGCGAGTCGGAGGATGCGGCATGAGCGTGTGGAATTTCACGGCCGGAAGAGCGAGAGGCAGGTCCTGACGACATGGACTTCATCGTTTCGCACTTCGCCCAGATCGTGTTCTACACCCTCGCGGTGCTCACGGTGGCCGGGGGTGTGGGCGTGATCGCGCTGCGCAACCCCGTCCATGCCGCGCTCTCGCTGCTGTGGACCTTCCTGATGGTGGCGGCGCTGTTCGTGCTGCGCCACGCGGAGTTCCTGGCCGCGGTCCAGGTGCTGGTGTACGCCGGCGGCATCATGGTGCTGTTCCTCTTCGTGATCATGCTGGTCAACGTCAGGGGCCTGACGCCGGACACCGTGTACCTGTCCCAGCTCGCCCCGTTGGCGATCGTGGCGGGCGTGCTCATCGGCGCCCTGCTGGCGGTCGTCTTCTCGCTCGGCGTGCTGGCGGCCGGCTCGCACGACGCGACCGCGCTGCAGCAAGTGGACGGCCTGGTGGTCGGCAACACCGAGGCGGTGGGCATGGTGCTCTACACCAAGTATCTGGTCCCCTTCGAGGTGGTGTCGGTGGTGCTGCTGGTGGCCATGATCGGCGCCATCATCTTCGGTCGCAGAGATGCCGCACTCGTGCGCGGCGCCGGGGAGGCGGAGCGATGATCTCCGCGACCCACTACGTCGTGCTGTCGCTGGTCCTGCTGTCGCTCGGCGTGATCGGCGTGATGCTACGGCGCAACTTCATCACGGTGCTGCTCTCGTTGGAGCTGATCTTCAACGCCGTCAACCTGAACCTGATCGCGTTCTCTTTTCGGCTCGGCGATCTCGCGGGCCAGGTCCTGGCGATCTTCGTGATCACCGTGGCCGCCGCCGAGGCCGCGATCGGCCTCGGGCTGATCATCGCCCTGGTCCGGCTCAAGGACACCGTCGCGCTCGACGAGGTCGACGAGATGCGGGGCTAGTCGATGAAGTTCTACGACCTGATCTGGCTCGTCCCCCTGTTCCCGCTGCTCGGTGCGGCGTTCAACGGCTTCGTCTCCAACCGTCGCGGGCTGTCCAAGGGCGTGACTCACACGGTGGCCCTGCTCGGTTCCGGGCTCGCCTGGCTGTGGGGCTGGGCGGCGGTCATCCAGTGGTATCTCCAGGAGGACATCCACCACCCGTACGTCGTCAGGGTCTACGAGTGGATCACCGGGGGCTCGGTGCGGATCCTGGACGGATCGCTGGTCGACGTGACCATCGACGCCGCCTTTCAGATCGATCCATTGTCCGCGGTGATGGTCGGCTTTGTCAGCTTCGTCGGGTTCCTCATCCACGTGTACTCCGTCGGCTACATGCACGACGAGTCCGACCGCGCCTATGCCCGCTACTTCAGCTACCTCAACCTGTTCATGTTTTCCATGCTGGTGCTCGTGCTGGGCTCCAACCTGCCGGTGCTCTTCGTCGGCTGGGAGGGCGTGGGGCTGTGCTCGTACCTGCTGATCGGGTTCTACTTCGAGAAGCTCTGGTGTGCGTCGGCCGGCATGAAGGCCTTCATCGTCAACCGGATCGGCGATTTCGGATTCCTGCTCGCGATCTTCGCGGCATTCGCGGTGTTCGGCACCGTCGAGTACACCGACATGTTCGGCGCCGCGGCCGCCCACCCCGAGCACTACACGACCGCGGCGACCGTGATTGGGCTGCTGCTCTTCGTGGGTGCGATCGGGAAATCGGCGCAGATCCCGCTCTACGTGTGGTTGCCCGACGCCATGGCCGGCCCGACCCCGGTGTCGGCTCTGATCCACGCCGCCACCATGGTCACCGCGGGCGTCTACATGGTGGCCCGGTGCAACATCTTCTACCGGATCAGCCCGACCGCCATGCTGGTGGTGGCGATCATCGGCGGCCTGACAGCGGTGTTCTCGGCCACCATCGGACTGGCCCAGAACGACATCAAGAAGGTCCTCGCCTACTCCACCGTGTCGCAGCTCGGTTACATGTTCCTGGCGGCCGGGGTCGGCGCCTTCATCGTCGCCATCTTCCACGTAGTCACCCACGCATTCTTCAAGGCCTGCCTGTTTCTGGGCTCCGGATCGGTGATCCACGCCTGCGGCGGTGAGCAGGACATGCGGAAGATGGGCGGCCTCAGGAAGTACATGCCCACCACCTATTGGACGTTCCTGGCGGCGACCATCGCCATCGCAGGCATCGTTCCGTTCGCCGGTTTCTTCTCCAAGGACGAGATCCTGGCCAAGGCGTTCGCCGCCGGCTACGGCAACCTCAACGACCACGGCACCGTCTACGCGTTGCTGTGGCTGCTGGCGGTGGCGGGCGCGTTCTTGACAGCGTTCTACATGTTCAGGCTGGTTCACATGACCTTCCACGGTGAGTTCCGCGGCGGCGAGGAGGCCGAGCACCACCTGCACGAGTCGCCCCGGACGATGACGCTGCCGCTGCAGATCCTCGGTGTGCTGTCGATCGTCGGCGGGTTCATCGGTTTCCCAGGCTACCTCTTCGGCCACCCCGAGTGGAACAAGATCGAGCAGTTCATGGAGCCGATCCTGCTGCCGCTCGGCCACGGCGAGCACGGCGCCGAGCATGCCCAGCACGTCGGCCTCGGACTCGAGTTCGGCCTGATCGTCTTGTCGCTGGCGGTCGCCGGGTTCGGCATCTGGCTGGCCACCCGGTACTACGCGGGTGAAAAGGCGTTCGTAATGCCCCGCTCGCTCGCCGAGCGGTTCCCGTTCGCCTACAAGATGCTGCTGAACAAATACTGGGTCGACGAGCTGTACGACGCCACCGTGGTGTCGGGCACGGTCGGCCTCGCGCGGTTGCTGTGGGACGTGGACGCCCGCGTCGTGGACGGTGCCGTCAACGGCACCCGCCACGCCACCGTGGGCTCGAGCTTCCTGTCGGGCATCTTCGACCTGAGAGTCGTTGACGGCGCCGTCAACCTGATTGCCAAGATCTACGACGTCGCCAGCCACCAGTTCCGCCGCCTCCAGGTCGGCTTCACCCAGGGCTACGCCATGGTGATGGTGTTCGGGGCAGCGGTGCTGTTGATCGTTTTCCTGGTGAGCTTTTGAGAGATTCTAGGGAGCAGAGGCAACGATGACCTACGACTTCAACCTGGGCTGGCTGCTCAACCTGGTCTGTTACCTGCCGCTGATCGGCGCGCTGCTGACCATGTTCTTCATCAAGAAAGAGAACAGCGCGGCCGTCAAGTGGTTCGCGACGTTGATCACGGGGCTCGACTTCATCATCGCCATCCCGCTGTGGCTGCTGTACCAACCGGACGGCGCCGAGTTCCAGTTCGCCACCGTCAAGCAGTGGATCCCCTCGGTCGGCGTTCAGTACATCTTTGGAGTCGACGGCTTCGCGATCCTGCTGATTCTGCTCACGACCCTGCTCGGGTTCATCTCGGTGTACAGCTCGTTCACCGCAGTCACCGAGCGTGAGAAGGAGTACTACATCTTCCTGCTGCTGCTCCAGACCGGGATGCTGGGAGTGTTCTGCTCGCTCGACTTCATCCTGTTCTACGTGTTCTGGGAGGTGATGCTGGTCCCGATGTACTTCCTGATCGGGGTCTGGGGCGGTCCACGCAAGCTGTACGCGGCGATCAAGTTCTTCCTCTACACCCTGGTCGGCTCGGTGCTGATGCTCGTCGGAATCCTGGCGCTCTACTTCTTCAACGGCAGCGGTCTGGCCGCGGTCGGGCTGGCTGGCCTCGGCAACGCACTCACCTTCGAGGTACCGGTCCTGTACGAAATCGCCTCGCAGATCCCACCCGAGCTCCAGTTCTGGGTCTTCCTGGCGTTCTTCGTGGGCTTCGCGATCAAGGTGCCGATGTTCCCGTTCCACACCTGGTTGCCGGATGCCCACGTGGAGGCGCCGACCGCGGGTTCGGTGATCCTGGCCGGTGTCCTGCTGAAAATGGGAACCTACGGGTTCATCCGATTCTCCCTGCCGCTGCTGCCGGACGCGACTGTCAAGGCGGTGTGGTGGGTCGGGGTGCTGGCGGTGATCGCGATCATCTACGGAGCGCTGGTCGCGATGGCCCAGAAGGACATGAAGAAGCTGGTGGCCTACTCCAGTGTCAGTCACATGGGATTCGTCATGATCGGCATGTTCGCGCTCAATCAGGCCGGTCTCAAGGGCTCGATCCTGCAGATGATCAACCACGGCATCTCGACAGGCGCGCTCTTCCTCCTGGTCGGAATCGTGTACGAGCGGCGGCACAACCGCATGATCGCCGAGTATGGCGGGCTGGCGAAGGTGATGCCGCTGTACGCGACCTTCTTCATGATCATCACCATGTCGTCGATCGGTCTGCCGACCCTCAACGGTTTCATCGGCGAGTTCACCATCCTGATCGGCGTGTTCCATCACTCCTGGGTGTGGGCCCTGTTCGCAGCCACCGGCATCGTGCTCGGCGCCGGTTACATGTTGTGGCTGTACCAGCGGGTGTTCTTCGGCGAGATCACGAACGAGAAGAACAAGGGGCTCACCGACCTCAACCTGCGCGAGCAGTGGACCTTGATCCCGCTGATCATCCTGGCGTTCTGGATCGGGCTCTATCCGAAGCCGTTCTTCCGGCTCATGGAACCCACCGTCGACCGGGTCTTGGCTCGGGTGCAGGTGGCGATGCCCGAGGAGACCGCCGCGGACTACGTGGCGGCCATCGCCGCGCCCACCCACCACGACGAGACCGTCGAGGAGTAGTGCATGCCGCTCGCGGAGTTCGTGCCGTTTCTCCCCGAGATCTTCCTCGCCGCGGCGGGCTTCGCGCTGTTGTTGGTCGGGATCCCGTTACGACCGCACGGAACGCGGGTGGTGTCGGCCTTGGCCGTGACCTCGCTGGCGATCACCGCTGTCCTGGTGTTGCTCGTCGGCAGACCGACCGAGGGAGCGTTCACGATCCTCGGCGAGATGCTGGTCATCGACCAGATGGCCGTATTCGTCAAGCTGCTCGTGCTTGCAGCCTCGGCGATCTCCATCCTGATGGCCGCCGGCTATCTGGAGCGGTCGGGCTACGGCGGCGGCGAGTTCTGCTCGCTGGTGCTGTACGCCACCGTCGGCATGTTCGTGATGGTGTCGGGTGCAAACCTCGCCAGCATGTACGTCGGGCTCGAGCTCATGGCGTTGTCCGTGTACGTACTCGTCGGCTACTTCAAGCTCGAGGTCAAGTCGAACGAGGGCGCAGTCAAGTACTTCGTCCTCGGCGCTCTCTCGTCCGGCATCTTGCTGTACGGGATTTCGCTGGTGTACGGCACGACCGGCACACTCGACCTGCAGTCGATCCATGATCGGCTGGCGGCGGTGCCGGACAACAACCTGGCCTTGTTGCTCGGGATCGTGCTCGTGGCGTTCGGCATGCTGTTCAAGGTCGCGGCGGTGCCGTTCCACGTCTGGACACCCGACGCGTACGAGGGGGCGCCGACACCGGTGACCGCGTTCATGTCGGTGGCGCCAAAGGCGGCGGCCTTCGCCATGTTCCTGAGGCTCTTCGCAGGGGCGTTCGCGCCCGAGGTGGATTACTGGCGCGTGGTGCTCTGGGTGGCGTCGGCCGCGACCATGATCTACGGCAACATCGCGGCATTGACCCAGGACAACGTCAAGCGGATGCTGGCCTACTCGTCGATCGCCCACGCCGGCTATGCACTGATGGGGCTGGTGGCGGCCAACGTCATGGGGACCTGGTCGGTGCTGCTGTACATGCTGGTGTACGCGTTCATGAACCTCGGTGCCTTCGGCTTCGTCATCCTTCTGGAGTCGAGGGGCTACACGGGCGAGGCCATCACCGATTACGCCGGGCTGGCACGAAGCCACCCGGCAGCCGCGGCGCTGATGTTGTGGTTCATGTTGGCGCTCGCCGGGATCCCCCCCACGGCCGGGTTCATGGGCAAGCTCTACCTGTTCGCCGCCGCGGTGAACGGCGGCTACGTGGTACTCACCCTGATCGCCGTCGTCATGTCTGCGGTCAGCCTGTACTACTACTTCCGGATCGTGGTCCAGATGTACCTGCGGGACGAGGAAGCGGCGCGTCCCGCCGAGATGCATCGGGATCGATGGGTCGAGGCGATGATCGCACTGTGCGCCGTCGCCACGCTGGTCGTCGGGATCTACCCGACCCCGGTGGTGCAATGGCTCAGCGCTCTGCAGCTGATGTAGGAGGCTCGACGGAGCGACGGGGCTGCAGCTGCCGTCAGCGAAGATTTGGGGTGGCGCGATGGCCAAGAAGAAGACCCAACGTGCCCTTCGGGGCGCCTCCACCTGGCTCAACGTCTCGATCATCGGGATCCAGTTCCCGGTGGCGATCGCCATCGGGTTCTTCTTTGGTCGATGGCTCGACACCCATCTCGGAACCGCACCGTGGCTGATGGTGGTGTTCTCCCTGTTTGGAATTGCCGCCGGGTTCGTCAACCTGTTCCGGATCACCGCCCAGGCCAGCCGCTCGGAGGAAGACCAGCTGCGGCCCGAGCTCGGCCTCAAGGTGTATCCGCCGGACGACGACAAGGAAGACGAAGAAGACGAGGACGACTATGGATCTCCCGCCCGATGATCGGGAGGGACTGTTTATTCAGCGTGTGGCACGCACCGCGTGGGGGTTGGTGATCGTGGGCGCAGCTGGTGAGCTGATTTTGAGAAAGTCTTTTGCTGGCGCGGCGAGCTTGACCGGGGCGGGTGCGGTCGCTATCATCAATTTCCGCTGGCTCGAGGCGGTGCTTCGACGGGTGGTGCAGCCCGGAGAACCGCAATTCGATAGCCGATCCGTACTGCAGATCGTCGGACGCCTCGCCCTGTTCGCCGGCCTGTTTGCCGCGCTGCTGTGGGTTCCCGGAATCGAGCCCGTGGCAGTCGCACTTGGGTTTTCAACCCTCGTGGTCGCCCTGATAGTCGAGGGCCTCCGCTGGGGGTGGTCTGGAGGAGGTTGATGCACCATCCTGTCTCGTTCCTCTACGATCCGATCAACCGCCTGCTGATGGCTGTCTTCGGCGAGTCCAGCGCGCGCTGGCAGGAGCTGATGGGCCTCCACGAGGCCGGTTACTGGCTGCCCGATCACGTGATCATGGCGATGCTGGTCGTGGTCCTGCTGGCGGCCGTCCTCATTCCCCTCAGCAGGCGGCTGTCGGTCGAGTCACCGGGCAACGGCCAGCAAATGCTCGAGCAGGTGATGTCCGGTCTCGAGGGGTTGATCGACGACGTTGTGGGTCACGGGTACGGCAAGCGCTTCCTGCCGTTCATCGGCGGTCTGGCCATCTTCATCTTCACCTGCAACATCTTCGGATTGTTCTTCTTCGTACAGCCGCCGACCGCGAACCCGAGCACCACGTTCGCGCTGTCGATCACGGCCTTCGTCTACTACAACCTGGTCGGCATCAAAGACAACGGCCTGGTCAAGTACCTGAAGCACTTCGCCGGGCCGCTGCCGCTGCTCGCGCCGCTGATGGTGCCGATCGAGATCATCTCGCACCTGGCTCGAATCCTGTCGCTGGCGCTGCGGCTGTTCGGCAACATCTTCGGCGAGCACACGGCGACCGGGATCTTCTTCTTCCTGTTCCCGTTCATTCTGCCGTGGCCGATGATGGGGCTGGGCATCTTCGGTGCGCTGCTCCAGGCCTTCATTTTCATCATGCTGACGATGGCGTACCTCAACGGCGCCGTCCCGCAAGAGGATCACTAACCAAATCGTGCGACTAGCCTAGGGAGGATTGTATGATTCGACGGTATTCAGTTCTGGCGGTGGTACTGATCATTCTGGCAATGGCTGCGCCGGCGATCGCGCAGGAACACGGCGAGGCGGCTGCGGCCGGGAAGAACATCTTCCAGTTCATCGGCGCGTCTTTCGCCATCGGCATCGCGGCCGCGTTCGGGTCGCTCGGTCAGGGTCGCGGTCTGTCGGCCGCGTGCGAGGCAATCGGCCGCAACCCCGGCGCTGTCGGACCGATCCGCATCACCATGATCATCGGTCTGGCGCTCATCGAGTCGCTGGTCATTTACGCGTTGATCATCGCGTTCCTGATTCTGGCCGGCTGAGTCACGCCGCTGCTGCACCAGATCGGGGCTCGAACGAGCCCCGATTTTTTTGTGCCACCCCTGCGATTCGCTCCGCTGTTCTCCGCGAATCGCCAGGAAGAGTCCCCTCAGAGCAATTCAAGCAGTGAATTGCTTCGGGGAGCGCGACGGCAGAAGACCGCGTTGACGTCACCGAGCCGCATCGATCTCACAGCCTCGTTCCTCGAGCCATCTCTCCACGAGCGCGTAAAGGCCGCCGCCGCTGTCGCCGAATGCGTTATGTATTCCATACAAAGCCGTTAGATGCATGCGAGAGCGTCGGGCAAACATCCTGACTCTTGGTTTCTTAAATGAAACAGGTGGCGAAGATTATTTTTATATTCCGCTTGCTTGACAGATATGTTTCAGTTATGTATCATCCCCGCAACATGGAGGACACAGTGGCACCACCAGCGGAACCAAGGATGTGGGATTTCACCTCCGGGCAGCTGCCGTACCGTGACCAGCTCTTCAAGAGCGCGCTCCGGATGACCCGGTCGGTCGAGGACGCCGAGGACCTGATTCAGGAGACCTATCTCAAGGCCTACAAGTACTACGAGCGCTTCGCGGAGGGCACGAACTTCAAGGCCTGGCTGTTCAAGATCATGAAGAACACCTTCATCAACTCCTACCGCAAGAAGAAACTCCAACCGCCGAAGGTGGACTTCGACGACGTCCACGAGGGCCTCGAGCAAACCCTGCTCGACGCCATGCACGAATCATCCATCGACCCCGAGAACGGCGCGATCGCGTCGGAGATGGACCACGAGGTGAAGCAAACCCTGATCGACCTTCCGCACGACTACAAGATGGTCGTGCTGCTCGCCGACCTCGAAGGATTCGCGTACAAAGAGATCGCGGAGATTCTCGAGGTCCCGGTGGGCACCGTGATGTCGCGCCTGTACCGCGGCCGCCGCATGCTCGAGCACACTCTGCTGCGCTACGGCCGTCGCTACAACTACCTGACCGCGCCGCCCGAAAAGCTGCGCGACCACAAGATCGATCTCGCCGAGTTCTTCGACAACCCGGCGACGGCACACTGACAATCCCCTCCTTCCATAGACACTGCCGGAAAGGACCCTCCTCCTTTCCGGCACCTTTTTT